>NZ_SJPX01000002.1:1200000-1500000 GCF_007860175.1 Rubripirellula reticaptiva | reverse complement strand
GTACCGGCGTAACACAGGCCGGCGTTGATGAACTGAAGAAGTCGCTGCCGAACACGAAGATTCAACTGTTGTATTTGGGCGGCGAATGATCCGTGAAGTTTCAGTTTGCGGTTCTGTTTGTAACGGCAATCACGGCGGCTGCGTCGTTTTGGGACGCTCCCTATCCAGAAGAACTGAAATTGCAGCATGGACCGACGTTGCTGATTCTGGTTGGGATGGCGTCGTCGTCGGTTTGGTTTCGGATGTCGAACCTGTCGTTCACGTGCATCATCGCATTTTTGATGCTGCACATCATTGGGGCGCGGTGGATCTATTCATTCGTGCCTTACGACAAGTGGACGGATACGTTGTTCGGGATCGAGTTGACCCAGCATTTCGGATGGCAACGAAATCACTACGATCGACTGGTACACTTTGCATCAGGCCTGCTGCTGACGCCTCCTGCGTCAGAATTGGTACAGCGTGCTGGTCGTATGCGACCGTGCGCAGCGGCGGTCACGAGCATTGCGGTTGTGTTGGCGGTCGGTGCGATTTACGAAATCCTTGAATGGCAGATCGCGACCTTTTTCTCGCCAGCGGCAGCCGAGTCCTACAACGGTCAGCAAGGCGACGTCTGGGATCCACAAAAGGATATGGCTTTGGCGTGGTTTGGCGCCGTTATCGCAGCCGTCATTGTGTTTCGCTGTTCATTTGATCCGATCAAAGGACAGAGTGTTTCGTCATAGAAGAATCGACGAGTGACAACGAACTTTCCATTGGCGACGGGTCTGAGATTTTGATTACATTGAGCTGTTCGCGAGGTCGATTTTCTATTGAAGATCGTTCCGCGTAGAAAACGGACTCTCGTGACTCTCAATTCTGATGCCATGGCCAAGCTCTATTTCTACTATTCAACGATGAACGCGGGGAAGTCAACGGTCCTGTTGCAGTCCAGTTACAACTATCGCGAGCGTGGCATGAACACGCTGTTGTTAGCGCCTGAAATCGATAATCGAATGGGGGCCGGAAAGGTATCGTCGCGGATCGGAATCAATGCGGAAGCCGAGGTTTTCAACACCGCCGATAACTTGTTTGTGATCGTCGATCACGAGCATAATCGAGCGCCGATTCACTGTGTCTTGATCGACGAGGCTCAGTTTCTGACGAAGCGGCAAGTTCATCAGTTGAGTGATGTTTGCGACAACTTAGAAATCCCTGTGCTCGCCTATGGGCTGCGGACCGATTTTCAGGGCAACTTGTTCGAAGGCAGTGACGCACTGCTCGCCTGGGCCGATACGTTGTCCGAAATCAAGACGATCTGCCACTGCGGCAGCAAGGCAACGATGGTGCTGCGGATGGACAATTCAGGGCGTGTTGTCAAAGAGGGCCAGCAGGTCCAGATCGGTGGCAACGAACGATACGTGCCGGTTTGTCGAAAGCATTTCAAAGAAGGAATTGCCCAAGGCGGCGATCCTCAATTGCCGCTGCTGTAGTTTATCCTGTACGTCGGTCGGCTCACGATGCCGAAGCAGAGTGCTGCATCTAGAGTTCGCTCGACGCAGGCTACGGCAGTTCGCGGACGCGAATATTTCGGAAGTGAATCGGGGCACCTTCGGATTCAAGGCACAGGTAGCCTTCGTTCGGTTGGCTGTCCTTGCCGCCTGATACTTCTACGCCGTTGACCCACAGTCGGACTTCGCCGTTGATCCCCCGAACGTAGTAGTGATTCCATTCCCCGAATCCGTTACTGAGATTCTTTGACGGAAAGCTACGACTTCCGTTGGGCGAAAGTGGTGGGAATGGTTTCATCGTTGATTTTCCGACCGCGAAAATATCACCGTTGGTCGAGAACCAGTCGCCCGGTTTTCCGCTTCGTTTTTCGTACAGCTCGGTGTAGCCATGGTCGAGCATCTGGATTTCGATTCCACCGTTGGGCAGCGTATCGGGTTTCAGTTTTTCGAGCGCCGAGATGGGGACCCAAGCGAATACACCCGAGTTACCGCCGTGCGTTTGGTGTTGCCACTCGATCGACAACTCAAAGTTCTTGTAAGATTTTTTAGTTCGCGTGACACCGATTGGTGTGCCGCTGCCAATCGCGATGCCGTCCTTCCAGGTCAACGTTTTGTCGTCGCCGTTGACGCGAACAAAATCGTCTTCGCCAAGCGTGATCCACCCCGGCCCATCACCAACTTGCGTTGGCCATGATTCAGCTCGCGCTGAAATGGTGAAGGTAAGCAGTCCAACCATCAAGCATAGAGATCGAATCATCAAGTTGTCTTTCGGTGGCGTAGGAGGCAGCGTAGGAGACTATTCAGCGTCGTCAGCATCAACTTTTTCAGGCGGGGCGCCGAGTTGTTCTTCGAGCAATCGGTCCAGTTCTTTACCGCGTGCTCGCATCGAAACAACCTTACCTTCTTTGTCCACTAAGATTGCGGTCGGGATTCCGGAGATTCCGTAGTAAGTGGCGACTGGGTTGTCCCATCCCATTTCGTCTTCCTTGTCGCTGATCAAATTGGTCCACGCCAGTTCTTCTTGCTCGACATATTCTTGGCAAGCTTCCAGCGTGCGATCTAAATTGATTCCAACGACGGCGAACCCTAGGTCGCCGTAGAGGTCGAGATTGCGTTTCATGTTGGGCACTTCACCACGACAAGGTCCACACCACGAAGCCCAAAAGTCGACCAAGACTACTTTGCCGCGATAGCTTTCCCAGTCAAATTCTTCGCCTTCGGTTGTTTTTCCAACCAGCTCGATTGGATTGCCTGGCAACTGGATTCGTCTGGCCGCGCCGATCATTTTAGGAGCCCGTTCCTGCATGGCTTCATCGTCGGAAGCCTTCATCCAGTCGCCCATCTGTCGATAGAAATTGGCGGCGATTTCAGTGTTGCCGGATTGGGCGATCGATTCTGCCAATCGATATGAAAGTGCAAAGACACTGCGGTCGAACGATGATTCGGAAACCATCGTTTCGATTTCGCCAATCAGTGCTCGCTGGTCTTCTGGGCTCGCGTTACTTGCCTTTTCGATTCGCTGTTTCAACTGTTCGGCCACAGCTAATTTGCGAATGGCCGGGCGGTCATCGTTAGCCAGTTCGTCCACTAGCTTTTCGAGACGCGCGGCTGCTAATTTTTCGTAGCGGGATAGGAACGTTAACACCGAAATCTGCTCCTGCAGGGCACCAGTGAGCAGTTCAACATCGACGTCATCGAGCCTGCGAATCTCGTCGACGGTGTCCGCCACAACGGTCGCGGACTTTGACATTGTCTCGAGGGTTCGTCCTCGTAGCCGAGTGACGGCGCGCATGTGGGCGACCAGTTCTTCGGCGGTTGCGTTTTCGGGGATCTGATAGGGATCCGCCTCTTCGGCGTCCTCGGTTTCGGTTGCAGCAGGTTTGTCAGCATCCGCAGTGACGGAATCTTGCGACTCGGCGCTAGGCAGAATCATGCAACTGGCGAATGAAATCGCCACAGAGAACGCAATCGGCGATCGAAAGAAACGCAGCATGAAACGAGACCTCGGGAAGAGTAGCGAAGGGAAACGCGGTACTCAAAGCTTAGCGATCTCGCAGCACGCATACAAACCAAATGGCTAAGAATCGAGCCACCTGAAATTCACCAGTTTCGCCGGGCTGTTCACGGTGTTGTTCACCATAACTCCGGACGTCACTGCCCGAGTTATTTCTTCGCGTCGTAAATCGACGGGTTCAGTGTCGGGTCATTGTACATCTTCATTTGCCGGTACGTTCGATGCTGTTTTCGCCCGGCAAAGATGTCGTCGAGAAGCTGCTGTAGCGACGTGGACAGGTCCGTGTGCTGCTGCTCGCACAGCGCGATTCGTTCGTTCACTTTTGCGCGGTGCGATTCGTCCGCGTCGGCGCGGTCGGCTTGTTCGCGATAGTGATACAGTCGCAGCGACATGATCGACAGGCGGTCGATCGCGCTGCCAGGTGTTTCCGTGTTGATCGGACCGCCCGCCGCCGACACGCCCGCGTCACACAGGATTATGGTCAACGCATCGTCGACCTTTTCGATCATGTCGTTTCGAGCTTGGTTGAAACCGTCGATCGCCCGTTTGACCGTCGCGATCTCTTGATCAGTCGCAGATGGGCTTCGTGCTTTATCTTCTTCGTGCCACAGCCGATAATTGAATTCATGTTGTTGGCAGACAAGCGACTTGATCCCTTCGTAGGGATTTTCGATCGGCTCGCGGTGCCAAAGATCGACCGTGTCGATCTGCAACTGAGTCAATTCAGCTATGGCGGGAAAGGATAAAGCATTCGGCATCGATCAAACTTCCTTTTCTTCGATCCAGTTCATCATGCGACGAAGTCCGATGCCGATTTGCTCGACACCATGTTGTCGTTCCAAACGACGAGTTGCCTTAAAGAACGGTGCACCGGCACGGTTTTCCGAGATCCACTTGCGAGCGAATTCGCCGGTTTGAATTTCGGTCAGAATCTTCTTCATCTCAACTTTGGTTTCAGGCGTGATGATGCGTGGGCCGCTGACATAGTCACCGTACTCGGCTGTGTTCGAGATACTGTAACGCATGTAGCTGAGTCCACCTTGGTAAAGCAGGTCGACAATCAGCTTCAGTTCGTGCATGCATTCGAAGTAAGCCATTTCGGGCTGATAGCCAGCTTCGACGAGAGTTTCGAAACCAGCTTTGACCAACTCGCTGACGCCACCGCAGAGAACGACTTGTTCGCCGAATAGGTCGGTTTCGGTTTCTTCGGCGAAGGTGGTTTCGATCACACCACCGCGGGTTCCGCCGATGCCCTTGGCGTAGGCCAAGCCGATTTGCTTGGTAGTGTCCGATGCGTCTTCACCGAGTGCGATCAAGCAAGGAACGCCACCGCCCTTTTCGTACTCGCTGCGAACCAAGTGGCCAGGTCCCTTGGGCGCGACCAACAGAGTGTCGATACCGGCGGGTGGTTCGATTTGGCCGAAGTGAATGTTGAAGCCGTGCGAGCACATCAACACGTTGCCCTTGGACAAGTTGTCGCGAATGTCGCTCTTGTAGATGTCGCCTTGAACTTCGTCGGGAAGCAAGACGTTGATGACATCGGCTGCTTTGCAAGCGTCAGCGATCGACATTGGCTTGAAACCGTGCGAGACGGCCAAGTCGTAGTTGGGCGAACCGGGGCGTTGACCGATCAAGACTTCGACGCCGCTGTCGCGAAGGTTTTGAGCTTGAGCGTGGCCTTGCGAGCCGTAACCTAGGATCGCGACCTTCTTGCCCTTGAGGTGCGAAAGGTCAGCGTCGTTTTCGTAGTAAATCGTTGCAGCCATGTCAGGAATATCGGTTCGAGTATCGGGGAGAGGGTTTTAAAGATTAAGAGTTTCCGGCGATCCGTCGTCTTCGTCAGTCCGTTAGGAGGCGAATCGAGATTCGCTTTCGTCGATTGCTGAACTTTCGTTGCCGCTGCGGACCATCGCAATTCGGCCCGTGCGGACCAATTCGGTGATGCCGTAGGATCGCATACGTTCGATGAACGCTTGAACCTTCGTTTCGCGTCCGCTGATTTCGATCATGACTTCTTCGGGGCCAACATCGACGATTTGCCCGCGGAAAATGTCGACCAGTTCTCGAATTTCGCTGCGAGCGGATCCGGCTGGCGCCTTTACCTTCAGCAACAGTAGATCGCGTTCAACGAAATCACTGCTGCTGACGTCCAGCACCTTCACAACCGTGACAATCTTTTCCAGTTGTTTGCCGACTTGTTCCAAGACTTGATCGTCGCCGACGACCACGAAAGTCATTCTGGACAGAAGTACGTCGTCCGTTTCGCCAACGGCCAGCGAGTCGATATTGAAGCCGCGTGACGCGAGCATGCCCGAAATGTGGGCCAGAACGCCGGGGACATTCTGGACCAGGGCGGATAGAACATGACGCTGGTTGGATTGAGACATCAGCGGGCGGAAAATGGGTTCGGGGGACGAATGGAGTCGGTCGGGGAACCGTCCGAAGCGTGGCATCATAATTTTGGCCTCTAAATCCAACAAGGGCTGCGATTTGGGACCGGTCAGCTTACGATAGACTTCCGGCCGGTCCCTTTTCATGGTTTTGTGAACTGGTTTCAATTTCTGGGACGCGTCACCTCAGACGCGCTAAACATGTCTTTCCGTATCGATTTACCGGCTTATCGAGGCCCCATCGACCTGCTGCTGTACCTGGTACGGCGGCACGAGGTCGACTTGGCCGAGATGTCGTTGGCTAAGATCGTCGACCAGTACGTTTCCTACATCGAAGTGCTGCAGGAGATGGATTTGACGGATGTGGGGGACTTTATCGATCTGGCCAGCACGCTGGTGGAGCTGAAAAGTCAGTCGGTTTTGCCGAAAATTGTCGATGAAACCGAAGAAAGTGCCATCGAGGACCCGCAAACCGAACTGGTCGAACGGCTGTTGCAGTACAAAGAAATCCGAGACGCGGCGGCTGTTTTGGACGAAATGGGCGGCCGATGGCAGCAGCGGTACGAAAGGATGACGGACGATTTGCCGGCTCGGCGAGTCGATTTGGGAGATCAGCCGATCGTTGATTTGGAGATTTGGGACTTGGTCAGTGCGTTTGGCCGGATCATGCGGGAAGCTGGTGGACCACCCCAAACCGAGGTCATCTACGACGACACCCCGATCCATGTTTATATGCAGCGAATTCATGCCAAGCTGGGCAAGTCTGAACGATTGCCGCTGTTCGATTTGGTGGAAGGTGGAATTCACAAATCAGCCGTCATTGGGTGGTTCTTGGCAACGTTGGAATTGACCCGCCACCACGGTGCGGCGGTCGAACAGTCTGACACCGGCGACATCTTTGTGGTTCGCACCGCAAGCTATACCGACGACTTAAGTGTCAACGAAGTCGACAACTACGGCGCCGAAGAGTTCAAGGCTGCCAACATGCCCGGGATGCCTCGGTAGTCTTGGTGTGTGTCAGTTCGGCCTTTAACGCCGACTGTTCTGCGAGTCGTTGTTATCACCGCCTGGCTGCCGAACCTTTATTTAATCATTTGCATCACTGGATTCATGGTCGATAACGTCCCCCTCATTTCGCATGTTCATCACGGTCTGACGATCGATGGCTATTCGCGCGCCGCCGTCCAAACGTGCTGGCGGATCAATGAACTGAAGCTGTTGTTCGACGTCGGCGTCCAGCCTTGGGAATTCATGGGCACGCCAACCATGTTTATCTCGCATGCGCACCTGGATCACATTGCTGCCCTACCCGCTTACGTGTCACGTCGGCGCATGATGAAGATGGATCCGCCGGTGATTTATATGCCCGACTCGGCGGTCGATACGGCCTGGGACATGTTGCAGTGTTTTCGCAAACTCGATCGCGGTGCGATGCCCTGCGAACTGGTTGGATTGTTGCCAGGCGATGAAACTCATATCAGTCGCGAGTACATCGTGACCGCGTTGCCCACGACTCATACCATCGATTCGCTTGGGTTTGTGGTTCATCAGCGGCGTCACAAACTGAAACCTGAATTTGTTGATCTAACGGGTGAACAAATTCGTGATCTGAAAACAAGTGGCACGGAAATCACGACCGAGTCGAGGATTCCGATCGTTGCGTATTCTGGTGATACGGCGCCGAAGGGGCTGGATGACAATCCGGTTTTCTATGAAGCGAAAGTGTTGATCAACGAGATGACCTTTGTCGCGCCGGAACATCGAAAAGACAAGATTCACAAACATGGTCACATGCACATTGACGATTGGCGAAAACGCGCCGATCGTTTCAACAACGAACTGCTGATCGCCGGCCACTTAAGCACTCGGTACAACGAGAGCCAAGTGAAACGGTTCGTCGACAAAGTGTTCCCCGACAAAATGGACGGCCGTTTGAAGCTATGGCTGTAGAGGCGATGGCGGCAGCGTCGTTTGTTTGGCCGACACCTCGATCGGTTTACCTTCATGTGCCATTTTGCAGGCACCGCTGCGGGTACTGTAACTTTAGCGTCGTGGCGGATCGAGACGACCTGATCGATCGGTACTTGGATGCGATCGATTGCGAGTTAGCATCGCTCGACCGTCCTGTCGTGAATACCGTGTTCATTGGTGGTGGTACACCGACACATTTGCCACCCGTGGCCCTTTCAAAACTGCTGGCGATCGCAAAGCAGCGGTTTCAGTTTGAAGGTGATGTCGAGTTCAGCACCGAGGCGAACCCGGAAGACATCACGGCCGAGAAACTCGATTGCCTGGTTCACCATGGCGTCAATCGAATCAGTCTTGGCGTTCAATCATTCAATGACGACAAGTTGCGTTTGCTTGAACGGGGCCATACCGGCGGGCGTGCCGCCGCGATGATTGAGTTGGCCGCGTCGCGGATTCCCAACGTTTCAATTGACCTGATTTTCGCGGCACCCGGTGAAACAACCGAGCAGTGGCAGCAAGACCTAAGCACCGCTTTGTCGCTGCCGATCCAGCACATTTCGACCTATGCGTTGACGTTCGAAAAAGGCACGTCGTTTTGGTCGCGTTTGTCTCGCGGCGATTTGTCGACCACCGACGAAGCGATCGAAGTCGAAATGTATCAAGCTGGTCGCCGGATGACCGCCGAGGCTGGTCTTTCGCACTACGAGATTTCCAATTTTGCTCGGGCTGGTCATCGTTGCCGTCACAACTTGGCATATTGGGATGGGCAAGGTTGGTATGCGGCCGGCCCCGGCGCGGCTCGGTTTGTTGGCGGTCGGCGTGAAGTCAATCATCGCAGCACGACGACCTACATCAAGCGAATGGAATCGGGCCAAACGCCAACGGCCGAGTCCGAATTGATCTCGCCGCTGCAGTGTGCGCGCGAGCGGGCGGCGTTTGGAGTTCGCCTGATCGACGGTGTCGATATTGATGCGATCGGACGCGAGACAGGGATTCCGATCCGCGAAGCATGCTCCGACGCAATCGCTGGTTCGTTTGCCGAAGGGTTGCTGGAAGAAGCCGGCGGTCGAATGCGGCTGACTGATCGCGGTGTGCTGTTTGCCGATACGGTCGCGTCCCGCTTTTTGGGGTAGGGACGCGTGCAGCATGGTTGCGTGAAACTCGCTTAGCGATCGACCTTAACGAATGGGTAAAAAGATTCAATTGTGACGGTTGTGTTGGTCGATGTTGTGGATATCTATCCACGTATGAGACTGCCACAGGGCTTCCGACTATGTATTTGCAGAAACGATTCGCGGCCGTCATTGCTTGCTCGGCTTTGCTTTGGATGACCGGATGTGTCGGACCCATGGCTTGTGGGCCAAACGGCGCCCGCGGACCTTTGGCGATCAATTCTTGTGGCGGATGCGGCGACTGTGAAGGTTGCGGCGAGCTTTACATCGATCCGTGGATCAATGAACCGGCCAATTGTGTCGATCCATGTGACAAGTGCGGAAACCACAACGGCCAGTCGTGCGGAAAGTGCCGTTCGGTGTTCAGCGGCTTCGAAAGCCTGTGGGGATACCGTTGCAATGGCGGATGCGATTCCTGCGGCAGCGCATCATGTGGCGGCGGATGCTGTCCACCGATCAGCGGCGGAGCACTGGGCGGTGGCCCTGGCGATTGTGATTCCGGCTGTGGATGTGATGGCGGTTGCGACTCGTGCGGTGGCCAGGATTCCGTCTACATCAGCGGTGACGAAATGATGCCGCCGACCGAATACATCGAAAGCACTCCGACGCGAGCTTACGCGCCCAGCCGATCTCGCCAAATCTTCAAGCCTCGCGGTGACTTTGGTTCGGGTTTGCGATAAAGCATCGAATTCGAAAGTCGTTGTTAGTTCAAGCGTCTTTTCAGAGAAACGAACCTCTGGATTCCGACTAGCCCAACGATCAAACCCAAGCCGATCAGAATCAGTCCCATCGTTCGGATGGGAACGGTATCGGCAAAGAATTTGATCAGCGTGACTCCGGTCGCAGCGACCATCAAAGCCGTTCGACCATAGGCTAACAACGTCCGCTCGTTTGCCAAGTGAGTACGAGCGAGAGCGAGATCGTCGCCGCGGGAACTCACCGCTTTCTTGTCAGCCATCCTAAGAGTCGACCCTTGGGAAAGCCGCCGGTTGGCCAAACCAAGGCGGATAGAATCCTTCGCGAACGGCCAGCAAAATCGCTTTGCCGTGCAGGTGTTCGGGGCCATGAGTGCAATCCCATTCCTGGCGTTCTTCGTACCGTAGTACTCGCAATCGCGAACTTGGATCGACTGCCCACCTCGCCAATTGGTTCGGCCGAAAATAGTTCACCACGGCGCCGGCCGTCTCGCTGATCGGCGCGTCGCTGTCACAGCCCGGCTTTTGATCGCTGCCCGGATCTTCGGTCGTGTGGACTTCGACAAACAGCATGCCGGTATCGGTCAATGCCTCAGTCATCCGCTGCCAAACCCGTTTCGCATCGGCGGCGGGAATGTGATCGAGCACGGTCGTCGCGATCAGGGCGTCAATGCTGTTTTGTGGCAGATCAACCTCGCGAACATCTGCTTCCTTGGTCGTGACCAATTTCTCGACGCCCGCTGCCTCGGCCCGTTCGCGGACTCGTTTGAGGCCACGACTGCTTAGATCTACCGCCGTGACTTGAAAACCGGCTGATGCCAACGCGATCGTGTCTCGTCCGGCACCGGCACCCAAGTCAATTGCGGTGCCCCCGCATTCGATTTGATCCAGAAACGCCGCGATCGCTGCCGTTGGCGCGTCACCGTAGGCGATATCCTTGCGGTCGTAGGGTTCAAAAAAAGGGTCGGCCGTTTGAGGCATGTTTGGCGATCACAATTGAGTACATTTCCGAGAGGTCCGTTGATTTTAGCGGTGCGGCAAGCAACTGCCCACCGACAACTTTGATCAATCGCGCGGAACCTCAATGCCTCGAATCAGCGTGCTCAGTTCCTCGTCGGCGGTCCGCCCTTCGATTTCTGATTCAGCGGTCAATTGAACGCGGTGTCGCATCGCTGGGATCGCAATTTCGACCACGTCGTCCGGGACTGCGTAGTCGCGGCCACCAAACGCGGCCAACGTTCGCGCCGATTGCATCAGCGCCAATCCTGCTCGCGGTGAGGCACCGATATGGAATGCCGGCCAAGTCCGAGTGGCTCGGACAATCTTGTTGATATAGTCCACTAAGCTGTCTTCGACCCGGACACTGGCGCACATCTGCATGACTTGCAAGACTTGCTCAGGATTCGTAACCGCTTGCACTTCCTTTCGAAGTCGCTCGTTCAGGTCAACTTGTTGGCTGTGCATCTTTAGAATTTCAGACTCTTGTTCGGCGCTCGGGTAGTCGACACGCAATTTGAACATGAACCGGTCCAGCTGGGCTTCGGGCAGGTTATACGTGCCTTCACTTTCCAGTGGGTTTTGAGTTGCCATCACCAAGAATGGCCGCGGCACTTGGTGGCTGGTGCCGTCAACGGTGACGCGGTACTCCTGCATGATTTCAAGCAGCGCCGCGTGAGTCTTGGCGGGCGAACGGTTGATTTCGTCAGCCAACAAGAATTGAGTAAAGACGGGGCCAGGGCGAAACCGGAACTCGCTTTTTTGCATGTCGTAAACCGGCGCACCGGTGATGTCCGACGGCATCAAGTCGGCGGTGAACTGGATGCGACCAAACTCGCACCCCAGTGTTCGGCCTAGCGTTCGCACGAACAAGGTTTTTCCTAAACCCGGGACCGATTCGATCAGCACGTGACCACCCGAAAATAACGCCGTTAACGTGCCCAGCACCAGCTCGTCTTGCCCAACGTAGAGCTTGGCGATTTCCCCGGCAATTTGTTCGTACAGTTTTCGAATAGGCAGAAATTTTTCTGACGTTTGGCGGGCGCTCGGCGACGTCGGCGCAGGGGATGCGGCAACGGTTTCGGAGTCAGACGAGGGCAGCAAAGGATCGTTCAAGAGTCTTCCTTTTCAGGGGCAACCGCAGGATCGACTGCGGTAATGGTTGGGAGGATGGTTTTGCGTTTGATGCCAAGTGGCGGCAGCGGTTTGGATTTTGATTCCGCGGTCTCGCTTTGGATATTGACCCAGGGACCGGTCGTTTCGCCGCGAACGCGCTTGAAGTATTCACTAATCCGGTCCCGTGCGTATTCCTCGCCGCCGGTACGGTTCATCAATCCGGCAACCGCATCCAAGTGATCACCAAAGTGTGTGTGTTCGGACAAGTGAACTCGTTTGGGGCGTCCCAAAATTGGCCACAGCATCAAACAGATCACCAAGCCCAACATGGCGCCATGCATCGTGACCAGCGACAATGGCCATACCGTTAACAGTTCCATGCCAGTCGCAACCGGCACGCCAGGTTTGGTCTCGCTGACCGAAACACCCATCCAGTCGCTGGTCAGGAATCCGACTAATAGCGTTTCACGATCATTTACGCCGTCGTTTGCTGAACCAACCGTGGACGCTGACTCGGTGATGATCTTTGCTGCTAGTCGCTGATTGGGGTCGTGCGTTAAGGCGAAGTTCGTCAAAAGCGATCCGCCGGCGACCACGATGATCTTCGATGTGCGCCAGTCGTCGGATCGGATTTCCGCCACGATTGTTCCACCACCCGCATCTCCATCTCCACCCGCATCCTTGACGACAGCATCGAATCCGGTCTGCGTCGAGGTTGGGCTAACGTCATTGGCCGGCAAGAAACCAGGGGATGCGGGACCGGTCGGGCCTGAATTGTTTTTGGCAACCGCTGGTGGCGTTTGAGCGGTCGCAGCATCATCGTATGTTTTGATTGAAAACTCAGTCGCAAATTTCGGCTCTCGCTCGTCATCGCCTAACAGTTCCCGGCTCCAATCGCCGGTGATCAGATTGGCCGTGGTTCGGTGCTGCAGCGGCTCGATTTGGAACCAACCATTGCTAGCCGAGGGTTGACGGTTCAAACGCCAGATCATCCGTTGATTGATACTGCGAGCGGATCGCTTTCGATACTCGATCCGTTGATCCGGCGGCGCTAACGCTGCGGCTTCCGTCCAGTAGTCCGCTTCGCTGCCGCTGTCGGGTACCACGTAAACCAATGTCTTGCCGCCACTCTTCAGCCAACGATCAAACCAACGAGTCACACTGTCATCGATGACATCAAGCGTTTGGGGTGTCCAAACAATCACATCGCTGCGGCGCACGCGGTTTGTCAATCGAGATACATCGCGGCTACGGTAACCTGCGTTTTCAAAACTGTTTCGCAGCGCACCAAATCCGTTCAAGCTGGATTGCCCTGTCAGTCCCTTGGTCTTGCCGTAGTCCGTCGACAATTCACTGCATCCGGACATCATCAGCAAAACGAAGACTGCCACTGACCGGATCAAGTTTCGCTTCTGGATTTCTTTGTCCATCAGGCAACCGCTCCTTGATCGACTTGAATCGATGATTCTAGATCACGGTTGGACTTCCAAAGTTCGGCAAATTCGCTGGCCGTGATTTCGTGACGCCCAAAGTACGACCGTTCGAATGCGTCGACTGTTTCTTGTAACGCGGTGGAGGTTTTGGGATTGATTTCACGAGTCTCACGCAAATACTTGCGATTCGTTTTGCCGCGGTTCAGTCGCAGCATGCCAACGCGGTCGAGCAACAGTAGTTGATGTCCGAACAGCAAGATGATCGCTTGATCGAAGAGGTTCTCGTTCATCAGCCGTTCAGCTTCGGTTCGCAAGTTGACGTCCGTTCGGCGAAGTTCGGCCGGCAAGTGCTTCATCCGCTGGATCATCTGCTCGTCCGGCGTGTTGTTGTTTGCAACTGATCCGCAACGCGTGGATGGGTTCGCGGTCAAGTCGATTTCGGCTTTGTTCATTGCGAATAAAATGATCGCAATCGCGAGGGCGAATAAGGTGGCAAGCAATCCCCACCCCAGCACGTTGGCAAGCGTCCATCCAGTACCAAACAGTCCGCCGTTACCAGTGTTGGTCGTCGGTGTCGTGGGCGTTTTGGGTTTGGCAACCTTCTCGGGCTTTGGCAACCAGCGACTGTCGCGATTAACCGAATCATCAAGTTCCGGATCGACATCAACCGGGATCAGACTTTGTTTGTCAGAATCAAACCAGATTGAATCGGCCACCGCATTTTCGGTGCTGGCGATCGCTTGGTCGGCAAACAAAGTATTCATCGAACACGGTTTGAAAACCAACGCCATTATACCTAGCAGCATCAGGAAGAGCCGTGCGTTCATGACACAACCTCGGCCATTTGGACGTCGTCGCAGGTCGTGGTTACCGGTTCGATCGGCGCGTCCACTGAGTCGCCAAACTGGCGGATGGCTTCGGCGCGGACGGCAAGCTCGACTTCCCAGCCTTCCAGTCGAATTCGAGTGTCCAAATAGTTCAGCAGCCGAACCAAGACGCTGATGCCAGCGACGATCCAAAGTGCGAGCGGATACATCACCAACAGAACGGTCAAGTCTAAGAAGGCCCATTGGCCGATCGTTATGCCTCGCGCCCACATCAACGTGTACAACACGCTCAAAAAGACCGCCGTCAAAACGAACGCTGCCGCCACAAAACGACCCGTCAAATCGCTTGCCACAGGTGAGTGCAGTGACTTTGACCGACGTTTGGCGGTAATCACATTCTCGTTTTGACTTCGCAACGGGCATTGTTCCAGCATCAAAATCTCTGGCAAGAACGGTCGCCCTGCGCGGACGAGCGATGCGCAAAGCAAGAAAACCACTGGTGCGATGACGTCCCAAAAAGCAGACACCGGTTGTCCCCATCGCACCGCCAGCACCATCATCATCGGCACGGTTAGCCGGACCACCGCTAACGCCCAGAACCAACGGGTAAACAGTCGTTTCGTTTCTTGGAAAACGCTCGCCCATGTTGGACGCTGCTCGAACACAGCCTGACCTAAATACACCGTTGTCATGATTCCTGCGGCCGGCGCCTGGGCAACGACTAGGATTGCCATCCAGGTCATGTAGCGCGCGATTTCCGTCATGGCTTCTTCGTCATCGAGGCCGTAGCCCGATTCAGCGATCGGAATCCATCCCAATAGCAACAGATTTGCGACTGCCCATGGCACTGCACCAGCGGCGAAACCGATCAACAGTGCGGCCGGGTAGCGACGAATCATCACTAGCGCCAAGTCGCCGATCTCGGACATCGTTCGCAATCGAATGACGACGTGCGTTTGGTCAAGTTGCATGAGGGTCTCCATCGTCATCGTCTGCCCACGGCGATGAAACGGTCGACACATTCGGACGGGCAAAACCGTCGCGAGGGAATCCCAGAACGACAAAGTAGAAACTGATCAGTCCGGACGACATGATTGCCCAGGCGGCTTTGATCAAATACGGCGCTGGGCTCGGGGACAAAAATCCTTCGGTGAACGCGGCCAGCGTGAACAACACCGCGGACGCCACCATCACGGGCACCGACTTCATTGCGTTGACACGCAGCGAATCCGTTCGACTAAGTCCGGCGGTATAGAACAAGCCAACCCCCAGCCTTAAACCGGCCGCTGCGGACAACGCGATCGCTGTCAATTCAAACGGTCCGTGTGCAGTCACGAAGTGATAGAAGTTGTCACCGCCGACGGCACCTTCGCGGCCCATGTAACCAAAGACTGTCCCCAGCGTCACCGCGTTGAACGCCAGGATGAACAGGCACGGAATGATCAAAATGCCGTACGCAAAGCACTGCAAACCAATGCCGGTGTTGTGCATGATGTAGAAGCCAGCCATCGGAACGTAGTGATCGAGCGAACCGGAAATTGGTTGTTCATACATTTCTTCCATCTGTTCAAGCTGGGCCGTTCCGACCATCGCTTCGGCAAATCCGGGGAACAGGTGTTCGTTGCGTCCCAAGTAGATTGAAAGTGCAAAGAGACCAAAAAACACGATCGTGGCGATGCGGACACAGGGATCCGCAAAGATCTGCTGCGGGGCTTCGCGAAAGACCACGTCTGCCCATTTCGTGGGTTCGAATTTATTGGCCCGATACAGTTGGTTGTGCGCACGAGCTACCAGACGGTGCAAGTAAGTGACCGTGCCGGGCGGCAGCTGGTAGGCATCGGCAAGCGCCAAATCCGCGCACACGCTGCGATACAGTTCCGAAAACCTTGACACACCCTCGGCGCCACGGTGATGGGCCGCACCGGTCTTGTCGGTCCGTCCACGCATCTCCATCGAATCGCAAAGGGCTTCCAGTTCGGTCCACTGGATGCGTCGTTTGTCTAACAGCGCGGCGACGTTCATTGAGTCATCTCCGGCGAGTCAGGTTGTATCGGCGGTGGTGTCGCTGTTGCCGTCGTAGACTGCAAGTCGGCGTTCTTGCCGGGTTTATTGGAATCGCGCCGCAGCGGGCTGTAACCGGCCAGCGGCCCCAGGTCAGGTAAGTCGGCAGACGCATCAGCAAGAAACGTTTTGTAGTACAACGCGTACATCAACAAGTCGGGATCAATGTCGCTGCGGAATTCAAACCGCTCGATCAACGATGTTGTCAAATGACGAGCCACCTCGCGCCGGCGAGCAGGCGTCAGATAATGCCGGCGCTCGGTATAAATAGCTAGCGTTCTGGCCATGCTGCGCGAGACTCGATAGTCACCCGGAAAAAACGACGCCAGCGCGGGGACGCGAGGATCGTCGACTTTCGCAATCGGCAACTTCCAAGCTCGTTCGTCGACAATCACCATCGTGCCGGCTGCCAAATCACCAAGTCGCTGCATTCGCCGGGTCACTAACATCGTCGCCAATCCAACCATGCCGGTGGGAATGATGAAAGCTGGTGGTACGTCCTCGGCAAACGTGCTCATTGCCGCGATCGGTGCCAGGTCGGCGATGCGCAATAAGTTGCGCAAGAAAGCTCGCTTACCTGTGATGGGACGTCCTTCGACATCAATCGCGCGAATCCCGACGGCCCATTTGCCGATCGTGCGGCCGTTGTAATAGGTTTCCATCAGCGTCCCGTAGAACCAACTGATGGCAAAATAGAAAATCAACGCGGCGGCAATGGCGAACGGGCCAAGCAAGCGAATGTCGATCAGGGCGCCGGTTAAGAAGATGGCGACCACAAAGATGGCAATCATCAGCCACCGTACTGCCACGTCGATCAGGTAAGCGGGTAGACGCCGAAACGGACCAGCCAACTGATAGTCAAACGCGATGTTCTCGGGCGTGACCACGGCGATCGTCGTATCGATTGCTTGTGAAGCGGCCATGCGGCGGATTGGGATTCTTGATGTTTGAAGGGTCGGTTTGGAAACGACGAGAATTCCGCCGCAGTGCATTATCGGTTCCAGACCACCCAGATTGCAACGCGGGTACCAGAAACCTGTTAAAACCGACCGGCCTCTTGGTTCTCCCTTTCTTTTCGCGTCGCCGACCATGACCGTCACACCTTCCGAAGATGATCTGACACCCGCCGAATCGCAAGCCGATTTGACCGAAGGCGATGTGACGACCGATCCACCCACCGCTCCGCTAAAGGTGTTGCGTTATGTGGGGCCCGGATTGATTGTGGCGGGTTCGATCGTCGGCAGCGGCGAATTGATCGCGACCACCAAGACCGGCGCCGAAGCGGGGTTCACCCTGTTGTGGCTGATCATTTTGGGCTGCGTCGTGAAAGTATTCGTGCAGGTCGAGTTTGGGCGCTACGCGATCATCAGCGGAAAAACGACGCTGATGGCGCTCGACGAAGTCCCCGGGCCTCGGTTCCGCGGTCGCGGAAACTGGTTGGTTTGGTACTGGGTCATCATGTGGTTTACCAGCATCGGCCAATTGGGCGGGATCGTCGGCAGCGTCGGTCAAGCACTCGCGATTGGTGCGCCGATCACAAAGGCTGGGGCAGCCTACAACGAGATCGCCGATGCGCAAACGCTGTTGCAATTCGAACAATTCGCGCTGGAAAAAAGTGCGATCCGCGAACAGCCGCTCGTGCCGACGACTACGGACGCTGAAATTGAATCACGCTGGGAAGCGTTTCGGATTCAGTTCGGCGACGTGACGACGACGTCCGACGCAGCGACTTGGGCCACCGTGATGGCGATCGTGACGAGTTTGATTTTGGTAAACGGTCGTTACGGTTTGATCCAGTCGTTATCGACGGTTTTGGTCGGTGCGTTCACCCTGCTGACGATTGTCAATTTGTTTTTGCTGCAGGATCAGCCTGATTTTCGGGTTCGTTTTTCTGAGTTCATCAGCGGATTGCGTTTCAGTTTGCCAGCCGCCAACGGTGATGCCCGGCCGATCGGTACCGCGCTTGCGACGTTTGGAATCATCGGCGTCGGAGCGGCGGAGCTTGTCGTCTATCCGTATTGGTTGTTGGAAAAAGGCTACGGACGATTCGTCGGTAAGAACGATGGTTCATCGGAATGGACCACGCGCGCGGCCGGCTGGATGCGAGTGATGCGTATCGACGCATGGGGTGCGATGGCTCTCTACACGTTTGCCACTGTCGCGTTCTATTTGTTGGGGGCGGCGATCCTTCATCGGGTTGAACTGAATCCTGCGAAAGACAATCTGGTGCGGACGCTGGCGGTGATGTTTGTGCCGGTGTTTTCGACGTGGGCATCGTCCGTCTTCCTGTTCGGCGCGTTCGCGGTTCTGTATTCGACCTTTTTTGTTGCCAACGCTTCTCACGCTCGCACGTTTTCTGACGCGATGCGAGTGATTGGATTGATCGATGACGACGCCGAGACGCGAGCGAAATGGATCAGTTGGCTTAGCGGCGCGTTTCCGATTCTCTGCCTGGTAATCTACCTGGTGTTCCCCGAACCGGCCCAGTTGGTGCTGATCAGCGGGATCGCGCAAGGCATCATGTTGCCGATGCTAGCAGGTGCGGCGCTGTACTACCGATACCAACGGTGTCCACCGGGGCTGGCGCCGGGCAATTTGTGGGACATCATGTTGTGGCTGTCGGCGGTTGCCATGCTGATCACGGGACTGTGGACGGTGTGGACGCAGTTTTAGGTCGCCGTAGTGACTGTCCAGTATTTGCAGTCACCCTACTTATCGCTATATCGCTTGAGATTTTATGACCACGTCTTCTACTCGTTTCGGCGTCATCGGCACCGGACGAATCACTCGTCGGTTGGTTGCCGATTTGCAATCGACTGACGGGGCTGTGGTCACTGCGATCGCCAGTCGCTCTCGCGAGCGTGCACGGTGGTATGGCGACCAGTATGGCATCGACGCAGCGGTCGAAGGCTACGCAGAACTGCTAAAACGCGATGACGTGGATGCTGTCTACATCTCACTGCCGCCGTCGATGCATGCCGAGTGGGCGATTGCGGCCGCCAACCATGGCAAACATGTGCTGTGCGAAAAGCCGCTTACCGTCTCGGTCGCTCAAACTCGCCAGGTAGATCTCGCTTGCCAAGCCGCCGGCGTTCGGTGGCTCGACGCAACGGGGTGGCTGCATCACGACCGGACCGACGCGTTTGCAACCTGGCTGGGCGAAGGCCGCTTTGGCAAGATCGGCCACGTTAGCGCTGCGGTTTCTTTCTACCAACCGTTTCAATCAGGCGATCACCGCTTGGACGCATCGCTCGGTGGCGGATGCATTCTTGACTTGGGTTGGTACGCCGGTGGACTCGTTCGGTTCGCAATGGGAAGGATGCCAGCGTGGGTGCTGGCCGATGAAGTGATTCTGGACGGTGTGTCCCAGCGATTGACTGCGATGATGGGTTTCGACGACGGTGCAACCGCAACGATCAGTTGTGGCTATGACACTGCGACTCGCAAGTGGTTCGAGGTCGCCGGTACTGAATCGTCATTGATCTGTGACGACTTCACGCGGCCCTGGGCCGATCGACCGGCGCGTTATTGGATCCATGACGCCGCCGGAACGGTGAAGTCCGAATCCTTCGACGGGCATCAAGAACGAAACATGATCAAGCGATTGATCAGTGACGAGCCATTGTTGCGCTACCAACAGCAAGCGATCGATACTCAGGCGATCGTCGAAGCCGTCCAAGCATCGATCAAAGCCGGTGGAACCAAGTTCGTGCTCTCGACCATGACGGACTAAATGATCTAGCTACGATCGCGCTGCCGAACTAGTAGGCTTCGTCTTGTTTCAGCACGACCAGCACGGTTTGGATCATGATCTTGATGTCCAACCATAGCGACCAACTGCGGATGTAGCGGTGGTCCCAGTCGACGCGTGCCTGCATTTTATCGAGTGTTTCTGTTTCGCCGCGACAACCGTTCACTTGGGCCAGTCCGGTGATGCCGGGTTTGACCTTGTGACGCAGCATGTAACCGCGAATCAAGCTGCGGTACTGTTCGTTGTGCGCTGACGCATGAGGACGAGGTCCGACCAACGACATCGAACCGTCGATGACGTTGAACAGTTGCGGTAGTTCGTCCAGGCTGGTCCGACGTAGGATGCCACCGAGCTTGGTGATGCGGGGATCAAGTTTGGTAGCTTGCTTGACGACAGGGCCGTTGTCGCACGTTCGCATCGAACGAAACTTCCAAACTAAGATTTCGCGTCCATCGAGTCCGTAACGTTTTTGGCGGAAGAACACAGGTCCCCTGGATGTCAATTTGATCGCAACCGCGATCGCAGCCATGGGGACCGCGGCAACGAAAATGGCACACATCGCCAGCGCGATGTCGGCGATTCGTTTGACGACGCCATCGACACCGAACAAGGGATTCTCGAACACGCTAACCGCAGGTAAACCGCCCATGCTGGTCCACTGCGAATGTAGCAGTTCGAAGACAAAGAAGTCCGGCACGATATAGACCGACGCCGTTGAATCACTGAGCTGGTCCAGGATAAACCGGATGCGTTTTTCAGCTCGCATCGGCAACGTGATCATGACAGTATCAATTTCACCGCGGCGTGCTTTGGCGACCAAGTCGGTAAGCGTTCCCGAAAGCGTTTCGTCTTCGTTTTCTGAAGCACCGACGGTAGTGTCCGATTCAGGGTCGCGAGCTTCGATTCGGTCGTCGTAGAATCCGGTCATTTGTAAACCGAGCGACGGATCGTTCTTGATATTGCGAAACGTTTGACGGCCTAGGTCATTCAAGCCTGCGATCGCAACACGACGAACGCCGACTCCGCGGCGCAGCAATCCTTGTTGTAGGATGCGCTGGCACATTCGCCCAAGCCCCACAAGTGCTGGCGCTAACACGATCCATGCGAACATCACCCCGCGAGACAGATACTGGCCATACTGCGTGGCAAACGCGAGCACTGCAAGCACCATTACAGTCATCGACCAAGTAGCAACCAACCGAGTCATTTCTCGGTCGGGCGTGCCCACATCGGAACGACGATGAAAACCCGACAACTGTGAAATCAGCAGGAATACGATCGTGGCAATCAAGCCAATCGCCACCGCCATTTCGTCCACGGTGCCTCGTGAGCACCATTTGACAAAGGCCAGCGACGCCATCACGGCCGCCGAGTCGAGCGTTGGCTGAAGTACGTCCCACCAACGTCGTTGAGTGGTAATTGGCGTACGAGTTTGCATAAAACTGATTCGGACGGGAACGAGTAGGAAGCGGCTCGGCAGTCACCCATTCGCCATCACCGTGGACGAATAAACACTGCTTCTGCACGAACCCTAGCTTGCGTTTGTGTCGAACCAATCGAATCCGAGATCTAAAGATGTGGCTTGGTGGGTCAGGGCTCCACTACTGATTCGGTCCACGCCGGTTGCCGCGATCGCAGCAATCGTGTCGATTTTGACGTTGCCCGATGCTTCAAGCTCGACCGGTGAACCAGCCTGGTCGCGATAGGCGACTGCTTCGCGAAGATCTTCAAGTCGAAAGTTGTCCAACAGGATGATGTCCGGGCCGACCGGCAGCACATCGCGAAACTGTTCGAGCGAATCGACTTCGATTTCTACGATCGACGGTGCATGCATCCGATCAACCGTGCTGTCTCGCCACGCCAGGGCTCTTTCGGCCGCCGCACTCGCCGCCATCGGACCATTGGCATCACCGGCCAGCGCCAAGTGATTGTCCTTGATCAGGAAACCGTCGTACAAACCACTGCGATGATTTTGACCGCCTCCGCATCGGACTGCGTACTTTTCGATCAGTCGCCAACCTGGGGTTGTTTTGCGAGTGTCGTACAATCGCGACTTGGTTCCGACGATCGCATCGACATACGACTTTGTCAGTGTCGCGATCCCACACAACCGAGACAGCACATTCAAAATCGTCCGCTCGGCCGTCAACAGATCGCGAACATTTCCCTCGATGCTAGCAATTGCTTTTTTAGGTTCTAGCTGTTCGCCGTCAGTGCTGTGGATTTGCACATTCAAGTCAGCGTCAAATTCTTCGATGATCCAAGGCAGTACCGCCAGTCCCGCGCAAACGCCCGATTTTCGCGGCACGATTTGGCATCCGCCGCGTCGGTTCGGGTCGATCAAGCAGACCGTCGTCCAGTCGACGGCGTCGCGCAAGTCTTCGGTGATCGACAGTCGAACCAGGGATCGCAAGTTGCTTTCCATCGCCGCGTCGGGTTCAACGGTGGCATAATCTTTCATCTTTTTTATCGCCTTCGAGGATGCAGTTCGTTAGCTTGATAGAAGTCGTTGGCGTCGGCAATGACCGACCGAGTGGATGCAAAGGGGCCAAGAAAGCATGACGGAGCGAACTGGACAAGTCGAGTCACCCTTTGCCAAGTTGTCGGTGCAGCGAATCGTTGCGTTACTGGCGGTTGGGATTGCCGGATCGCTGTGGATCTTATCCGCGCCCGTTGACCGGCCGATCGAATTCAACGCCGCTCGGCCGCCTCGTTTGCAAATTGATCTGAACCAAGCCGGATCCAACGAGCTGTCGTTGATTCCGGGCGTCGGGCCGATTTTGGCGGACCGAATCATTGCCGACCGTGACCAGAATGGCGACTTTGCGTCAATGAACCAGTTGGACCGAGTGTACGGGATCGGCCCCAAAACACTTCAACAACTTCGGTCCATCTGCGTCGTCGAAACCCCTCTTTTGCCTGCTCGATTCGCGGCGATGGAAGATGAGTAGAGACCGTCGTCGTGACCGCCTACGGAGATATTGGCCTAGGGGGTAACATGGATGCGTCACGTCATCCAACTTGATCGCCGGATCGCCCGCTACGATGCCAGAATCTGAAATCGAAACCGAGTCTGAAACGCTGCCTCCGGCCGACTTTCAATTGCACCAGCCATTCTTGCCGGGTGGTGACCAGCCCAAAGCGATCGAGCAATTGACTCGAAATTTCTTGGCCGGCCGCAAAGAACAAGTCCTGCTGGGCGCGACCGGTACGGGCAAGACTTTCACGATGGCCAACGTGATCGCCAACGTCCGCCGCCCCGCACTGGTGTTGAGTCACAATAAGACGCTGGCCGCTCAGTTGTACGGCGAATTCAAAGAGTTCTTTCCTGCCAACGCCGTCCATTATTTCGTCAGCTACTACGACTACTATCAACCCGAAGCCTACATTCCTCAGCGGGATGTTTACATCGAAAAAGACTCTTCGATCAACGAAGAGATCGACCGACTGCGGTTGGCTACGACCCGTTCATTGGTCTCTCGCCGCGACGTCGTGATTGTTGCGTCGGTCAGCAGTATTTATGGACTCGGTTCGCCGAAAGAATACAAGGCACAAATCGTCTCGCTTCAGCGCGGTGAGAAGACTCGGCGTGATCACTTGTTGTTGAAGTTCGTTGACATTCTTTACGACCGCAACGACATCAACTTTGAACGCGGCAAGTTTCGCGTTCGTGGTGACTCCATCGAATTGTGGCCCAGCTATGAAGAGTTCGCTTTTCGGATCGAAATGTGGGGCGACGAGATTGAACAAATTTCGATGATCAAACCAGTCTCGGGCGAGACGATCAAAACGCTTGATCATCTTTACATCTACCCGGCGCGTCACTTTGTGATGCCAGAGAGTCGTATCCAGGCAGCGATTCGAAGCATCAAAGAAGAGCTCGCTCAACAATTGGAAACATTCCAGAGCCAGGGGAAATTGCTTGAGGCCCAGCGGTTGTCGGCGCGGACTCGTTTCGATCTGGAAATGATGGCCGAAGTCGGTCATTGTCCAGGGATCGAGAACTACAGCCGAGTGTTGTCGGGCAAACCGCCCGGCGCGACACCGGATACGTTGTACGATTTTTTTCCTGATGACTTCATCACCTTTGTCGACGAGTCGCACGTGACCGTGTCGCAGGTTCGGGCGATGTACGCAGGCGATCGCAGTCGTAAAGAGACGCTTGTTTCGCACGGGTTTCGTCTGCCCAGCGCGCTAGACAACCGGCCGCTGAAATTCGACGAGTGGGAGAACCGTACGGGACAGATTTGTTTCGTCAGCGCGACGCCCGCCGACTATGAACTTGAACGTACCGGCGGCGAAGTGGTCGAACAGATCATCCGTCCGACTGGCTTGCTGGATCCGATAGTCGAAGTGGTTTCGGCCCGCGGCCAAGTGAATCATTTGCTTGACGAGATTCGAAAACGAGCGGCGGTCGATGAACGTGTGTTGGTGACGGCGCTGACCAAACGGTTGGCCGAAGACTTGGCCACGTTCTTTCAAGAACAGAACGTCAGGTGTCGTTGGCTTCACAGCGAACTCGACGCGTTTGAACGCGTAGAGTTGTTGCAGGACTTACGCGGTGGTGCCTTTGATTGCTTGGTCGGTGTGAACTTGCTTCGGGAAGGCTTGGACTTGCCGGAGGTTTCGCTGGTGGCGATTTTGGATGCCGACAAAGAAGGCTTCCTGCGCAGCGAGACCAGTTTAATTCAAACGATCGGCCGGGCTGCTCGGAACGCAAACTCGCGAGTCATCTTGTACGCTGACAAGGTGACCAATTCGATGAAGATGGCGTTAGACGAAACGGAACGCCGCCGCGCGGTTCAGCAGGCCTACAACGAAAAGCATGGAATCACACCAACGACGGTTCGCAAGAACATTCGAAAAGGTATCGAAGCCGATGCAGCCAAGCGGCGCGAAAACGTCGCAGCGGCCAAGGCCGAATCCGACGGCGTCTACATCACGCTGGAATACGTCGAAGCCCTTGAACAGGAAATGTTGCTGGCGGCGGAAGAACTGGAATTCGAACGAGCCGCCAGTTTGCGAGACCGCGTTTTGCAGCTGAAAGACAACATCGGCAAACCGCTAAGCGAAATCGAAAACGCAAAACCAGCTGGGGGAGGAAAAGGCGGTCGGCAAAGAAAAGGCCGCAAGGGAGTTCGTGCCGGAAGCAAAACTCGACGGCCTAAAGAATAGCTCGCTAGCCACGGACCCATTTCATCCACGCGTCAACAAACGCCGTCGGCGTGGCGCCAAATGATTGTTGAAACGCTCGATCAAACGATGCACCTTCGCTGAGGAATTTGAGGCAGCGGTCGAAGTTGCGTCGGTGCGTTCGGTCCAGCAGGCTGGTGGCAATCGCGGCGCCGATGCGGTCCGACTGTTCGGGAGTCAGTTTCCCGGTTAGGAATTTTTTGGCATCGCCCATCGCAGCGATGGCTTGCGAAATCTCCGATTCAATTTTTTGTCTCTCGGCCCGGTCAAGGCCCTTTGTGCGACTTGCGGTTGCCGTCGCGACGCCTTCGGCCAACCATCGTGGCACGTCGCCACCGCGAGTCGCTACCGCCAATCCAGTTAGCGGCGAAAGCAAGCGTGTTGCGATCACCTCTTCATCATCACGGTCCGTCGCAACCATCGAAACGTAGGCATCGATGCCGTCGAATTTCCAGTGGCTCGACCAATCACTAGGCACGCTACGGGCTTCAACCATCTTGGCAAATTCGCTGTAGTCGTAGCGCCGAGGCAACACAAAAATGGTGGCGCGGCCATGATAAAAGCCTTCGCCTTTGTCACCGGATACAACCGACTTGACCATCTTCATTTGATCTTCGGCTGCCTTGGCGACAACTTCTAGAGTGGCTTCCGAAGCGGTACCGACTAAATAGAAATGCTCGGTCGTCTTTTCTGCTACTGGCGCGCCCGAGGCATTGGCGAGCTTAAAACTATCGGCGGCCATTTCGCGGCGCCGTTCGCTGAGTTCTTCGTTGGAGGCTGATGCCGCCCAGGCAAGTTCACTCATCACGGATAACGGTTGGTTTTCGCTGGCACCGTCGAGTGTTGCACCTTCGTCGATCCATTTTGAAATCAGCTGAATCTTTTCTTCTGACAGCGCCGGACGGCCACCGGCCGGCATGCGGTCGCCTTCCATGCCGCGAATTTTCTTGACGATTAAACTTGCTGCACTCTTGCCAGGCTCAACGACTGCACCACTGTCACCGCCGCGAAACAAACCGGCAAAGTTTGTCATGTTCAAACCACCCCGAGTCTGCATGGCATCGATGTGACATCCTTTGCAGTTTTCAACCAAGATGGGCGCGATGTCGCCAGCAAAGCTAACGGTTTCATTGCCGGTCGCCCGACGTACTTCCGGGCGAGCCCCGTTTGCGGTCATCGCCGGTGCCGGGCCTGCACCGCCGGTGATGGAAGCTGCCGGATCAGTGCCGTCAAACTTGGCACCGGTCATGATCCAAGCCTTTAGCGTCGCCAATTCGTCGGGTGAGACTTTGCCGCCACCGCGTGGCATGTCGCCAGTTTCAATCGTTTCAATCAAGCGGCTGCCAATCGTATCGCCAGCGAAGATAACGACTCCTTCGGGCGGCCCTTTCATCAGCGCCGCGAACGTCGCCAAACTGAACCCGCCCTTGGATCCGTTGATGTGACACCCGCCACAGCGATTGGACAGAATCGGAGCCACCGTCTTCGTAAAGCTGATGGCGTTGGGGGCGGACGTTGGAGCTGCCGCTGGGTCAGATTTGGGAACGACCTTGGGATCGAGATCAAAAATTCTCGGGGTCGCAGGCTCTGGCGCGGCCATCTCGGCTGATTCCATTGGTTGTTCTTGTTTCGGTGCCGCGGTCGGAGCGTCGGGAACTTGGAACGGAGGCAGTGAAACACCCTCGAATTGCAGCATCGTGTGCGCCTTGCTGATTCGCCGCATTGCTGGCAAAAGCAGTTCGTAGACTTCCGGCGATCCGTCGACGCTGGCCGCTTGAACCTGTTTGATCGCCTCGCGAATGCTCTGGCCGGCCGATTCGTAGTCGCCTGCGGCGAATTGGGTTCCCGCTTGTTGCACCGCTGAGTTGGCCGATTGGATCGCTTTGCGTTGGCCCAGGCTAATGCCCGCTGCATCAACGACAGACGACGCTGAGACCCAAGCGACAGCCACCAACCCCAATACCTGAATCAGTCCACGCATCAACAATCACCATCCAAATCAGACCCAAAGAACCGCTGACATTCGCAAAAGAGAACGCCAGAGCACAGTATAAAGTACCCGTCGCAGATCTTGGACGCCGAAAACACGGTGTTTCAGCGAAGAACAAGCCTCCTCGCGCGATTGTGCCGCACGCAGGGACTCGTTTTGCGAGATGAGGCCTGATCAGGTGCTGTCAGGACACGCTATTTTTTGAAAATGGCCTGCGCGGCTAGCAATGTGTTGTGCAGCAGCATCGCAATCGTCAGCGGGCCGACGCCGCCAGGTACTGGCGTGATCGCGGACGCTTTTTTGGCTGCTTCGTCAAAATTCACGTCGCCCACCAACTTGTAGCCGCCCGCACCGTCGGCGACTCGGTTGATACCCACGTCGATCACCACGGCACCGTCCGAAATCATGTCGCCGCCAATCATTTCCGGCACACCAACCGCCGCCACCAAAACGTCTGCTGACCGACAAATCTCAGCTAAGTTTGCTGTCCGGCTGTGAGCGATCGTGACCGTGGCGTTGGCGACTTTCGGGCCACAGGAACCATCACGCTGGGCCAACATCATTGCCATCGGCTTGCCGACAATGTCGCTGCGCCCGACCACGACAACATGTTTGCCGGCGACGGACAGGTTCTCGCGATGCAGCAATTGGACGATTCCGTGGGGCGTGCAAGGCAGAAAACGTGGGCGTCCTTGCATCAGAAGTCCCACATTGACGGGCGAAAATGCGTCAACGTCCTTGCGTGGGTCGACCGCATCGAGAACCAGTCGTTCGTCAAATCCTTTGCCGCCGTTGCCATCCTTGGGTAACGGCAATTGCACCAAAATCCCGTGAACGGCGGGGTCGGCGTTCAGGTTTCGGACCACGTCGAGCAGTTCCTGCTCGGTCGTTTCGACTGGCAAACGCAGGGTTCGGCCGTCGATGCCAGCCTTTTCACAGGCCCGTGATTTATTTCGGACGTAAACCTGGCTGGCAGGGTCTTCGCCAACTAAAACGGCGGTCAAGCAGGGTGTCGGACCACCCGACTGGACGAATTCCTTGACCTTGACCCCCACTTCCTCTCGGATCTCTGCCGCGATCTTTTTGCCGTCCAACAGTGTCGCTGTCATTTGGATTTACCTGGTTTTGCGTCCGAGTTGATCGCCATAGTGATAAAGGGCGGCGACCGGTATAGTTACGAGAGAGGCGAGATTTGCGGGAGTTATACCGCGAGATGGCGGTTTTCCCGCTCTGCCGTTTACGAATAAGAAATCACACAGGATTTGTGTCTCGATGTCTACCGACACACCAAAATTAAGCCCCGTTGAAAAGATCAAGACTGCCAGCCACTACTTGAAAGGCACGATTGGTGAAGAAGTCGCCGATCCGGTTGACCATTTCAACAAAGACAATTTGCAGTTGCTGAAGTTCCACGGATCCTACCAGCAGGACGACCGAGATTCGCGCGGCGCCGCGAAGAAAGAGGGGGGCGGTAAATCGTACAGCATGATGCTGCGACTGCGGATTCCCGGTGGGCGAATCACGTCAGATCAGTTCTTGTCGATGCTGGACGCTTGCGAAGAGCTCGGCAATTCGACGATGAAAATCACGACTCGCCAAACGATTCAGTTGCACGGCATCCTGAAAGACAATCTGCAGCCGACGATCAAACGCATCAATGATCTGGCGCTGTCAACGCTAGCGGCCTGCGGCGACGTGAACCGAAACATCATGTGCTGCCCTGCCAAGCGGACTGGCAATGTGCATTCCCAAATCGAAGCGTTGACCGACGAACTGACCACGGCGATGGCGCCTCAAACGAGTGCCTATCACGAGCTTTGGTTGACGGATCCTGAAACGGGCGAAAAGACACTCGAGGGCGGCGGTACGGCGCCAGTCGTTCACGGCCGAGTCAGTGGTGACGAAGTCGAACCGCTTTATGGATCGACGTATCTGCCACGTAAGTTCAAGATGGGGATTGGCTTCCCCGACGATAATTGTGTCGACCTGTACACCCAGGACATCGGCTTGCTCGCCATCGTCCGCGACGACAACGTGATTGGTTACAACGTGTTGGTCGGTGGCGGCATGGGGACGACCCCATCGGCCGCAAAGACTTTCCCGGCGCTGGCCAAGCGAATGGCCTTTGCGACGCCTGAGCAAGTCGTCGGTGTTTGCCAGTGTGTCTTGCAAGTTCAACGCGACAACGGGAACCGAGCGGATCGAAAAGTTGCGCGGCTGAAGTACTTGATCGCTGACTGGGGTGTCGAAAAGTTCCGCAGCGAAGTCGAAAAGTACTACGGCGAAAAACTGGCCGATTGCACGCCTGATGACGTTCATGAAGTGGATGATCACATGGGGTGGCAACCCCAGGGTGATGGCAAGTGGTCGTATGGTTTGAACATCGAAAACGGTCGCCTGTACGACAATGATGATCAGCAATTGAAGGCGGGGCTGCGAGCAGTTTGTCGCGAATTCAAAACTGAAATTCGGATGACCGGCCACCAAAGCGTGATCTTCACTGACATCGAAGAAGCGGACAAAGCCAAGCTGATCAGTTTGATCAAGCAAAGCCACATGCCAACGACCGAAGAAACCAGCACGGTGCGTCGTTGGTCGATGTCGTGCGTGGCACTGCCGACGTGCGGTTTGGCGATCACGGAAAGCGAACGACGTCTGCCCAGCATCATCGATGGACTGGAAGCCCCGCTTGCAAAGTTGGGTTTGGCGAAAGAACGGTTCACGATTCGGATGACGGGTTGCCCCAACGGTTGTGCTCGCCCCTACAACGCCGATATTGCCTTGGTTGGAAAAGCCAAAGACAAATACACCGTTTTCACGGGCGGCGGATGGTTGGGCAATCGGTTGGCAGTCGTCTACAAAGACTTAGTGCCTGACGACATCGTCATTGACGAACTGATCGCCATCTTCGCCGCGTTCAAAGTGAACCGTGAGGGCACCGAATCGCTCGGCGATTTTTGCAGCCGTGTCGGACCAGAAGACTTGGCCGTGTTGGCCGCCGCAGCACCGAAACCTTAGTGCTCGGCGTCAGCCTAGTTTTCACGTAACGAAACTCGTCAAGAGTTTCGGGCTGCATGCGAAACCGCCGAAAGTCTTGGCGACGTTCTTGACGAACTCAGTCCCAGCAAAGCTTCTCTGCGTCGAAAATTGGCCCTTCGACGCACGTTCGTTTGTAGTCCCAATCGCCGTCATCTTGGCGGACTTTGGCGACGCACGAAAAACAGATTCCGATACCGCAGGCCATCGGTGTTTCCATGCTGACTTGGCAATCGACGCCGGCCGCTTCACACGCCTCGGCCACTTTCTGCATCATGATTTCAGGGCCGCAGGTGACCACGCGGATTCGTGTCCCCGCCTGGATTTTCGATAGTCGTTCGGCCAAAACATCCGGCACCAATCGCTTCTCGCCGATCGAGCCATCGTCGGTGCACAAAGTGACATCGAAACCCGCGGCTTTGAAATCGTCAACGCCGGCCAACAGGCTAGCTCGCCTAGCACCGTAGATCAGTTCTACTTTTTCGGCCCAACCGGACGCACGATCACAGCCGAACGATCGCGTGCCGAGCGCTTCTTGGCCGAGCAACAGCATGGGCGTTTGCCCAATGCCGCCGACCGCCATGATCAAGTGGTCGCATTGGCGGTTGGAGAATCCGTTGCCGAGCGGTCCCCACACCGTGACTTCGGTACCGACCTGGCAGTTCGCCAGCGCCGTCGTTAACACGCCTTTTTTAAGGTAAACCAAGTCGATGCACCGGAGCGATCCGTCGTCGTCGGCGACGACATCGTAGACCGCCAGGGCGCGTCCGATCAGTGGAGAATTGAGCCCCTTGATTCGGATCATCACAAATTGACCGGGGGCAACTTGCGCTGCGATCTCGGGTGCGGCGATGCGGACGCGGTAGGTTCCTTCGCCGATCAGTTCATTCAGTTCAATCGCGCCGTCGACTTGTTTCATCGAATCGGCGTAATACTCGGCGTGTAGTTTCGACATGATTAGCGTTTCTTGGTGCGTCGTTGGTTGGTCCGTCCTTTGCCCGGTCTCCCCTTCGTCGGCTTGCCTCTGCCGCCGGCGGATCGCGAATCGGTTCCGCCTGCGGCTTCTTTACGCTGTGCGCCTGTGGGTCTGGCTTTGACGACGTGTTCTTTTAATTTTGATCGGTCGACCAGTGGCTTCGAGTCACCACCAATAATCGCACCCGATCCCGATGGTTTGATCGGCGTGTTCAGCGGCGCAGCCGACTTGGTTGCAGGCCCCGCTTTCTTGCCAGTCGACTTGCCGGCCGATCTGACTGTCGTTTTGCCGCCAGACTTTGCATTCGAACCGGTAAATTTCTTGGTCGCGCCACCAAACTTTGTGGACGCTTTCTTTTTGGTTGAACGTCCCGGGCCGGCGGTCTTTTTCTTGGTGTGTCGTGGGGTCGGCGTGTTCTCGGCGGCCTCGATGGTCGCCCACAGCTTGTCGATTTCTTCTCGCCGCAAAACTCGGTAAGCGCCCGGTGGAATGTCGCCCAGTTTCAGCGGCCCAACCGCGATGCGGCGCAATTGTTGGACCTTGTGGCCAAGTCGGGCCAGGATCCGGCGAATCTCGCGGTTCTTGCCTTCGCTTAGCGTGATTTCCAGTTCGGTTGATCGAGCCTTTGCTTTCAACAGCTTGGCACCGTCAACTTTGACAAACCCTTCGGCGATGTAGATGCCTTCCCGCATCTTCTTCATCGTTTCGTTTTCGACTTTGCCGGCCACTACGACGCGATAGATTTTCTTGACACCGATACTGGGGTGAGTCAGCTTTTGTGCCAGCTCGCCATCGTTGGTCAATACGATCAGCCCTTCGCTACTAAGGTCGAGCCGGCCGACTGGAAAAACACGTTCGTCCGGCGGGACCAGGTCAACGACACGCGGCCGTCCCTGTGGATCGCGGTTGGTAGTGACCACACCGACGGGCTTGTTGACCGCGTAGTAGACGACTTTTTGCTTTCGCAAAGGTTGACCATCGACCAAGATTTTTTGGACGCTAGCGTCCACAGTTGTGCCCAATTTGTCGACGACAACGCCATCGACGTGGACGCGTCCATCCTCGATCAATTCCTCGCACTGACGCCGGGAACCAAAGCCCGCGCCAGCCAAAACGCGTTGCAGCCGCAGTGACGAGGACTCTTCCGTGGAATTGGCGGGGCGTTTTTGAGCGGTTTTGCGAGGCATGTTGGTCTTGGAGTTGGAAGGGACGTCAACGTCCCAACCTACCAAAACCGAACCTGATTCCGTAGTGGCTCAGTCGTCAAGTGGACGAACTTTCCCCGTGAATGACGACGATCGTCGCGAACTTACACGTCAGAGCCGTGATCTCGAAACGGTCATTTCAAGACGTCATTTCGAGACAGTCCAGACGAGGCAGGCTATCGGCCGAGCCAAGGCATCGCGTCGGGAACCAGGCGATTTCGTACGGCTTCGGGCAGCGGTTGCTGGTAATCCGGCGGACGTGACGCCATGTCATCGGGGGCGATACCGCTTTGAGGGAACGGATCGTGAGCGATCGCGTTGGCCTGTTGCTGGTTCATCGAACCAGGCGGTGCGAGGAAGTTATTGCCTCGGCATCCCCCGATCGCGGCGACAAAAATCGCGGACAGGACGAGTCCAAGTAGGGGGGCGAATCGGCAACAAGACATGGCGAGACTTTCAGCGGAATCGAATCGGCGAGACAAAGTGCCCGGCAACGGTCGTAAAACGTGCCCAGGCACGCGGATCCTACGAAGCTTTTCCGGTCGATGTTAAGAGCGATCTGGGCAAAGCCAACGATGCGGACGAGGCCGGCACAGTGGTTGATTCGGTATCCGGCGCGAAAGTGGACGAGACATCCGATCAAAACGACGCCAAATCAGCCAAAGCTCGTTGGGATTGTTCGCATCAATCCGGCAAATGCGATGACATCACGGCCGTGCCGGCGGCTTGGACCGCGACGTTGCAAGAACCAATTGCCGCTGGCAGCATCACTGTAGCGCCCGCATCGAGCTTCATCGATTGGCCTGCCACCGAAAGGGTTACGGTGCCGCGTGGAACCGTCAGGATGTGAAACTTCCCGTCGCCGCCAACTTTTGCCGTGCCTTCTTCCATCACTTGCATCACGAACTTGTCGCACTCGACCATCGTTTGCCAGCCCGCAACGCCTTCCTCGCATCGACGCGGGGCAACTGGCCCCGACACGTAATCGGTCACCGATAGGCTCTGGTCGACATGCAGTGGACGGCTGTTCCCCCGTTCGTCGACTCGGTTCCAGTCAAACAGTCGAAATGTGGTATCGCTGGACTGCTGGATTTCGGCGATCAACAATCCCGCGCCCAACGCGTGAATCGTGCCAGCCGGAATGAAGACGACGTCGCCGATCGAGGGATTGAACGAATGCAAAGCCTGTTCCGTCTGTCCGGCTGCGATTGCTTCACGCAGCATTTGCTGGTCGACGCCCTGTTTCAGCCCCGCATAGATCAGGCTGCCCGGATCCGCCGCGACCACAAACCAGGCTTCGGTTTTGCCAAGGTCCGGTTTGGGCATTTTCAGAGCATAGGCATCGTCGGGATGCACCTGAACCGATAGGACTCGGTTGCAATCCAAGTATTTTAAAAGCAGCGGAAATGGGCCATCGGGCACGTGTTTTCCAAGCAGCCATTTGCGGTGGTTTGCAATCACGCTGGCCAGTGTTTGGCCGGCAAGCTCGCCGTTTGCAACGATGCTTTGGTCGTCGCCATGGTCGACCACTTCCCACGATTCAGCATAGTTTGATTCGTCGCCGATGGGTTTGCCCAGCTGCTGGCCGAGACGTCGGCCACCCCAAATGGTTTGCTTTAGGACAGGTCGAAAACTGAGCGGATAAGGTTGCATTGCAATGATTTTGTCGGTGACAACACTAAATTTGAGACGTTCCGGTCACTGGCGGCGCGGGCGATCTCGCCGCTGGCTGTTACACTAAGGAAACGCGGGTTTGTGGCAAGGTTAGCTTGCCGCCAGCGTGAAGGTGTCGAAGTTTTCGCTTCGATAACATCCCCCCTGACCATTTTTACTGCCGGAAATACGTTCTGGCCCAAGTGAGACACGATTCGTGGACCGATTGGCTCGCCCCAAAGACGACCTGTTTGATAACTCAACGATGACCTTCGGGGAACACCTCGATGAGCTTCGCCAATGCTTGGTGAAAGCCATCATGTGGTTGGTGATCGGCATGATGGGCGGTCTGTTTTTCGCCGACAGCGTGATTTTATTCATTCAGCGGCCACTGGAGAGCGCGATTCGCGAATTTCAGGCTGACCGCGATCTGTATCAAATGGGCTACGACCCCAAATCGGAGGAAGTCAAGCCGCTGCAGGCGTTCTTGTCGGGCGGCTCGCTGATCGCCGAAGTCGTTTACGATGTGCCCGAGGAATATCAGAAATTAACGATGGACTCGTTGCGAGTTTCGTCGTCGTTGCCGACTGACACGAACGGCGAACCAGCCGGAGCTTCCCAGACGGAGGCTCAGGTCACGATCGAGCCTAGTGAGCTGGCGGACATCTTGGGATCGTTACCTGATCCCAATCAACTGAAACCACGGATTCAGTTTCGTCAAAATAAGACCGGCCTTAGCTCTCTGAAGGTCGAAGAGCCGTTCATGATCTGGGTCAAGGCTGGCTTGATCGTCGGCGCCGTTTTTGCCTCGCCGATGATCTTCTATCACATCTGGGCATTTGTCGCCGCAGGCATGCACGACCATGAACGACGGTACGTCTATGTCTACCTTCCGATCAGCGTGATCTTGTTTGTTGCGGGCGTCGTGTTGGCGTTCTTTCTAGTGCTGCACTACGTGCTCGCGTTCTTGCTGGCGTTCAACGGTTCGATGGACGTCGCGATCGAACCGCGGCTTTCGTACTACGTCAATTTCGTGCTGATGTTGCCGCTTGGGTTCGGCATCGCATTCCAGTTGCCGCTCGTGATGCTGTTCTTGCAACGAATCGGGATTCTAGAAACGCAAGCTTTCATCGACAGTTGGAAAGTCGCAGTACTGGTGATCTTTGTGATCTCGATGGTCGTGACACCAGCCGACGTGACCAGCATGGTGGCGCTTGCGATTCCGCTAACGTTTCTGTATTTGCTAGGCATTCTGATGTGCATGTTTATCCCCCGAGGCCGAGGTTTAGGCAGCGACGCCTACGATCCGGCCTAAAGAGGTCAAACACGAAAGTCATCATGCCATTTCGTACTTCATTTGAGATGGCATTGGTTCTGCGGGGCGTGGCATTGGGACCCGTCCTCGTTGCCGGTGTTTCCATGGGTGACGAGGATTGGACGCTGGTGTAACCATCCGTCCAATCATCGCCGTCGCGGCAGTTCGAACTGCTTGGACATGCCAAGCCGATCGCTTCCCCGATCCACAATGTCTTTCGGTTCGCGGTCGACGACCAGCGACGCATCGCCTTCATCCGCAACGAATCCGGTGAAGACAAAACGGACATGGCTATGGTGTCGATGGGCGGACTGTGACTACACATGTGTTTGATGCATCGGGGCAGTTCATGCACCAGTGTGTGCTAGGTCCGGATCAGTTTCGCGGCGAAATTTGCTGGCCCGCCATTTCGATCAGCGACGAGGGCACGGTCTCGCTCTCCGTTAGCGGTCCAGAGTATACGGCTCGCTTGTTCCGATTCGATGCAAATGGCAAGCCAATTTGTCAATTTTCATTCGATGTGGATTCGGATGAAGTGTTCCCCCAACCGGGAACCGATCGCGTTGTCGCAGTGACGTACGAAGAAATCCACTTGCTGGATCGTCATGGGAAATTGATTCGCAAAATCGAACACCGTCCGGATGGACAGTGGGTGGTCTATCCGCAAAACCTCACCTTCGCCAAGGACGGTTCGTTTGCGGTCATCTCGGATCGCACCGTTTGCATTTTCTCAAGTGATGCCACGCCGATCAACCATTTTGATCTGCCGCCACCGGTGACACATTGCTCGAAAATTGCAATCAACAAAGACCGTGTGGTGGCGGTCAGTGATCGTGATCTGACCATCCAGGATCGAACCGGAAAATTGATTCAGTGCACCAAGCTTGGCGTAGATCGGAAGGACGCGCATCCCTGTTTTTCTGTGGATGAATCGGAACTGTTGTTGATCCCTCGTGCAGGAACGCAAGTGACTCGGTACGCGATACCTTGAATCACTCCCCTGCCCTTCACTCATTTGGCCTTCACTCGCTATTCCATCTGGCCATGATCGCGTTTCGTCGGATCGTTCCCTTGGCGGTTAGCTCGGCATGCTCGGCCGACAGAGGCGGATCGAAGCGATGAAGCGTCGCGTGGCGACAATGGGGATACTGGCTGAGAGTTTTTCGAATCGAATCTTCGTTCATGTCTCCATCGATCCAGCATTCCAGTCGCCCCCGCCAAACCAACATCGCGTGGTTCACGCCGGCGACTTGTTCAAGGTCGCGCTGAATCGAATTGGGTGAGATCTTTCGGCCGTTGTCCATCACCAACACATCATCCACTCGGCCGAGAATACGGAGCTGTCCGGTCTCTTCATCACGCTCGACTAAGTCTCCCGTTCGCAGCCAGCCGCCCGAGTCGATTTTCGCTCGCGTTGCAGTTTCGTCGTTCCAGTAGCCCTGCATCACATGCGGCCCGCGGACGTACAGTTCACCGCTACGGATTTCGTGTTGCCATCCGTCAACAAAATCACCAACCAAACCAGCCGTCGCATTCTCAGGCGTCGCACTGCAGATCACTGGCCCGGTTTCGGTCAATCCGTATCCTTGAATCACGGTGATGCCGAGTCGTTTGAACAGATCAAACGTGACCGCCGAAATCGGTGCGCCGCCACAGCCGAGCAATCGCAGTCGGCCCAATCCCATCGCGGCGAGGTCGGTGTCGGAATCAAGCAATTGATAGGCGATCGATGGCACGACATTCATCAGGGTTGGATGCACGATCGGCGCAAAATCACGCAGCCCATCAAACCCAAGGGTCACTGCCAACTTGCAACCGCTGATCATCCAAGTACCAAAGTCGCTTGTACGGGCGTACGCATGCGAAAGCGGTAGGACGGTCAGCCGCACGTCGTCGGTTGATTGAGGGACGGCCGTCAATTTTGCAGCCGCGTTGCCAAGCAAGTTCGTGTGCGTCAAGACGACTCCCTTGGGCGTCGACGTGGTGCCGCTGGTTTGCAGGACGAGCGCTGCCTCTGGCGATGCCGTTTGCATTTCATCAACGGAGATCAGTTCAGGATCAACACAAGCTTCCATCACTCCGTATCGCATCATTGCCAGAATATCGACGACTTGCTCGTGCGAGTTGTCGGGGTGGGCGTGACCGAAGTGGCGGTTTGCAAAGAATGCTGATCGCTCGTGGATCAAACGGTCAAGCTGTTTCCAAGTTGACGTGATCAACTGACCCGAAGAGCGCGAGCGAGCGATCAAAGCGACCGCGTCGCCACGATCGGCGACGTGAAAATCAAAGGCATCAATTAGACGTCGGTAGGGCACTTTTTTCTCGCGTGATGCAAAGCAAAATGGTAGCCGATTTCAATCGTCGCCGCGCAGCTTTCGAACAATGTCGTCAACGTCGTAGACGCATCCGCCCCAGGTGCCACCGCCGACTTGTTGCAGAGCTGCCCACAGTTTGGTGTCGTCGGGCATGTCCGGTTCGACTTGCAGATCAGGGTGAGGGGACCGATGGTTAAGAATTTGCTTGGCTGTCATCGATGGATCTTCGCTGACAAGATTCACATGCCCGATCATTTCATTTCGGTCGATCACGATATCAATCAGGTCGCCATCACGGACCTTGGCGATTGGGCCGCCGGCAAGTGCTTCGGGGCCAACGTGACCGATGCAAGCACCGGTGCTGACGCCCGAAAACCGTGCGTCGGTGATCAACGCGACTTGCTTGCCAAACGACAAGTACTTTAGCGCCGACGTGATCTGATACGTCTCTTCCATGCCGCATCCGATCGGCCCGCGACCAATCAACACGATCACGTCGCCAGCTTTGATCGGTCGATCGGTTTGCCCCTTGATCGCGGCAATCGCATCGCGTTCGGCAACGAACACTCTGGCACGCCCGCAATTGCGATACACGCCATCATCGTCAATCACATCCGGATCGATCGACGTTGCTTTGATCACAGAGCCTTCGGGGCACAAGTTGCCCGTCGGAAAGCAGACCGTGCTGGTAAGCCCGCGAGTCTTCGCGACCGACGGTGTCATGATGACGTCGTCCGGATCGATGCCATCGGCGTCACGCAATCGATCGCGGCAAACTTCGCGGCGCGGGCTCGTTTCCCACCGATCAAGAAGTTCATCCCAGGTCATGCCCGTGACAGTGCGAGCTTGCGTTTTCAGCAATCCCAGTCGGCGCAGATGCAGCGCCACTTCGGGGACACCGCCAGCCAAGAACATTTGCACCGTGGGGTGACCGACGGGGCCGTTCGGCAGACAGTCGACGAACCGAGGCACCAAGCGATTGATCTCGCGAAAGGCTGCCGCATCAGGTCGTTTCAGTCCTGCGGCGTGTGCGATCGCAGGAATGTGCAGCAGCAAGTTGGTGCTGCCGCCGACGGCCGCATGAACCAGCATCGCGTTGAAGAGTGCATCATCAGTCAAAATGTCGGCCATCGTTTCGCCTCGCTCGACCATGCCCAGGGACGCGTCGGCCGAGTCGCGTGCCAGTTGGGTCCAGATCGGTTGTCCGCTCGGGGCAAGGGCCGCATGCGGCACCGTCATCCCGAGTGCTTCGGCGACGACTTGGCTGGTCGCCGCGGTGCCTAAGAATTGGCAACCGCCGCCGGGCGTCCCACAGGCACGGCAGCCTTCTAGCGACGCTTCTTCCAATGTCATCTCACCCTTGGTGTATCGCGCACCGATTGTCTGGACCTTGCCCGCGTCTTCCCCGGTCGTTGGCGGCAGCGTTACACCGCCGGGAACCAACACATTTGCCAAGTGCCTTGTTCCGGCCAGCGCCATCATCATCGCGGGCAGTCCCTTGTCACAGGTCGCGATGCCGATGACTCCCTTTCGCTGTGGCAATGAACGAATCAGTCGCCGCATCACGATGGCAGCGTCGTTGCGGTAAGGCAACGAATCAAACATGCCTTTGGTCCCCTGCGTCCGGCCGTCACAGGGGTCGCTGACGAATGCAGCAAAGGGAACGCCGTCATGTCGACAGATCTGTTCGGCCGCTGCTTGGACCAGCAACCCAACTTCCCAGTGACCGGTGTGATAGCCCAGCGCAATCGGTTGGCCGTCCGGTGCCCGGACGCCACCCTGAGTGCTGAGTATCAAAAACTGGTCGCCCAGAACTCGCCGCGGATCAAATCCCATGCCGACGCTTTGCGTCAAACCAAAGATATCACCGCTGGTCCACTGGCGAAGAATTTCGTCGGACAACGGCAATGAACCTGTTGGTCCCTTTGCATGAGTCAGGATCGTGTCAGGGTCAAGTGATTCAAAGTATTGTTTCATAGCCGTCAATCGTATCTTAAACGCGCGAGGTTCCAAGGTCCGCACGGCTTCACGATGCATGACATTCGTCAAAATGTCCACAAGCCGCCGCGATGGAGCTCACTAGTTTGTGGATTTTACGATTGTCCGATCGATGTACGTTTGCTGCGAATGGACGAAGACGCCTCGCAATCCCACAGACGGTATGATTAGCGGCGGGGATCGAACGCCTATTCGATTAGCAACCCTGCTTTGCAATCGGCTCGATCGGTGTTTGGGATATCGTCGTTCCTTGGCGGCACCTCCTTTCTTGAATCGGTGGGATCAACGTGACACGTTTTTTTATCTTGCATTTCGTTAGCTTGCTGTCGATTGCCTCATTGTCGAATTGTCGCGGAGCAGAGGCCATCCCCTTGCGGCTTCGGCATCAAGTCGAGACGCAGTCAGGCAGTGGGATTTACCATCGCTTGGAAAAGGACGCCACTTGGTCACCCAGCGAAACCGCTCTGATCGTCTGTGATATGTGGGATGCGCATCATTGTTACCGTGCGGTGCAACGTGCCACCGAGTTTGCACCCCGCTTGGAACGCTTGGTAGGCAAAGTCCGTGATGCCGGAGTGACGATCATTCACGCGCCAAGCGGTTGCACGGCAGCCTATGAAGATACCCGGGCCAGGAAGCGAGCACTCGACGCAAAACCTGCCAGCGACCATCCGCCGAAAATTGCGGATTGGTGTACTGAAATTTCGGCGTCGGAAATGGCAGTCTATCCGATCGATCAAAGCGATGGCGGTGAAGACGATAGTCCGCAAGAGCACGCTGCTTGGGCTAAGAAGCTCGAAGCGAGCGGGCGGAACCCGCTCAGTCCATGGATGAAACAAATGGACGCGATCACCATCGATCAATCGAAAGATTTCATTAGCGATTCTGGCACCGAAATCTGGAACATACTGCAAGAACTTGGAATCAAGAATGTGATACTTACCGGCGTGCATACCAACATGTGTGTACTGGGGCGACCATTTGGATTACGCCGCATGGCGATGGCTGGAAAGAATGTTGTCTTGATGCGAGATCTGACCGACACGATGTACAACCCTGCGGCCAAACCTTATGTCAGCCACTTCACGGGCACCGACTTGATTGTCGACCATATCGAAAGGCATGTTTGCCCGACAATCAGTAGCGATCAAATTCTCGGCGGTAAACCGTTTCGTTTTCGAAACGACCGACGGCCTCATTTGGCAATCATGGTTGGTGAGGCAGAATACCGAACCAGCGAAACGTTACCGCGTTTTGCACTCGAGATGCTGGGGACGGACTATCGAGTGTCCTGGTTCTTTCCCCGCGCCGATGATAAGAATCGATTTCCAGGTCTCGATCAAATGTCCGAGGCGGATGCGTTGCTGATCTCCGTTCGTCGCCGCACGCTTCCCGCCGATCAGTTGGAAATCGTGCAACGTTTCGTCCAATCGGGCAAACCAGTGGTTGGGATCCGCACCGCCAGCCACGCGTTTTCGCTGCGAGGCCAACAGCCCCCGGAAGGTTGCGTCAGTTGGCCGGAATTCGATGCGACAGTATTCGGCGGTAACTACACCAACCACTACGGCAACGATTTGAAACCCGCGATTGAGTTGGCAAATGCGGACGCCCATCCGCTGGCCAGCGGATGGAAACCTAAACCGTTTCAAGCCGGCGGTTCGTTGTACGTGGTCTCGCCGGTTGCGAAAACCGCCGCCGTTATCCTTAATGGAAAAGTCGACGGACACCCAGCCGAACCGGTCGCATGGACGTATCAGCGAAGCGACGGTGGCCGATCGTTTTACACTTCGTTGGGCCACACCAAAGATTTTGAGCAACCCGAGTTCAATGAACTATTGAAGCGAGGCATCGATTGGGCGGTTAGAGAAGTCGCTCACTGACAAACGATGCGATTGGCGGCGAGGCTTTGGCTCCTAAATTTTTCGGTCAGTGTCTTCCTGTCAGCACCGTGCCCGGCGTTCCTGTTCGATTCCGGATGCTTTGTATCAAGACGCCGCCGGAGTCTCCTCATCCTCCCAACCTTAACCCATCGAGAATTCGTTGTTGCGTTCGTCTTGGTTGATTCGCGGAGGCCTGTTTGTTGTTCTGCTGGTGTGGGCAGTTCTGGTTTGGTATGTGCCAGCGATCAATGTATGCCAAGGGCATTTCAATGGGATCTATGGTGATCCGCCCAAGATGTTGATGTCGGCGTCCTCTTACAGTTCACCGCTGACACCGTCCGTGATCACCGAATCCGCAGTGGTCGACTTCGAAGAGCATCGTGTGTACCGACCGGTGCAAGGACGCGGCATTTCGTCACCCATGATCTTGGTCGACGGTAACCGGTTGTTGATTCAAGCGATCTATCCGACCAAATCGATCGACATGAGCGATGTCACGCAACGGTGGTTCGAATGGCGTGATGTGAAGACGGGTGAAGTGATCGAGTCCAAGTCGATCAAATTCGGTAGGTTCAAGGCCTGGGGAAGTTTGGGCACGATCCATGTTTCGACCGATCGAAAACAGATTGGGCTGGTCGACTTTGCAGACATGAAGAACGCCAAGTTTCGTACGTTCCCGTTGAACGTTTCGGATCACTGGTACGAGATTGAAGGTACCAATCACGTTCATACCGTCGAGCCAAAGCGTGTCGTGGTGCCTGCGCCAGTCGGAACTGCCAAGGGGACTGGTCCCGCGAAGACGCGTGACATACTAGAGAATGTTCTTTACGAACTTGACGCCGTCGAGGGCCCCAAGGAGTTGGCACGCTGGGTAGCGGGGGAGAAGCCGGAGTTCAGCTACACTAAATCGGGTTTGCCAATCATCACCGTGTCGGAGGAGCGAACAGGACTGGAGATTCGTTCCTCGGATGATGGATCGTTGCAACAAACGGTTGCATTGCCGGTTGGGTTCGATCCTTTGAAATCAAGCTTCAAGGTCAGAGGCGAAATGTTTGTCTTCGATCAAGGCGGAACAACGAAGTACTATGACGCGATCCGTGAAGTGATGCTCGCGGAACCTGATGATCGGGGTGACTGGCATGTGGACGGCCAATGGGATGGTCAGACGATTTGGTATAGCCCTGATTATGTTGCGGTGACGCGGGTCGCGAGCGATGGGGAATCGAAGTCCGTCGTGCGATGTAAGATTTCCGTTGCTGGCAAGGGCCGTTGGGTATCACATTTACTCGGTCCCGATCGACTTGCCGTTTCCATGACACGGCTGGGTGGATCGGTCGAAGTCTACGACGTCAATTCGGGTCAGATGATCGATGCGATTCGGCCGTACGCGTGGGTCGGGTGGGTATTTCCGGTCGCCTTGATCGGATACGTCGTCTGGATGGTGGCATGGCTGCGTGATTCAAAGCATCGGTATGAAGCGATCGCTGCAGAAGGCGGGCCGCCGAAGTGGCTTGTACTCGATTCATTGAAACTGCTCGGATTGCCGATGATCGCCTTGGTGGCGCGTGTGGTTCTTGTCGGAGATTCGACTGATTTGTATCGGCCGCCCTTCCAGTACGCGCAGGGGATATCGATGGCGATGTTGGCGATGGCAGTGGCACGGTTTTGTTGGGGGCAAGCCGTTTGGACTCGCCGTATCCTGCCGGTAGCGATCGTGTTTGTTTCGATCGGTTTTATTTTGGCGTATTGTTTCCGCGATGCGCCCCAGCATGCGACGATGGCGATCGTGTCCGTCAGCACGCCCCTGGTAGTCGCAGCTGCGGCCCTGATGTTCCTTCGTTTTGCGGGGTGTCGAATCAGCTACTTTCCGCCCGACCAGTTGCGGCATTCTGACCAGTTGCGTAATTCTGGCCAACATCGATCAGCTAGGCACGTCACAATCGGCAACGATCAGCAAAGCCGTTGGCCGATTCGCGATATGTTCTTGATTACCGCAGCGGCGTCGATGGTATTTGCGGCGATTCGTTTGTTGATCCCCACGCTCGGAGATATTCCTAGCATCAACTTCATGGAGCCGCTGCTGTTCCAGTTCAACTTGATCTTCCTGAGCGTGTTGATGCTGGCGCTGGTTCGTTGGCGTTGGGTCTATGCCGTCGGCGCGGTACTGTGTTCGTGTTTGATCGCATGGCTGATTGCCTGCGTCTTGTACCAATACATTTGGAATGCCGATTGGGCTGATGTAATGGGGATGCACCCTAATAACATCGTCCTGGCGACATTTGCAACGTCGCTGTTTGTTGGCCTGGTTCCGTTTCGAAACGCTGGGTATCGAATTGGAAACCGGTTCTTGGGGACTGCCTAAATGGACAACGCTATTCGTACCTGACCCCTTTGCGCCGATTGGGAAGACCCGCATTCAATGCACGATTGAAATGGGCTTCGATTGGTCGTCACCGAAATTTCTTCCTGCCCGAATGGCAACGGCGAAAGCGATTTGGGCGGCTTGCGGTTAAATGCGTTTTTACTGGCACACCCTAACGCTTTGTCATCTTATCACCTTCAACCTAATTCATTTCAAGCATGACAATCTCGTCGGCACATTCAGGGCTGCTGATCGAATTGTGTGCAGGTGGCATTGATGATGTTCTTCTAGCGGCGGAACTCCAGGTCGATCGGATTGAGCTCAATTGTGGCATGGCACTCGGGGGCCTCACACCATCGGCAGGCCTCGTGGCAGCCGCTCGGGAAGCATTCACCGGGCCGATCGTCGCCATGGTTCGTCCACGTGAAGCTGGTTTCACGTACTCAGAGGCTGAATTCAATCTGATGCTGGCAGACTGCGACTCTCTGCTGGCCGCGGGAATCAACGGCATCGCGATCGGCTGTCTCACGTCATCCGGTACAATTGATGCCCAGCGATGTGCCGCCATCCGTCGCCGATGCGCTACCACGACTCTGGTGTTCCATAAGGCGTTTGACGGAACCTCCGATTTGCTACTTTCGGCTCGTCAACTGATTGATGTCGGATTTGACCGCATTCTGACAAGTGGCGGAGCTAGCACAGCCGTCGCGGGAAGGCAACAAATTCGGACCCTGGTGCGGGATTTCAGCTCCCAGATAGAGATTGTCGTGGGCGGCGGAGTGCGAGCTGAAAATCTGGAGGACATCGTCAGAGAGACCGGCTGCGACCAGATTCATTCTTCCGTGCGTCGAGTCGTTGAGTGTCCACTATCTGCAAGTGATTGCGACTTCGGAGCAATTTTCCACAACGGTGTCGTGGGTTTCGGTATCGCCGACCGAACACAACTGCAACGTCTGATCCAGGTTGCTCGAGAACTCACCTAGCAACCATCACGAAAATAGGGTGACACTTTTGTCCAAACCACTCCTTTTCGCTGTTATTGGCTGATTTTCGCAGTTCATTGCAAAACAACTCACCCGCCGTAGAATGGGCGGTCTTCATCGATTCTTATTAAAAGTTCCTTCTCACCTGACTGACAATGCTTTGGACTTTTCCAATCTAATCGAAATGATTTTCACCCTCGCCGGCGGGCTGGGAATTTTCCTGCTAGGCATGAAGTATATGTCCGACGGAATGCAGGCAGTCGCCGGCAGCAGCTTACGGCGGCTAATTGGTGCGGTGACGAACAATCGCATCCTGGCTGCCACGGTGGGTGTCGTTGTCACGTGCATTGTACAATCCAGCTCGATCACAACCGTGATGGTGGTGGGCTTTGTGAATAGTGGTGTGATGGTATTGGCACAGGGAATCGGAGTGATCATGGGGGCCAATATCGGCACCACGATCACCGGATGGATCTTGGTACTGAAAGTTGGCAAGTACGGATTACCACTGCTGGGATTTTCCTCCTTCGCTTACCTGTTCTCCAAGGGCGACCGGTGGCGATACTGGGCAATGTTCGTGATGGGCGTTGGTATGGTTTTCTTTGGGCTGGAAATCATGAAGGACGCTTGCTCAGTCATCAAGGAGATTCCCGAATTCGAGGCTTGGTTCGCCAGGTTCAATGCCGACACTTATGTGGGAGTGCTTAAGTGCGCTGCCGTTGGCTGTATTCTGACGACGCTGGTTCAGTCCTCTTCAGCGACGCTGGGAATCACAATCTCGCTGGCGACGCAGGGAGTCATTTCTTATCCAACCGCCGCTGCACTCGTGCTTGGGGAGAACATCGGCACCACCATCACCGCCTTTCTAGCGTCGCTTGGGACAACCACTCACGCTAGGCGCGCCGCATACTTTCACATCATCTTCAATCTCATAGGTGTATTCTGGATTACGTTAATTTTTCAGTGGTACATCGGCTTGATTCAGTCCATCGTCGGAGTTGATGTTGCTGAAAAAGTGATGGTTGACGGCAGCCCGACGTTTCCAAATGTGGTGGCTGCGATCGCGGCGACGCATAGTGTTTTCAACATTGCGAACACGCTGCTGTTTCTGCCGTTCTTGACTCCGATGGTGCGGTTTCTCGAGTGGGCGGTTCCTGCGCGAGCTTACAAAGAGAAACCACGTTTAACAGACCTGGATGTCTTGATTCTCGAAACGCCACTGCTTGCGATCGAACAGTCACGTAAAGAAGTCCTGAAAATGGGTGACGGATGCTTGAAAATGATGGATTGGTTGCTGCAATTGATGAACGAGGACGAGCCGGATAAGACGCTCGCGGATCGTTTGAAGCAACGGGAACGAATCCTTGATAGCGTCCAGGACGAAATCGCCGAGTTCATGACGGGACTACTGTCGGGCGGTAATATTTCACACGCGACGGCGGAGGAAGCCAGACGCCAATTGCGGATCGCTGACGAGTACGAGTCGATTAGCGACTACATCGCCAATCTGGATAAGTTTGACCGCAAGCTTCGTCGTGATGGCTTTCGGTTTACTGATTCCCAGCGGGCCGATCTGGGGCAATTGAACCGACACATCGTTGAATATGTTGCGGCGGTCCACGATGGATTGGCGAAAGACAATCGAAATACGTTGGCGGCGACAAGTGCCGCTGCCAAACGAGTCCGCGCCGAAGTCAAATCGCTGCGTCGCAAGCACTTGGAAGAACTGTCGACAGGCCCGATTCCGCCGGTGGTCAGTGTCGCGTTCCTGGCCGCGCTCAATGCCTATGTCCGAGTTCGTGATCATGCACAGAACATTGCCGAAACAATTGCACCAGATAAATAGGCGATCGAGCTAGTAGACTTACGGCTTCGCGGTCGTCGTTTTAATCGCTACTCTTGGCGTTCATGTCTGCGAACGAATCTATCACCACGACCGAGCTGAGTAACGCGAAAGTCGTGGTCCGGCTGCTGCGGTTGGCTTGGAATTACCGTGGTTGGTGCGCCGCAATGCTGGTGCTGCAAGCGGTGTTGATGGGGCTAGCCGTGACGTTGGTGCAAGTTGGTGGGCTGACGATTGACGTGATTCGTTTTCACGCGGGCTCGTCGGCCCTGCCGCCAAGCCTGCCGCTAGGCTTCGTTTTTCCTGTCGCTTGGGCGCCGATGCAGCAGGTGATCTCGCTCGTAGTTGCGATGATCGTGATTGCGATTTTGCGAGCGATTCTCAACTACGCCTATGCGCTGACGTCCGGCACTCTGGTGCAGCGCAAGATTGTCGTGGACTTGCGTGCGGCCGTGTATGCGAAACTGCAACGACTAAGTCTTCGGTTTTACAGCGATCAGCCGGTCGGCACGATCATCAATCGTGTCACCGGCGATGTGCAGGCGACGCGAATGTTCATCGACGGCGTGCTGGTGCAGCTTTCGATTCTGGCAATGTCGTTGATTGTCTACTTGACGTTCATGTTGCGAATTCACATTGGTTTGACGATCGCGTGCTTGATGACAACCCCGGTGATTTGGGGGATCAGCATTCGTTTTTCGCAAACCGTACGGCCGATGTACGATCGCACGCGGCAACTGTTCGACGATTTGGTTTTGCGGATCGCCGAAAGCAGTGACGGAGTTGCCGTGATCAAAACTCTAGGGCGACAGTCTGCCGAGACCGAACGTTTTCACCGAGCCAACGATGCTGTTCAGAGTCAACAGCAAGACGTCTTCGCCAAGGTCAGTAACTTCGGCCCGCTGATCGGCTTTTTGACTCAGGTCAACTTGGTCATTCTGCTGATCTATGGCGGCTACTTGACCTCGATTGGCACGCTGGCTTTGGGTACTGGGCTGATCGTTTATGCGGGATTACTGCAACAGTTCAGCAATCAAGTCGGCAATCTATCTGGTCTGGCCGGCTCGATTCAACAATCGCTGACTGGCGCAAGACGGGTCTTTGAAGTGCTTGATGCGAACGAAGAAGTCAAGGCTCCGCTTGATCCTTGGAAACCCGATCGCATTCGCGGCGATATCGACTTGCACGGCGTGTGGTTTGAGTATCAGCCCGGAACAACCGTGTTGAAAGACATCTCGCTGCACATTCGAGCGGGCGAGCGAATCGCGATCCTGGGGGCGGTGGGCCAGGGCAAGTCGACGCTGTTGAGTTTGATTCCGCGGTTCTTTGATCCGCAGTGCGGTATCGTCGAAGTCGATGGCGTGGATGTACGACAGTGGGATTTGAAAACGCTGCGCCGCAGCGTTGGTTTGGTTTTGCAAGAACCGCTTCTGCTCAGCAATACGATCGGCGCGAATATCGCATTCGGCGTTCCCGGTGCGTCTCGCGAACAAGTGCGGATGGCGGCGCGCTTAGCAGTGGCTCATGATTTCATCATGGATTTGCCTGACGGTTATGACACAATGTTGGGCGAATTCGGCATGTCGCTTTCCGGCGGACAGCGACAACGCCTGGCATTAGCGAGAGCAATCTTGACGGACCCGGCAATCTTGTTGCTCGATGATCCGGTATCGGCGATCGATCCAGAAACCGAACACGAAATCATGACGGCGATGGAAACTGCGTCCGCCGGCCGCACGACGTTCATTGTCGCGCATCGTTTAAGCACGCTGCGGGGGTCGGATCGAGTGCTGGTGATTGACGAAGGTGCGATTGTCCAAGAGGGCACGCATGCGGAACTGGTACGACAAGAAGGACCTTATCGAGCGGTAGCGCAGAGCCAGGGAATCGAGGTGACGAAATGAGTAACGCCGCCTTCCCGCCGATGGTTCGTGTCGTCCGCGATCCCGAAGCCGACGCGGAAGCCAAACAACGTCCGCTGTCGATGGCGCTGGTGCGGCGGTTATGGGCGCTGATGAAGCCGCACACTCGCAAGCGAAACCTATTGACGGTGCTAGTTGTTCTGCGATCGATGCAGTTGCCCGCACTCGCATGGGCGATCGGTGCGGTCATCAACGGGCCGATCACGCGTGGAACGCAGGCTGATGGTGGACAGTTTTTCGCGATTGTGATGGGAGCGGTCGGTGTGCTGATTTTGGCAGCGATCACGCAAGTGACCTTCATTTATCGACAACGGTTGGCGCTAGAACTTGGTGAGTCTGTGGTTCACGATCTGCGAGGCCAAGTGTACGAACACTTGCAGCAGATGCCGATGCAGTATTACGCAAAAACAAAGACAGGCCGCATCATCAGTCGCATTACCAGCGATTGCGATTCTGTTCGCGTGGGCGTGCAAGATGTGCTGTTCGTTTCGATGGTTCAAGCCGGACAAATGGTCGGCGCGGCGCTAGTGATGGCCTGGTATGACCTGCCGCTGCTGGCCGTCGTCGTCGCGATGAGTCCGGTCATGTGGCTGATCGGCCGCGTGATGCGTTCGAGACTTAGTAAAGCGTATCGTGAGGTGCAGGAGAGTTTTAGCCGCGTGACGGCAACGATCGCCGAATCCGTCGCGGTGATTCGGGTTACTCAGGCGCTCGCTCGCGAAGACGTCAACGCAGATCTGTTCCGCGAACTGACCAGCGACCATGCCCAGTACAACATGAACACGGTTCGAGCAGGCGGGCAATTGATGCCGCTGTTGGAATTGACCGGTCAAGTTTCGATGGGCTTAGTGTTGGTGGTTGGTGCTTACCGCGCGATTGTCGTCGCCGATCCGATGCCCGTTGGCGATCTAATTCAGTTCTGGTTTTTGGTCGGCTTGTTCTTTAGTCCCATTCAAGTGTTGGGCAACCAGTACAACCAGGCGTTGGCGGCGATGGCGGGTGCCGAACGTGTGTTTCGATTGCTCGACACGCCGCCTGCATGGACCGACGTTGACAACGCTTGCGAACTACCTCCGGGCGTCCGCGGTGACTTGTCGGTCGAAAACGTTACATTTGCGTATGAGCCCGGTCGCCCGGTGCTGCGAGATATCTCGTTCAGTGCCCCGGCGGGTTCGATGATTGCTTTGGTGGGCGAAACCGGCAGCGGTAAATCGACACTCACCAACATGATCGCCCGATACTACTTGCCCGATTCTGGGATCGTCAAAATCGATGGTTACGACATTCGCCAACTGACATCAAAGTCGCTAGCACACGTCGTTTCCGTTGTGCCACAGCAGAACTATTTGTTTACCGGCACTGTGGGCGAAAATATCATCGCCGGTCGCGACGGAGCAACGGCCGACGACGCGATCGCGGCGCTGCGGTCGCTCGATTGCGAGTGGCTAATCGATGACTTGCCTGAGGGTTTGAACACACAGGCCGGTTCGCGCGGTGGCCGAGTTTCACTGGGGCAGCGTCAATTGATTTGCTTTGCCCGCGCGGTCGTCGCCAATCCAAGAATCTTGATCTTAGATGAGGCCACCAGCGCCGTGGATACGATGACGGAAGTGCGGATTCAGCATGCACTGGAACGGTTGCTCGAGAGTCGAACCAGCATCGTCGTCGCGCACCGGCTGAGTACGATCAAATCCGCCGACCAAATCCTCGTCTTTGATCACGGCCAAATCATTGAACGCGGCAGCCACGACGAGCTCCTAGACCAGTCTGGCACCTACGCCACGCTGTACGAACGATTCGTGTCGCAATCGATACCTCAATCTCGGTCGCGTTAACACCAGTCTGCCTTGGGCATATCTGGCCGTGGTGGGTTACAATGACGGATGTTTCTCGAGTCTCCGCCTGAACCCGCCTCGACATCATCAATGCGCACTGAGTACCCCCGCCCGTTTTTGGGCATCATCATCGCCGCAGTTTTTTCATTGCTGGTTTCCGCTGAAGCGATGGGAGTCGAGCCGATCGATTTCAACCGTGATGTGCGACCGATTTTGATCCAGCACTGCACGTCGTGTCATGGTGGCGTTAAACAGGCGGGTGACGTGTCATTTGTCTATGCCGACCTTGTCTTGCCGCCGGATGGCTGGATCGTGGAACCCGGCGATCCTGATGCGTCGGTCTTGATCGAACGAATCACCACCGATGATCCCGATGCGCGGATGCCACCACCGGACGAACATCCCGAACCGCTTTCAGCAGAAAAAGTCGCGACATTGACGCGGTGGATTGCTGAAGGTGCCAAGTGGGGCGATCTATGGTCGATGGCGCCGCTGGAGACCGATTTCAAGCTGCCCGTTCACGATTCCAATTGGGCGAGAAAGTCGTTGGACGAATTTGTTCTTGCTGGTGTGGTTGCCAATGAATTGACACATGCACCCGAAGCGCCACCGGCCCAGTGGCTGCGGCGAGCGTCGTTTGATCTGAACGGCTTGCCACCGACGATCGACCAAATTGATTCGTTCTTGAAAAAGTGTGTCGATGCGAATTCCGGTTTAGAAGTCGATCAGGTCTACGCCGCGGAAGTCGATCGAATGCTCGCCAGTCCTAACTATGGGCAACGGTGGGCTTCGCTTTGGATGGACTTGGCTCGGTATGCGGATTCGCGTGGCTTCGAAAAGGATCCTCACCGTGACATGTGGCCTTACCGTGATTGGTTGATCGACGCTTTCAATCGTGACATGCCCTACGACGAATTTACGATCAAGCAATTGGCCGGCGATCAACTTCCTGATCCAACGGCCGACGAATTGATTGCGACGGCGTTTCATCGAAACACGCAAACCAACACCGAGGGTGGTACCGACGACGAAGAGTTTCGTGTTGCGGCGATCATTGATCGGGTCAACACGACATGGACGGTCTGGCAAGCGACGACGTTCGGATGTGTCCAGTGTCACTCGCACCCGTACGACCCGATCGAACACGACGAGTATTACCGATGCATGGCGTTGTTTGATAATTCGTCGGACGCCGATTTGGATGATGACTATCCGACCATCAAAGTCCCAATGGATCGATCGCAAATCGAAGACGCCGTCGCAATCCAGCGACAGCACGAAATCATTCGCAACGAACGCAACGAATTTGGCCGCTCATTTGCGACTTCCGTTCCGTGGAACTTGATCACGCCGGCAAACGTTTCCTCCACCGGTGGCCAGTTGGAAATCGTTGGCGATCATGTGCAGACCAAATCGGGCACGTTCCCGGTTGGCGTTGAGTATACCGTTGACTTCGCTGCTGAATCCATGACCGAAACGGAGTCGCCGATGACGGCGCTGCGGATTGAGATTGCTCGCTTGTCGGATGATCCCACGACCGGCCCCGAAAAAGGTTCCGTACTTAGTAAATTGATCGCTAGTTTGATCGCCGCCGACGGCACAAAGTCGCCAGTTCAGTTTACTGATGTTTTCGTCGATTCTGTGACTGGCCCGGCCGATCCACGCGATGCGTTGAAAGACAACGATCGAGGTGTGGGCGAGTTTCCGAAGTTAAACGCTACACGCTGGGCCGTTTTTGTTTTGGCCGAACCGCTGCAAATCCCTGATGCAGCAAGCTTGGAATTAGTGATGCGACAGAAGGCCTCCACGTCGGGCAACAACGCGACACCGATCCGCCGGTTCGCTTGGTCGACCAGCGATGACATAAGATGGATTCAGCGATCGACAAGCGATGAACTTCGGCGACTCGACGAAACGCTTTCCCAGTCAAAATCGCGAGTCGACAAGATCCAGGGTGGGTCGTTGCCGGTGATGGCCTCGCGGCCAGTTTCGGCGCGAAGAGAGACTCGAACTTTCACTCGCGGAAATTGGATGGATCGTGGTGAAGAGGTCGAACCGGGAATTCCAAGTGTGTTTGCAAATGCAGACGGGTTTCCGGTGGTCAACAATCGATTGCAGTTCGCGAAGTGGTTGGTTTCGACCGAAAATCCATTGGCGGCAAGAGTTTGGGCCAACCGTGTTTGGGCACAGTTGTTCGGACGCGGGTTGGTCGAGACTCAAGAGGATTTTGGTTCAAGCGGCCTGCCGCCGTCGGACCCGCTGTTGCTTGATCACATCGCCAATCGATTGCAATCCAGCCATCAGTGGCACTTGAAACCGTTCTTGCGTGAACTGGTGTTGTCGTCAACCTATCGACAAGACAACGAAGTGACGGCGGAACAGCATGCTAAGGATGCAGCAAATCGGTATTACGCTCGCGGACCACGGACCGGATTATCGGCGGAAATGGTTCGTGACCAAGCGATCGAAGCATCGGGGTTGATCAACAATCAAGTCGGCGGTCCGTCCGTGATGCCACCTCAGCCCGACGGAGTATGGCAAACCATTTACAGCGGCGCGTCATGGGAAAATGCAAAAGATTCACAGCGTTACCGGCAGGCCCTCTACACGTATTGGCGGCGCACGAGTCCCTATCCGAGTTTTCTGACATTTGATTCGCCGACTCGTGACCTTTGTTCGGCACGTCGGATCGATACAAATACTCCGCTTCAAGCATTGGTAACTCTAAACGATCCTGTTTACCAGGAATGTTCGCACGCGCTCGCTGACCGTTCGCTCGCTCTGTGCGATGGATCGATTGAGCACACGATCCAGCGGATGTACCGGTCCGTAACGGGGAAATTTCCGACTGATCTGGAATCCACCGAGCTGTTGTCGCTGTACCGAGATCTGTGCGATCCTTCGGCAGAAGACCAGTTTGCAGACCAAACCGTCGATCGGGCAGCAATGGCGATTGTCGCCAACACTATTTTGAACCTCGACAAGGCGTTGACCAAATGAGCTACCCTAACGATTCGATTCGCGACGGTGTTGCCCGCTGGGCCACGCGGCGTCACTTCATCAAGGACTGTTCGCTTGGTCTGGCTGGGATGTGGATGGGGGCTTCGGCGACCGGGCAAGCCAGCGCCATGGAATCTGGCGGACACGATGGTCGTGGCGTGCATTTTCCGCCTCGCGCCAAACGAGTGATCTTTCTGCACATGGCAGGCGCGCCGAGCCAACTTGAACTGTTCGATTACAAGCCGGACTTGCAGTTGCTTGATGGCAAGGAATGCCCGGCAAGTTTCTTAGAAGGCAAACGGTTCGCGTTCATTCAGGGCGTTCCTAAAATGCTGGGACCGCAGTTTCCGTTCAAGCAATGCGGCGAAAGCGGCGCTTGGGTATCGGACCGATTGCCCGAGTTCCAATCGGTGGCGGATAAGGTTTGTTTCATCAAATCGATGCAGACGACTCAGTTCAACCACGCTCCTGCGCAGTTGTTACTGCACACCGGAAACCAGAATTTGGGTTCTGCTTCGTTTGGTGCTTGGACGATGTACGGGCTGGGCAGCGAGAACGAAAACCTTCCCGGATTCATCGTTTTAGTTTCCGGCGGAAAAACGCCGTCGGCGGGCAAGAGCGTTTGGGGATCAGGTTTCTTGCCATCGGTTCATCAAGGCGTTCAGTGTCGTTCCAAGGGCGATCCGGTTTTGTACCTTTCAAACCCAGATGATGTCTCTCGCCAGCAACGTCGCCGAGCGTTGGACGCGATTGAACGAATCAACCGAGCGACCTTCGAGGAATCCGGCGACCCCGAAGTGCTGACCCGCATCTCGCAGTACGAGATGGCGTTTCGGATGCAGACTCATGCGACCGATGCGTTCGATTTGTCACAAGAAACAGTGGCGACTCACGAGGCCTACGGGACTCAGCCCGGCCAGGAGTCATTCGCCAACAATTGCTTGCTGGCTCGGCGGTTGGCAGAACGGGATGTGCGATTCATTCAGTTGTTTCACTGGGGTTGGGATTCGCATGGCGCGGGTGCGGCGGAGGCGCTCAATGCAGGTTTCACGGACCGCTGCAATGAAGTCGATCGACCGATGACGGCACTATTGAAGGACTTGGAGCAACGCGGGCTGTTGGAAGATACGCTGGTGGTTTGGGGCGGCGAGTTTGGCCGGACGCCGATGCGAGAAAATCGCGGCGGAAAGGAAATGAAGTTGATCGGCCGCGATCATAATCCTGGCGGCTTCACGATGTGGTTGGCCGGTGGAGGTGTGAAACCCGGTATCTCGTTCGGCGAAACCGACGAGATTGGATACGAAGCTGTCCGCGACAAGGTTTCGCCGCACGATCTGCACGCGACTCTGCTGCACACGCTGGGGATTGACCACAAGCGACTGACGTACTTCACCCAAGGATTGCCTCAGCGGTTGTCCAACGTCACGCAGCCGTCGCGAGTGGTGGAGGAAATATTGAGCTGAGATTACTGGCGAAGCTTTTTCCCGACGGATCCGTTTCTGTTGACGCGTCATTGAATCGGCTGTCGGCGGGAAACTGCGTCGATCCGGTCAGGCAAGATATGACGGTTGGTGGATCGACGATTCCGCATCCGTGCTCGGTTGGTCGATACAAACGTTACGACTTCTGCGTTGACCAATTCGCATTGAACCGCGAGCAAAGGATTGCTTCTTGTGACGAACGTCTCACCCCAACGTTCCGCATCGCCTGGCATCAGCCCAGGCGAAGCGTCGACTTCGATCCTCGGCATTTGGCGAGTCGGCCGCCTGCTGCATCGCAGCACGACAGCCGAACTGAGTTTGGCACAGCCCGCCGACGCCGCAGGCAGTCCGCGATGGGATTACGCGATCAAGCGTGCCACCGCTGACGATATCGAGAGTCGTCGACAAATCACCCAGTTCGTCGCTGCAGCTTCGACGATCGTACATCCAAATTTAGTTGCTGTTTTAGACGCTTCGAATTCGGCTGCATCGCCGTATCTTGTGATGCCGCGACTTGATGGCGTCACGATGCAGGCTCATTTGGATTCTTCGGATCCGAAACCGTTGCCGGTCGCGTTATGGTTGGTTCGGCAATTGGCTCAGGCGCTAGACGCGTTGCACACCGCCGGCTGGGTGCACGGCGATGTGAAACCCGATAACGCGATCGTCGGTTCACGTGGGCACGTGACGCTTGTGGATCTCGGGTTTGCCTGTCGAATTCACACGGTGGCGGGAGGCCATTTTCGCGGCACTCCGGCTTACTCGGCACCCGAAGCGATCTCGGGCAATCACGCTGCGATTGCGGCGTCAGATGTCTTTTCGCTGGGGCGGATTTTGTGGCAGTGGCTAGCCCACACTCACGCAGCCAGTCGCGCGACGTTGGAACCGATTGCTGATCTTGTTGAGTCGATGATTGCGGTTGATGCGGTTAAGCGGCCAACCGCTGGCCGAGTGGCAAAGCAATTGTTGAAGCTCGAAATTGAAACGTTGGGCCAACACATCGGTCCATCCGAAGGAATTCGCCGCGCGGCGTGATCGAGGATGATCACTTCCCGTCTGGCACCATCGCCCACCGGCGCCCAACATTTGGGGAATGCGCGAACGTACTTGATCGCGCATTGGTCGGCGCTGCATTCGCAGGCGAACATGATTCTGCGAATCGAAGATGTGGATTCACCGCGGATCAAACCATGGGCGACGGCGCAAGTGATCGAAGACTTGCGTTGGTTAGGTATCACGTGGAACGAAGGCCCCGATGTTGGCGGTCCTCATTCACCCTACGTCCAAACCGAGCGAATGAGTCTGTATCGTACCTCGCTGGATCGCTTGATCGAGGCCGATCGAGTTTACCCGTGTGTTTGCACGCGGAAAGACATCGAGGAAGCCGGATCCGCGCCCCACTTCGAACACGAGAGCCCGATCTATCCGGGCACCTGTGCGAGCTGGCAAAACGGTGACCAGCTTCCAGAGCCTGGCAAGTATTGTTGGCGATTTCGCGCGGGCAGCGATAACGTCGCATTTGACGATCTCGTGCTCGGTCAACAATCGTGCATCCCGAAGACGTCGCTCGGTGATTTTCCAATTACCCAAAAAAACGGGCAGCCGTCTTACCAGCTTGCGGTCGTGGTGGACGACGCGGCAATGGGGATCACTGAAGTCGTCCGTGGCAACGATCTTCTCGCCAGCACATTTCGGCAGTTAGAAATCTATGCTGCGTTGGACGCCATCCCACCTCAATTTGCTCACGTGCCGCTGGTCCGAGGCCCCGACGGTCGGCGACTCGCCAAGCGTCATGGCGACACGAGGCTGAGCCACTATCGTGACCGGGGTGTTGCACCAGAGACGATCATCCGCTGGGCTGCCCAAACAAGTGGGCTCGATCCCAACGGCGAAGGTTTCAGTTGGTCGAAGCTCAGCCGAGAAGACGTGATCTTTGACGACTTCTCGTAAGGTTGTCCGCGTCAATCGCTACGCGACTTCTGCAGTCGTCCACTTTCCGTCAACCAGACGCCAAGTTTCGCCGGTCGGGTTTTTGTCTTGCAAGATCGCGGGCAACCGGTTCGGGCGAACGTTGTCGAAGCTGGTCAGCTTGCCAAATCGAACCAGTGATCCAGGAACACCAACGGCCGTGAAGCCCGGATGTCCCGTCGCAGGATACGGTCCGCCGTGGTTCATCGCGGCCGAGACCGCAACACCCGTTGGCATTTTGTCGTTCAGCAAGCGGCCAACTTTGGGCGTCAGCTCGAAGCTGATCGCCGATGCAGCGTCCTCGTCGCTGCCGTCTTTGGCCGTGTACAGGCAGCCCGTCAAGTTGCCTTCGAGATGACCGATCGCTGCACAAAGTTGTTCAACGCTGTCGGCCACCACCAACAACGACGCGTTTCCGAATGCTTCGGTTTGAAAGCCTTCGGGATTGCTTAGAAACTCGGATGCGGTTGTTTTGAGCAACGTGTTGGCGTAGGCACATCGGCCGGATTCTGGTTCGCCACCACCAGTCAGTAGTTCCGCGCCGAAGTCACATAGCTTTTTGATGCTGGACGACAAACTCTTGGCGACGGCTGGCGATAGCAGCGTGCCCGCAGGCGATGACTTGAACTTGTCGGTAACCGATGCAATGAACTTATCTGTGGCTTCGCCTTTGACCAGCATCACCATGCCGGGGTTGGTGCAGAACTGGCCTGTCCCCATTAAGACACTGGTGATGAATTCGCCAACGATTTCGTCGCCACGTTCGGCTAGGGCGGCCGGAGTGATCGCAACCGGATTGACGCTGGAAAGTTCCAAGTAGATCGGCTTGCCGGCTTTGTCGGCGGCGGCCTTGAGAGCCAATCCGGCACCACGGCTGCCCGTGTATCCGGTTGCTCCGGTGCGAGCATCGGAAACTAGCCGTTCACCATCCGCGTGGCTGGTGCGATAGATCAATTGAACCGTCGCCGCCGGCAGTCCCGTTTCGGTCAAGGCTTCGGCGGCCTGTTCGGCTAATAACCGGGTCGTTTCAGGATGCGAGCTGTTCGCTTTGGCAATCACGGGGTTGCCGGCAGCGATCGCGGCAGCAAAGTCGCCACCCGAAACGCTGTTGAACGCGAACGGGAAATTGTTTGGTCCGAACACGCAGACGGGACCGAGCGGTTCAAAGACACTGCGAATGCCGGCCGCGGTATCGATGGTCGCCATTGCCCAGTTTCCGGTTCGGCAAGCTTTTGCGGCGGCGCGAAGCTGGTTGCTGGTGCGTGGCAATTCAACGTCGGCAAGACGAGGTGACTTGCCGAGTCCGGTTTCAGCAAACGCCGATTCGACGAGAGAGTCTTTGGCAGCGTCAATTCGATCCGCATAACGTTCCATGAACTCAGCGATCTTGGCCGACGGCAACTTGCGAAGCTGGCGTGCTGCGTCAACGGCGGCGTTTAGAGCTTCGTCACAGTCTTGCCAAGAACTGACGGGGAATTCGGCAGCTAGGCGTTCGTTTTTGTTCGGGTCTGTGGCTTGATAGGTGTCGGAAAAATTGGCGTCACGCCATTGGCCGGCGATCAAGACAGGACGAACGGTTGCGGTCGAGGTGGGCATGGTTGGTTGTGGTATTTGGGTATTGAAAACGGAGTTGCTCTCTGGCAGGCAAGAGAGCATGTGTGAAATGTCGGAATGACCAGCGGTTGGCGGCGTGCTTAACCTTGAACGACCGTGTTGGACAAAGTGCCAACGCCTGCAATCGAAATGTCAACGACATCGCCCGGGGCGAGAGTGAACTCGTTGCTGGGAACAATCCCCGTGCCTGTCATCAGGAACGCACCATCGGGAAAGCTATTGTCACGGCCCAGCCACCCGACCAAGTCGTCGAACTTGCGAGCCATTTGGTCAGCACCGGATTGGCCTTCGAAGACGACGCTGCCGTCACGGATGATTTTTAGATCAATCGTGATCTCCGCCACAGGCGGCAATGAATCATATAGCGTGATCCAAGGGCCGAGTCCCGCGCACTGGTCGTAGCACTTTGCCTGTGGTAGATACAGCGGATTGTCGCCCTCGATGTCTCGCGAGCTCATGTCATTGCCGATCGTCAAACCGACGATTTTTAGTTGCGGCGACAAAACCAGCGTGACCTCAGGTTCGGGCACGTTCCATTTCGCATCGATGCGAATTCGTAGCGGTCCGTTGTGTCCCGACACGCGGTGCGGCGTCGCCTTGAAGAACAGTTCGGGCCGATCGGCTTGATAGACACGGTCATAGCAAGACGCGGCAGCTTCGGATTCTTCCATCCGAGCGGTTTGGCTGCGTTTGTAGGTCACGCCAGCTGCCCAGACTTCCTGGTGATCAATCGGCGGCAACCACTTCGTTTGGTGGTCAATCGTGAGGGGATCCTCTTTGGTCAGGGCTGCAATCGCCTTCGTTGGCGACTCTGCCGCCAACAAGTCCGCAAGCGTCCGATATCGCTCGCCAAGAACGAGCGGATATATTAAATCACCCTGAACCAGCCCAACTCGTGGGGCGCCAGATTCGTCGACAAATTTTGTTACGTTCATAGCTTAAAGAATATCGAAAACTGATCGGGCCAAACAGATTGGCTACCGGAGGGATAAATGGTCAAAAACGAATCTCGCGACGCAAAACGTTCCGGCGGAACGGGCAAGATCGTCATCGCGCTTGCCGTAATCGCCGTTGTCGTCGCCGGAATCATCCTTTGGTCGTCGCGTCCTGACAACCTTGGCAATGTCGCCGACGTTGATGATAGCGAAGAAAGGCAGGCCGCTGAGCAACTGGATTTGACCCGAAGGGCGCTTGCGGCGACCGAGAACTTGGAAGCTAAATCGGCAGACAAGTCCTGGGAATCGTTGTACCAGCAATCCCCCGGCGACAAGTTTATGCTGCAAAATCGGGCTCTGAATCGGATTTTGAACGTCGACGAACTTGCCGGACAGGCATCCAATTCTTCCCTCGAAGCCGCAGCCAAGCAAGCAGCACGGGCTCAGTTGCCCGACGCAATCGCAGCCACACGATTGGCAATCGAGCAATATGCGACCGAATCGGACGACAAGGTGCTGCCAGTCTGGATGAAGGCACGAATTGACTTGCAAGAGGCATCGCTGTTGCCGGGATCGATGACAAAGTCGCTGCGCCGCGAAATTTTCGAGCGTTTGTCCGAAACATTGCGGGGTGAGCTTGGCAAACTGCCTTCGGCGCGGATCTTGGGCGGATCGCTAATCGAAGTTCTTGGCCAAATGGAAGATCCGATTGACGGTCTGCCAGCCGCCACGATGAAGTCAGCTGCCGAGACCGTGAAAGTTTTGTCGGATTCGCACCCCGATAATCTGTACTTTGCCCTTCGTGCCGCTCGATTGAATATCGACATCAAAAATGCGAACGCAACCGAGTTGGTCAAACGCACCGGCGAACTGGCTCGGGCGATCGCCCCACTGGTTGGCCGCGAAACTAGAGCGATCGGCATGACGCCCGCCGAGCTTGTCACCAGCATCGTCGATGCGATCGGAGCCGGCGAGTGGCCGACCGCCGAAACACGGATGTCGCAGTGGTTCAACGTGCTCAACGGAACAGAAATTGTTAAGACCGATCGTCGCTTGGCGCTGCCCCACCCGCTTGATCGATTGTCATTTGAGTCCCTGCGTCGCTTGTCGTCCTTGATTTCCCAAAAGTCACAGATCGAGCGAGGCAAGTCACCGCTGGTTTTCGAAAGTGTACAAGTTAATGCATCTGAGAAATCTCGTCTTGTAACGTCGATCGATTTTGACGTTGATCTGGATTCCGACATCGTCACGGTCGATGACCAATCGATCATGCACGCGTATCGAAATGACGGTGACGCCAAATTTGTATCGGCAGGATCTGCAAAGCTACCGCTGACGCCAGCGGGAATCGTGGTGGCCGATCTGTTCGTGGTTGATAGCAGCAGCCCAAGCCGAATTCGGTCGGGCGGCGCGTCCGTCGCAGGCCGGCACGACACGCTGCCATGCTTGGTGATGTACGGCGACGAAGGTGTGACATTGGCGTGTATCGATGGACGGGAAGCCACCGGCGACGACAAGCGATTCATCCTTGTCGACGAAGAAACCGGACTTGAAAGTGTTACTGGTGTCACGTTCGCTGTTGCCGGTGACCTCGAAGCCGATGGTGACTTGGACCTAGTTTTTGCGACCAAGACGGATGGAGTGCGGATGTTTGTCAATCGTGGCAACCGAACCTTTTTTGAACTGGATCGCGTTGAAGCTTCGTTCGGCAAGTCCGACCCGGTTACCTGCATTGCTGCCGGTGACTTGGACCGCGACTTGGACCTTGATCTCGTGACGACTCACGCCAGCGGCAAAGTCGGGATGCTGGAAAACTTGCTCCACCTGCAATTCCGCGGCCGTTTTCTTGACGAAATCAAAGCGGTCCCTGGTGCTTCGCAGATTGCGATCGAAGACGTTGATGGAAATGTTTCGTGGGATCTGATCGTCAGTGCTGATTCCGGATCGACGATCGTGTACTCGCAGACTGCCGCTGCAGGTGCGTGGACGGTCGAGCGAACCGAGAGCACGAAGACTGTAGCCGCACCGGCATTGCTGGCGGATTTTGACAATGACTCTTGGCTGGATCTCATCACTGACGCTGGTATTTCAACCATTGGACCATGGGGATTCGACCAGCGGCAAGGAAGTGCAGTGCCTGGGTTTCGCGGGAACGCTGCGGATTTCAACGCGGATGGATTGCAGGATTTCCCCATCATCGATCAGGGCAAACTGTCGATCGCGATTAACCAGACAGCGGCGTCTGGTCACTTCGTCAACGCTCGATTCAAGGGCATCGACGATAACGCCAGCGGACGTGTCAATCACTTTGCGATCGGCAGCGTGCTGGAGATGCGATTCGGGCCTCACTATCGTGCCCGAATTGTCACGTCACCGTCGACTCACTTTGGCATCGACGGATTTGACGACGGTGCAACGATTCGAGCGATTCTGCCAAACGGTTTGACGCAGACGATTCGCGACATCAAGGCCGACACTTTGGTCGAAGAGGAACAAACTTTAAAAGGTTCGTGCCCGTATCTGTACGCCTGGGACGGAAGCAAATTTCGCTTTGTGACGGATTGTTTGTGGGCGGCACCGCTTGGGTTGCAAGTTGCCGACGGAATTGTCGCAAAGGATCGGCCTTGGGAATACTTGAAAATTGACGGAACCCATATCCGTCCTCGGGATGATCGGTACGAGTTCCGGCTGACCGAGGAATTGTGGGAGGTTGCCTACTTTGACGAAGTTGCGATCACCGCTGTTGATCACCCTTCGGACGTTGATATTTGGACGAATGAAAAGGTCGGCCCGGCCGATATTGCAACACCGACCATCTTTGCCTTCGACAAACAGCAACGACGACAACCCACGTTGGCGATCGACACGAATGGCCGCGATGTGACTGGCGAGATGATGCGTGTGGACGGCGACTTCATGCAGGGTTTCGATCAACGCTTGCGACAAGGGCTATGTCCGCCGCACTGGGTCGATTTGACTTTCGAGACTTTGCCAAAACAGGGGTCGGTTTACTTGGTGATGACGGGCTGGATTTTGCCGACCGACACATCGCTGAACATTCAGATTGATCAGAACGACAGTCTGTCGCCGATCGAGTTTCCGTCGGTCTGGGTTCCCGATTCGAAGAAAGAATCGGGCTGGCGCCAGGCGATTCCGTTTGCTGGTTTTCCAGGTGGGAAAACAAAAACAATCGTGATCGATGTGACTGACGCGGTGGACCGTGAAGATGTCCGTGTAAGGGTGCGAACGTCGGCCCAGATTTACTGGGATGCTGCCGAGATCGCGACGCAAGTACAGCCTGCTGAGTTTACGACGTCACCGATGTCATTGCTGGCGGCATCGGTCGGCTTTCACGGTTTTTCCCGCCGATCCAAGCCAGGCCGGTTGGCACCCGAAACTTACGACTACCAGGACGCGGCCACGGTCCCTCGCTGGCCGCCGCTGACCGGAAAGTTGACGCGGTCCGGTGATTGCCTGGAGCTGCTGGGCCGGTGGGATGACAAGATGGTGGTGATCGGCGCGGGCGATGAAGTTCGCTTGTCGTTCGCAGCCCCGAAAAAGCCGCCGCCAACCGGGTGGGTGCGTGATTTTGTGATGCACAATGTCGGCTGGGATAAAGACGCCGATTTGAACACGTTGGCTGGCCAAAAAACCGGACCGTTGCCGTATCGGTCCATGTCGACCTACCCACCGCCGGCCGCTGAATCGGATCAATCGCGAAAGCGAGACGAACTCAACCGCGATCATTTGCAACGTGAACAGTCATTCCGAAAGTTCTGGCATCGTCCGATCCAACCGTAGACAATGTGAAAGAACTAAATTGGGGCGGCGGACGATGAAACCGGAATGCCGTTCGTAACGTATTGCTGGATTCTGGCCTCGACCGACTGATTGCATTTCACTGGACAATGACTGACTTAAACACCGCAAAAAAAACGCCCAAACGACCCGTCACTCCTCGGTTGCGCCTGGTGCTCTATGTCGTGCTGACGTTGTTTGGAATTTTGTTTGCAAACGGTCTGTACCTGACCTCGATCACGTGGCTGCAGGTGGCGACGGGACGAGTGCTCGAAACGCACTTCTACCAATTGATGTTTCTGCTGCATCTGGGACTGGGATTGCTGTTGATTGTGCCCGCAGTCGGTTTCGGGCTGGTCCACATGTGGCGCAGCAAAGACCGTCGCAATCGCCGTGCTGTCAAAATTGGATACGCGTTGTTTGCCGTTGCAATCTTAATCCTGGTCAGCGGTCTGGCACTGATGCGTTTGGGTTCGTTTGCGATCGTAAATCCTGCTTCAAGAAACGTCGTCTACTGGATGCACCTGATTGCACCACTAGCAGTGATTTGGCTGTATTGGCTGCATCGTCTCGTCGGCCCACGAATCAAATGGGAGGTGGGGCGACGCGTCGGTTTGGCGATTGGGATTTTCGTTGCCGCAATGGTGGCCTTCCAGGCCTCCGATCCTCGTATCAGTGAAGACCGAGCGCCTATCAACGGTGACGAGTACTTTGAGCCTTCGTTGGCACGGACCTCGTCCGGAAAATTCATCAGTTCGAAAACGTTGATGAACGACGAATACTGTTTGCGATGTCACAGCGATATCAACAAGACCTTCATTCACAGTGCGCACAGACTAAGTAGTTTCAATAATCCAGCCTACCGAGCGTCGGTTCGCGAGACACGGAAAGTCGCCTCTGAACGCGCCGGTACGGTTCAGGCGTCGCGTTGGTGTGCAGGCTGTCACGATCCGGTGCCATTTTTCTCGGGTGAGTTCGACGACCCGAACTACGACGACGTCGCCAATCCAACCGCGCACGCGGGAATCACCTGCACTGTCTGTCACGCGATCCAGTCGGTCGACAGCGCGCTCGGCAACGCGGACTACACGATCGATGAACCCAAGCACTACCCATTTGCCTACAGCGACAATTCGCTATTGCAAGAACTCAATTCATTGATGGTCAAAGCGAAGCCGGCATTTCACAAACATGAAATGTTAAAACCGTTTCACAAGACCGCCGAGTTCTGCAGTACCTGCCACAAGGTTAGCTTGCCTGGCGAAGTGACGGCATACAAAGAATTTCTGCGTGGGCAAAACCACTACGACAGCTATTTGCTGTCCGGCGTTTCAGGTCATGGTGCACGAAGTTTTTACTATCCCCCCAAAGCCGAAGCCAACTGCAACGAGTGCCACATGCCGGCAATGGCCAGCAATCAGGTTGGAGCAAAGTACATGGAAAAGCTTGGCACGCTGGGCGTTCACGATCACTTCTTTCCAAGCGCCAATACGGCGCTAGCGCATTGGTTTGGCGATTCGAAAGCGGTCGAAGCTCATCGCGAGTATTTGAAAGGCACGCTTCGGGTTGATTTGTTTGGACTGCGAAAAACGGGGGCGATCGACGGTGAATTGATTGCACCGCTAGGCGATTCGCAAACGGTCCAGTCGGGCGAAAGTTATCTGATCGAAACGGTGCTGCGAACGATGAAACTGGGGCATCACTTCACGCAAGGAACCACCGATAGCAACCAAATTTGGGTCGAGCTGATTGCGACACAAGACGGTGAGGTCATCGGAAAGAGCGGTGGACGCGACGACCGCGAGGTGGTCGATCCTTGGTCACACTTCGTCAACACGTTCATGCTTGATCCCGAAGGCGTGCGACTAAATCGGCGTAACGTGCAGAATATCTTCACACCGCTTTATAGTCACCAAATTCCACCGGGTGCGGGCCAGTCGCTGCACTACCAATTGACGATCCCCGACCAATCCAAATCACCGATTCAAATCACCGCTCGGCTGTTGTATCGCAAATTTGACACCGAGTATCTCGATTACGTTCGCGCTGATCGCGACCCTGTTCGCGACCCCTTGGACTTGGGCCAACCTGGCGATCCGAATGATCTGCCGATCATCGAAATTGCAAGCGACAAAGTGGTGCTAAACATCGCTGGGGCCGCTAACAAGGTCGCCGAAACGGAACCGGTCAACGAGCCGATTCCGTTATGGCAACGATGGAATGATTATGGAATCGGGTTATTGCTGAAAGGCAAGGCAGAGCTTCGGCAGGCTGCCGAGGCATTTGCCATGGTCGAAGAACTCGGGCGTTTCGACGGGCCGCTGAACTTGGCTCGTGTGCAATTTGCCGAAGGAGACCTCGACGGCGCGACCGATTCACTCGGTCGTGCTGCCGCAATGGATCCGCCGCCACCAACCTGGACGCACAGTTGGCTTAGTGGCATGGTGAACCGGCAACAGGGCAACTTGGAAGCCGCCGCCGATTCGTTCCGAGCGGTGCTGCAGACCAAAGTGCCAGAGCGAGGATTTGATTTTTCGCTGGACTACGATGTTCGAAACGAACTTGGACTGACGTTGATCGACTTGGCTCAGCGAGCCGAAGTCATGGGCAACGACGATGACTTCAAGAATTTGCTCAGCGAAGCTCGAGAAACGTTCTTGGCGGTTCTCGCTGTCGATGCCGAAAACGTGACGGCGCACGTTAACCTGGCTGAAGTTTATTCATGGAGTGGTGACAATGAGCGAGCGGATCATCATCGGACCCTTCATGCAAAGTACAAGCCCGATGATAACGCGGCCGAAGTCGCAATTCCGAAGGCACGCCGCCGATATCCAGCCGCCAATCATGCCGCCGAAGCGTTGGTAATCTATGATCTTCAGCGATAGGAAAGCCTGTCGCCACAATGATGGTTGATGCTCAACTCTTGAGCATCTTTATTTACGCGTCGCGTCCTTCCCTGCCGAACTGCAAAGTTTCCTCCGGATTTCATTACTCCTATTAGCTTTTGATTGATGACCGATCACGAATCCGATGAAGATGTCCAAAACGATGCTGTGATCGCCAGCGCGCTTCGAACTTCATTGATTGTGATCATGTTGATGGGGGTGCCGGTGATCGGGGTGTTGGTCTACCTGAATTTGAAGAAGGTGACGCAAGAATCGACCGAAATTGAAGTCACGCTGCCTGAGGTGCGTGAGGCGGTCGAGCAAACGATTCCCAAGTTGTCGATGTCGGATGTGACGACCAAATGTGGTATCGACTTTGTTCACCAATCGGGTCGCTACGGAGAAAAACTGTTGCCCGAAACGATGGGCAGCGGTGTGGCCGTGTTGGATTACAACGGTGATGGGCACAGCGACTTGTTTTTCGTGAACTCGTCGTTCTGGCCGTGGGACGAATCGCATCAGAATCAACCCACGCCATGCCGGTTGTACCGCGGCGATGGCAAGTTTCAATTCACCGATGTCACCAAGGAAACGGGCACCGAAGAAACTCTTTATGGAATGGGAGTCGCAGTTGGTGATATCGACAACGACGGTGATAGCGACCTTTTCATTTCGGCGGTCGGGAAGAACCGCATGCTGCGAAACGACGATGGAGTCTACACGGACATTTCTGACGATTCGGAAACGGCCGGATCGGATGAAGCTTGGAGCACGAGTTGTGGATTTTTTGACTATGACAACGACGGATTGCTGGACTTGTTTGTATGTAATTACGTGACTTGGAACAAAGAGATCGATTTGAGCCAAGAGTTCACCTTGGATGGACAAAGTCGTGCATATGGGCCGCCAAAAGCGTTTTCAGGTTCGTTCTCTTACCTGTACCACAACGATGGCGACGGCAAGTTTAGCGACGCTTCGGAAACGGCCGGCATTCAAATTCGCAATGACGACACGGACGTGCCGTTGGGCAAAGCGATGGGTTTGGCACCTGTCGATTTCAACGAAGACGGGTGGATGGATATCGTGGTCGCCAACGATACCGTTCGCAACTTTATGTTTCAAAACAACAAAAATGGAACGTTCACCGAAGTTGGTCGCTTGACGGGGATCGCCTACGATCGCAGCACCGGAAGTGCTCGCGGCGCGATGGGAATCGATACGGCAATGTTTCGCGACGACGGTACTCTGGCGATTGGGATTGGTAACTTTGCTAACGAAGCAAGCGCACTTTACATGGCACGTTCGGGTGACTCGAATCGTAAGCAGTTCATCGATGCGGCTATGTTCACCGGTTTTGGGCCTCCGACGCGTCAAGGTTTGACTTTTGGGTTGTTTTTCTTTGACGTCGATTTGGATGGGCGTCTTGATGTGATGGGCGCGAATGGTCACTTGGAAGAAGAGATTTCCAAGACGCAAGCGACCCAGCGATACGAGCAACCGCCGCAACTGTTTTGGAATGCGGGACGCGAATCGCAAAGTGAACTCGCGCTTGTCGAAGCTGACTGCACCGGGGAATCTTTCTGCGATCCGATCGTTGGACGGGGAACCGCGTATGGCGATTTTGATGAAGATGGTGATTTGGATGTCGTGATCTCAACCAGTCATTCGGCACCCAAGGTGTTTCGCAATGATCAAGCGACCGGTCACCATTGGTTACGAGTGCGTCTGATAGGTTCGGACTGTAACCGGGATGCGATCGGTGCAATCATTCAGATCAAGACGGGCGACGCTGTACTGTCGCGGACGATCATGCCAACGCGAAGCTATTTGAGTCAATCTGAAAAGACGGCAAGCTTTGGCCTCGGCACCTCTGAACAGGTCGACGCTCTGACCGTGACTTGGCCGGGTGGTGAAACGAAGACGTACCCTATCGACGGCGTAGATGCATTGGTTGAATTGAAGCAGTAAGCGTTCGATATCGCAGTGACTTGAAAGTAAAAGAATGACTCATCCGCTGGCACAATCACCAAGCACGTCGCCAACTCTATTATTGCGATATCGCGATCGCCAATACGCAGCGGATTTGATCGGTGCGGCGATTTTAGAATTTGATCTGTTCAGTTGGTTGGCATCGAATCCAGGTGTCGATACGAAGACACTGCTTGGAAATTTTGGTATTGCTGATCGGCCAGGTGATGTGCTGCTGACGCTGTGCCGGGCGATGGATTTGATTGAAACCGATGCAAACGATTGCCACGTCCTGACCGCGATGGGGCGTGAGCACTTGGTGGCATCGTCGCCTTGGTTTTTGGGACCGTATTACAAGCCGATTGCCGACTCGCCTATCTTAAAGGACCATCTGAAGGTGCTCCGCAGCGGCAAGCCAGCCAATTGGCAAGCGAAAAACGACGGCAGCGATTGGCACGCATCGATGCTGAAGCCCGAGTTTGCGCGCAGCTTTACCGACATGATGAACTGCCGTGGGCTTTCGTTCGGCCAAGCACTCGCCAAGTCGCTGGCTCCGTTGGTCGGCAGTCGCAAGCATCTTCTGGACGTGGGTGGTGGATCGGGCATCTATTCGGCGACGATTGTGGCGGCTCTAGATCAAGTGAAAGCAACCGTGCTGGAGCAACCGCCGGTCGACAAAATTGTTCGGCAAGAGATCGCCCGTCACGAGCTAGAGAACCGCGTTGATGTTGTTAGCGGCGATATGTTCACTGACACTTGGCCAAGTAACGTCGACATGGTGTTGCTGTCGAACGTGCTGCATGACTGGGGGTTTCCCGAAGTCACCCAGTTGCTTCAGAAGACCGCTGCGACGTTGTCGAGTGGCGGACTGTTGATCATTCACGAAGCGTTCATCAATGACGACAAAACGGGGCCGTTGCCGGTTGCCGAGTATTCAGCATTGTTGGCCAACATCACACAGGGCAAATGCTATTCGGCCAAAGAGTATCGAGACTTATTGGAACCCCTGGGGTTCGACGTCGGGCAGTACCAAGACACGATCGCCGACCGCGGCTTCATGACCGCGATAAAACGCTAGATCGCTTTTGATCGGAACCCGTTGTGCCTCGCGCTTATGCCAGGTGGCTAAGTTCAGGACGCAGGGAGAAGCGTAGTCGTCCGCCGACAAACGTGTGCGTGACACGGCTGGTCAGTTCAATGTTATCCAGCGGCGTGCTGATGCAGTGCGACTTGAATTGGTGACCGTCGACGGTCCATTTGTCGTCGGGGTCGATGATGGTGATATCGGCTGGCGAACCAACCGCCAGCGTACCGCCTGCGATGCCGGCAATTCGAGCCGGGGCGGTAGATAGTCGATCGATGATGGCAAGCCAATCAAAGCCGTTGATGCCCAACATAAACGTTGCCACCGTCGACAATGTCGTTTCGAGCGACGCCAAACCGAACGGAGATTCGAACAGGTCGTCCATCTTTTTTTCGCGAGCACGTGGCATGTGGCCGCTTTGGATCGCGTCGATGGTTCCATCGGCAACTGCGTTTCGCAGCGTTTCGATATGCCGTGGGCTGCGGAGCGGCGGATGGACTTTGAACCGTGCATCGAATGATCGCAAGTGGGTGTCGTCGAGACAAAGGTTATGCGGGCAAACCGATGCGGTGATGTTGATGCCACGCTCTTTGACTCGCGAGATCAAGTCGACCGCACCCATCGTGCTCACCGGGCCAATGTGCAGTCGCCCGTTGGTCGCCTCGGCGATTCGCACATCGCGAGCGACGGCCAAGTCTTCGGCTTCCGTCGGCAAGCCTTTCAGCCCAAGCACGAGAGCGACTTGCCCGTCGTGCATGATGCCGCCTTCGGACAACGTCATCACGTTGGGCCGATTGATGATGGGCAAATCGAACATTTGTGCGTATTCGAGTGCTCGCTTCAGCAGTGCATCGTTGGGCATCGGCCGCGGCGAATCGCTGTAGGCGACAGCGCCGGCTTCGTGTAGCAATCCAAGTTCGGCCATTTGCTGAGCGTCACGGTTCTTGCTCAGACAGCCAATCACGTGGACTCGAACCCCATCGGCTTGGACGGCTTTTTGCCGCACAAATTCGACGGCACCGTGCGAGTCAATGCAGGGTGACGTGCTGCTGCAGGCCAGAATCGAAGTGAACCCGCCAGCCAGCGCCGCATCGCTGCCCGAGGCGATTGTTTCGTCCTCTTCGAATCCAGGTTCGCGAAGTTCGACGCCAAGATCAACAAGCCCCGGCGCCACAATTTTTCCGGACGCATCGATGTGTTCGATGTTGCTAGGGATTTCGCCATCAGCAGGATCGATGGCTTCAACTTGGCCATCGATTACTAGCAACCGGGCAACACGGTCAAGATTCTGGGATGGGTCAACCAGGCGACCGCCAGTGATCAGAAACGATGGGGCAGCAGGAATCATAGAGACTAAACCGGAGAGTGACTTGCGCAATTGGCGTTTGTACTGCTAAATGGTTCGCTGCTGGCTTGAGCGCCGGCGGTCAACCACAACGCGGCCATGCGAACGGCGATGCCGTTGGTGACTTGTTCCAAAATGACACTGTGTGGACCGTCGGCAACTTCGGGGGTGATCTCAACCCCACGGTTGATTGGCCCCGGTGCCATGATCAGGATATTGTCTTTGGCACGCCGCATCCGAGCAGCGTTCATCGCGTACAGCGCTGCGTATTCGTGAACGCTTGGAAATGGCCGTGCCGATTGACGTTCGAATTGAATGCGCAGCAAGTTCAGGACATCGCAGCGGGGGAGGATCTCGTCGAGTGAATGAGCGACTTCGAATCCAAGCTCGCGCCACCGAGGACTGACCAGCGTCGGTGGCCCGCACACGATCACGTGGGCACCCAGCTTGCTGAGTCCCCAGATGTTCGCTCGTGCGGTGCGGCTGTGTGCGATGTCGCCCACCAGTGCAACCGTCAAGCCAGCGACCGAACCACGGTGTTGCAGGAGCGTCAGGATGTCCAGCAAGCCTTGGGTCGGATGATCGTGCGGTCCATCGCCAGCGTTGATCACGCTGCAGCCGAGTTCGCGGGCCAGCAAGTGCGGCGTGCCGGGGACCGAGTGGCGAGTGACGACCCAGTCCACACCCATCGCTTCGATGGTCTTGGCCGTGTCGACGAACGTTTCGCCTTTGGTAACGCTGCTGCCGCTGGCGCTAAATTCAACGGTGTCGGCGCCCAATCGCTTAGCCGCTAGCGAGAAACTGTTTCGTGTGCGCGTGCTGTTTTCAAAGAATAAGTTTGCGCAGGTCTTCCCGCTTAGCAGCGTCAATTTGTTTCGGCAGCCGCCCGTCATGTCCTTAAGCTGCTGGGCAACCTGAAGAATCGTTGTGATTTCTTCCGCGGAAAGGCTTTCCAAATCCAACAGGTGTCGACGCGTCCACGTCGATGGGAACGTCAATTCGGCCTGGTCGGTTTCAGCCATGGTTACACCACCGGTTTCCATCAAGTTCGGATCACGAACAGTTCGCTACGGTGTGACACGTTAGCGATTGATGCGTCCACCGGCGAGTAGGCCCCATCACGTTTTCGCCTAAGGCATCCTGCCGCGAATTTGGTGGAAACGTTTCTCTTTGCGTCTGCCTTCTCTTGCAATCCAAATCAAGCCGCACCAAGCCGAGATCCAGGTTAACCCACCGAGCGGGGTGATCAGGCCAAATTTGCTGATGTTGGTAATGGCAATCGCGTACAGCGATCCGCTGAAGATGACCGTGCCGACCACGAACAAACGACCAATCCAGCGGCGAATAACGCTGGGGCCAACCGGCAGGCCGGCCAGGGCCACCAGGACGACGGCGTGGACCAGTTGATATCGAGCTCCGATGTCGAACTGGCCAGTGCGCTTCTCGACTAGATCGGGCTGCATCCCTTGGTTGGCAAGATACTCAGGCAAAAAATGAGCACCAATGGCGCCAAAGGCTACGCCGGTCGCGCCGAGGATCGCGCCATAAATCAGGATTCTTTGCGAAGCTGAGTCTTCGAGCATCTTTTTAGGTGTCCAACAACTTGCCGACGGCTTCGATCAAACGATCCATCGCAAATGGCTTTCGAATGTAATCACTGACACCGAGCAATTCTGCATACGCCTTGTGCCGGCTCCCCTCGTTCCCCGTAATCATAATTACAGGAAGTGGCACGTCACGGAGGCGACGAAGTTTTTCCAGAACCAGGAAACCGCTACGTTTCGGCATCATCATGTCCAAAACCATCAGATCTGGGTTCTCTCGCTCGGCCAGCGCCAAGGCCTGGTTACCATCGCGAGCGATAACAACTTGATAGCCAGCACCCTCGAGCGCGTAGCGAACCGATTCAATGATTTCAAAATCGTCGTCGACAACCAGAATCTTTTTCCCGCTCGGCACTGCAGCCGGATTTATTGCGCCAGACGCAGCTGGTATCGCAGCGTCGACGTTGGCGGGTTCGTTGTCGTCGGACGGGTGGGGGGCAGGGTCACCGGAATTCATGAGGTTTCACGATCAGTGGACTGGGCCAGGTGGGAAGGCGGGCGGATGCATTCAGTGTAGCCGAAGCGACGAAAAGCGTAGCCCGGCACCGCGCCAAATTGAATAGGAACAACCGAAGCTTAGGCTACGTTTGTCCATCATCGTCGTGCTAATTGTTCGAATACGCCGTTGGCTTCGTCGACCATCGATCCGATGAGTCGCTTGGGACGGAAACAATCTCTTGCATCACCCATCGATCCAGGTCCGCCAACAGGACAGTATCCATCTCATCGTCGCCGGGATACTGACGAATCTCAACTTTTGATCCAATCGCCATCGCCGCCTGGCAATCGACTTTCAGCCCTTCGTCAGTGTAGTTCTTGTTTTCACGTGCCCATTGCCAAAGCATTGGCATTCGGCGAGCTCGCAGCTGCGACAAGTTTCGAATCGCTCCTTGCGGCATTCGGCCGCCGACTGAAATTGCACCCGCAATGCGACTGGGGTCTCGCATCGCGATCCTCATCGCCATCGTTCCGCCTGTGCCAAAGCCCGCCAGCACGATACGGCTCGAATGAACGGAATAGCGATCGGCTGCCTCTTCGGCGGCGTCGATCACGTTGTCGTGTGCAATGCCAATTGCCGCACGACTGTCGTGCCAATCAAATCGGTGGCCACTGGAATCAGCCGCTCGGTTTCCTCGGACACCCACGCCCACGTAATTTCGCAAGCTGATATGCGGCATCACCTGCTCGATCTGGTTCTCGTTGAACCCGTCACAGTGCAGCCAAACGATCAGGGGATAGCTGTAGCCTGGGGAGTAATGCACCGGTAAAAAGAAAGTGCGTTTTGAACGTACTTGTTCCCATTGCCCGCTGGCCAAACGAGACTGTTTCGAATTCCCCGATTCGGCGTGGTCACGACCGTCATGGGAGTTGCCTGCGCCCGGTTCTTGGGAGGCGGAACCCGGCAATTGGGATCCGGAAAATTTCCATGACATCGGCTTTTCAAAACGACTCATGGCCCTGCATTTGTTTTGGAGGATGGCGAAGGACGTTTGCAGCGGATCGTTGTGACGATCGATTCCCACATCGCCGCCAAAAGTAAGGTTCGGCGGTGATTGGTGTCAACGTCGATGAGGACAAAGTCTGTTAGCTTTCGGAAAGTCGCGACGGGTGAATCGATACACACGTCGCGACCTTGACTACTGCTTCGTCGGTGGGGATCCCGCGATTAAGCGGACAACAACCCGTCCATTGTGGCGACCAAGTCCTTGACGGCCTGAACGCTGTTCTTGAAATCGGCGGTTTCTTTGTCCGTCAAATCCAATTCGATTACTTTTTCGACACCGCCGCTGCCCATCACAACGGGAACACCGACGTAATAGCCGCCAACGCCGTACTCTTTGTCACAGTAGGCGGCGACTGGGATCACTCGTTTCTTGTCGCGGACAACCGCTTCGACCATCTGGGCACATGCTGCGGCGGGAGCGTAGTAGGCCGATCCTGTCTTCAAAAGTGCTACGATCTCTGCGCCGCCCTTGCGAGTACGGTCGACGATTTCGTCCAGTCGCGCCGATTCGATCAACTGGGTGACCGGAATGCCGCCCACGCTGGTGCAACTTGGGATCGGTACCATCGTGTCGCCGTGGCCACCCATCAACAGAGCGCTGATGTCTTCGACGCTGACGCCTAATTCCATAGCCAGGAATGTTCGGTAACGCGCCGTGTCCAGAACGCCGGCTTGGCCGCAGACCTTGGCTGGATCAAAGCCAGTAATTTTGAACATTTGCTGGACCATCGCGTCCAGAGGGTTGCTGACCACGATCACGACTGCGTCGGGGCTGGTCGCTTTGATGTTTTCGGCTACATCGGTGACAATTTTGGCGTTTGTCGCCAACAAGTCATCGCGACTCATGCCCGGTTTCCGTGGAATCCCTGCGGTCACCACGATTACGTCGCTGTTGGCAGAGTCGTCATAGCTGGTCGTCCCGACAATGTTGGAATCGTATCCCATGATCGGCGAAGCCTGCATCAGGTCCAACGCTTTCCCTCGCGGCATGTCTTCCGTGCGCGGGATGTCCAATAGGACGATGTCGCCCAATTCTGCAGCAGCGCACCAATGGGCACAGGTCGCGCCGACGTTTCCGGCGCCGATGATTGTAATTTTTGCTCGTCGCATGCCAAAAGCCTTCAATAGGATTCGCGGTTCGGTTGATTGCAGATCACAAGTCGATATGGTGCCCGTTGCCCCCGCTGGGTCAAGTGGACGAGTTGGCGTTGTTCGCGTTTCCGGGCGGTTCGCGTGACTCGGATGATTTTATCGCGGGCAACCGGGTACAATGAACGGCGAATTGTGATGCGATTGAAGCTCTTTCTGGCACAGGGTGTAAGGCTTCCCAAGCGACGATTTGTCATTCGGTTTTTATTTTTGGCTTTCTCTCTCTACTTATCTGCAGACAGTGCTCGTGCGAAAAAAACACCTGTTGATCGTCGCGTTGACGATTTGCGTCATTGGGTGGTTCCTATACGCGGAATCGCGCGTTGATGACTCGGCTAGCGACGTTGCCCGACTGCGAAAACTAAAGCGGAGTCGGCCCACGGAGTCCGAGATCGCGACGGCGAACTTCGACGCACTGGCTGAGGCTGGAAAGGGACAACCGGTTCCCGCCGGGTTGATCAACCATCGCGATCCTTCGGGGTTTTGGTTCGTCGGTAAAAACGGCCAAGACGTTGGCGTGGAAGTACCGTTTGCGCCCGGGACGATACCAAAACCGCCAAAATCGGTTCCGCCGATTCATGAAAACCCTGGCTTCGTCGGTGCTGTCGCCTGCGGAAAATGTCATCCAGAAACATTCAAGACTTTTTCGCAAACCGCGCACCACCGAACGAGCAGTCCGGCGACCGCCGAAACATTAAACGGCCCGTTCACGCCGCCAGAGAACGTGATGCAGACGTCGAACTATGACGTCAATTTCACCATGCTCAAACGCGGCGATCGGTTTTACCAACGAGTGTCGTTTTTTGATTGGAAGTTTGAAGTCCCCTTCGACATCATTTTTGGGTCGTCGAAGATGGCGCAAACGTGTCTTTACTGGAACGACGATCAGTTGTTTCAAATGAACGTTACGTACTTGACGGAAATCGACGGTTGGATCAATAGTCCCGGATTCATTGATGGCGATGCTGCCTACGCGCGCCCGATCGGTGCGGTGTGCATGGATTGCCACACCACGTATGCTGATTTTCGATCCGATCCGAACCACTTCACACCTGGGTCGATTGTCTATGGCGTGTCCTGTGAACGGTGCCATGGCCCTGGTCGCCAACACATCGAATATCACGAGCAGAACCCGAATGTAAAGGGAGGAAAGCACTTGATCGTTCCGAGTGACTTGCCTCGCGATCGTGAGCTCGAAATCTGTGCCCAGTGCCATTCGGGGACTCGGAACTTGCTAGAAGGCGCGTATCAATTTCGTCCGGGCGACCTTACCAGCGATCATTACTCGCCCGCCGCCGGGGATTCGAAAAACCATGTCCATACCAGCAACCAATTGGCGCGTTTGTCGATCAGCAAGTGCTTCACCGAATCAGAGATGACCTGTGCCGATTGCCATGATCCCCATCAGTTCGAACGAGGCAACAAAACACTGTTTTCACAAAGGTGTTCGAAGTGTCACAATGATCTCGACGAAACCGTACACGCTTCGATCGCGTCGAAAGTTTCGCCTCAGCAGATCGCCGATAATTGTGTGGACTGCCACATGCCAAGCAAAGCTGGCGATCATTTGAAAATGGATCGCGGCGGCGAAATGATTTTTCCGCCGCTCCGCGACCATCACGTTCGAATCGATCTAGAAGCGGCGGCCGAGTTCATCCGTCAGATATCGCCAATTCAGTGACCTCCGCGTCTGACAACCGTGCATGACCCCGAAACTTGGTGAAGGCAACGACGATCTGATCGACTTGCACCAATAGTGTCGATCGATAAAAGTGTTGGCTCACCGGGAGGCACAACCCTCTCATGAAACTACCTTATTTGAGAGACTGATGATGAAGACGACCTGGATGAAGCTTGTTTTTGCTGGCCTTTGTTTCGCAATGACCATCGGGTGTGGCGGCGACGCTGGTGGTGTCATCGATCAACCAGAAAAAACCCCAGAAGAGCTGGCAGCTGAGATGGAAGCCTACAATGCAGAAATGGACGCTGATTCGGAGCTGAATGGCGAGACACAGAGATAGTTTGACGCGAAATCAAACTTTCTTAAAAAAATCAAATAGAGCCTCGGGCATCAAATGTTCGAGGCTTTTTGCGTGGCTTTTTACACCGTGCCAGCAAGAAGTCTCTGTCAATTGAGTTTCTTTGCCGTTTTGCGACATGTTTGCTAGTGGTGTGATTGTTTCCGCCGCATCTTCTGGCGGTGTCAAGCCTGCACTTAAATTTGACTCCGGTCGGTCAGGTTGATAGAACATCTCAGGTAGGGGAACCCCCTTGCACACTCTCTTGTTTGATCGGCCTCTCTTGATGGTCGGATTCTATTTCTCTATTTAGGAGTCTGGATGATGCGAAATCGCACTTCCTCTCGGCAAGCATTCACGTTGGTGGAATTGCTCGTCGTAATCGCAATCATTGGTGTTCTGGTCGGGCTGTTATTGCCCGCCGTCCAAGCTGCACGCGAAGCAGCACGTCGTATGTCGTGCAGTAACAATTTCAAGCAAATTGGTCTGTCGATCCACAATTATCACAGTGCGTACAAACAGTTGCCGCAGACCATGATGGGCACCAGCCGTACTGAAATTGCCAACGTGACATACAACTCAAGCCGCTTGTATACCAGCGGGTTGGTTGGTTTGTTGCCTTTCATCGAGCAGCAAGCGCTTTGGGAGCAAATCGCGAACCCTAGCCAGGACTTAACTCCTGGAACAACCTTGCCCGGCGGTGTGACGAACAACACTTGGCCCGCCATGGGACCATGTGCGTGGGTCACCCAGTACCGACCTTGGGCTACATCGGTTCCTGGTTTTCGTTGCCCTAGCGATCCAACGCAAACTCCTGGAATCGGTACCGCTTTCACGAACTACGGCTTCTGTTTTGGTGATGGCGTCCAGTTCGTGAACAATGGCGGCAAGAACGATTGGGGTAACATCGATAACGACAACAACAATACGAATGGGATCAACCAAACTTGGGTTGCAACTCGTGCTCGTGCCGCTAACCGCGGTATGTTTTGGGCTCGTCACAAGACCACGTTTGCGAGTGTCCTAGACGGCTTGTCGAATACGATCGCCGCAGGCGAAATTGTCGCCTCGGGTGGTAAGAAAGAGCTCATTGCCGACATTCGTCGAGACATGCCTGGTGGTGGTGATGCGATCGTCCGAGATCCAGGCATCTGTTTGGAAGTGGCGGCGTCGGCTGGAGTTGTTGGGATCGATCCCTTGCGACCTAATTTCTACACGCGTTCCACTAATATCGTGCCGCGGGCAACTCGTTGGGCAGATGGACGGGCTAACTACAGCGGGATGAATACGATTTTCCCACCTGGTAAGCCTAGCTGTGCCGATGGCGGTGACAACACTCGCGGTATCTACACCTCAGCAAGTCGCCACCAAGGTGGTTGCCACGTGTTGATGGGTGACGGTGCGGTCAAGTTCATCACCGACAGCATCGAAGCTGGTGATTCGACCGCACCAAGCGTCGAACGTGACGGTGCCGTTAATGCTCAGGGTGCCGAAAGTCCTTATGGCGTTTGGGGTGCTCTTGGTACTCGTGACATGTCTGAAGTGATCGAGATCGAGCTCTAAGTCTTTAAGCGAGCAAGCTTGAACGATTCGAATTGTCCCCGCCATCAGAAATGATGGCGGGGATTTTTTTGTGCTTGTAGTAATTCGCGAGACATTCGGTTCGCGTGTTTCGCTACTGCTAGTTCAAGCTTACTCGGGCGTCAGTCGCTCGATCGCATCCATGGCGGAGCGGTTATTCGGTTCAAGCAGGAGGGTTTGCTTATAGAAGACGATGGCCCGCTGTGGTTGGCCGATCCGTTCAAGGTTCTGTGCCAAGTAAAAATTCGCCGTCGCGAAATTAGGTTCTAGGCGAACGGCGTTTTCAAGGAAGCCGACCGCTCGATCAGGCCTTCCTGCCATCGACCATGCAAAACCCAAATTGAATTGGCTTTCCGCGATTTGTGGAGCCAGCGAGACCGCTCGTTCCAGCAGCGTGATTGCGGTTGGCAGGTCTCCGTGTTGCCCTGCGGCTACGCCCACATTCATCAATGAACTTGCGTTCAATCCGGCTTCGTCATGGACCGGCAAATTTGCCAGTGCACCCATGACGACGGCGGCGGCTGCTGGAAGAAATAGCTGGGACCATTTTCGGTCGGCCACCGCAGTGATCACAGACGTGATCCCGGCCGCAGCGAATGGGATTAGCAGCGGCACCAATGGCAACCGATACCGCCCCAAAATGAAGAACAACGCCACCGCGGCAACCATGATCAAAATCAATGTGTCGAAAAACCACAGCTCGCGCCAACGTCGTCGAGTGGCGACGATTCCCAGGGTAGCCAGTGGTACGAGCGTCCCAAAATTCCAAAACGACAACACGGCTAAGCCGATGGAGTACGACTGAAAGATGTTCAAACTGTCGACGTCTGGGACTTCAAATCGGTTGACCACCATGAATGTTTTTTGAATCATCAGCTGAACCCAACTGCCCGGTGACCGGGAAATTTCGTCATAAGATTGTGCAAACCAAAAACGGGAAACCTCGCGCGACGTCAGCGGATGTCCTTTGGTTTGCTCGGCGATGCGTTGTGCATCGGTACGTTCGTAGACAGGAGTTTCGTGTCCAGGCACCAGTGCCTCGTAGATTCCGCTAGCGCCGGCCCGGTTCCCGATGTAAAAGTTCGGTCCCGCCTGAAATGTCGTCGGTGACCATTCACCGCCAAGCGAGGCGTTTCGAGCCGCAACAGGCACGAGCACGATCGCAGCGCCGACAAAGTAAAACGCCACCATCGCAGTAGCGAATTGTTTCGACTTTGCAAAAGCCAAAATCCCAATCCAGAGCGGAAAAATAGGCAACCAAAGCATCGCGTTCTCGCGCGTCAAAACCAGCAAGCCAATCAGCACGCCGGTCGCCATCGCTAGCGCCGCCGAAGCTCTTGTGTCCACCGCTGGGGATTGAACCTTAGATCGGAACAGCGAACAGGTCGCCAGCAAGACACACAACAGGAACGAGGCCAAAGACGCTTTTTGGACGATTCCGTCGTAGTAGATTGCCGGGGCGTACATCGCCATCATCAAGCCGGCAAGGATCCCGACTCGGTTGCCGAACCACTGCTTACCGGTCACGCCGATTGCGACAGCTCCAATCGTCCCTAGGATCGCCTGAACCAGGCGCAGCCCAGGGACGCCCACACCAAAAATTTTAATCAGTACGGCAATGAAGTACGGGTAAAGCGGTGCTTGGTAAAACGTTTCATTACCGTACCAATTTCCGGCCGCAATTCGGCTGCCCCATTCGAAATAGCCCGCCGCATCACCAAGCAGCTGGACGATCGATGGCACGTTGGCCGTATGCCAAACATTCATCAGTCGAAGCGTCAATGCAACTGCGGCAACACCCAACATCCAAACCGAAAACGAAAAACCGATTAACTGTTCCGAGTGCAGGCTATGACCACCACTTGGATGTTCGTCTTCGCCGGAATTAGATTTCGTATCGGGCGAGGTTTTCGTCCGGTGTCGATTGCGTTTGGTCATTTCAGTAGTTCGTCGTCGATGGATTGCTGTTGTTTGCGTTTTCGTGACACGACTTGGTCACCGGCCGTCGTTAAGCGATGCCAAATCCAGGTCGCCAGCAGGCCCGCAAGCACGGCGACCGCGGCAACTTTCCCAATGATCGAAACGCCGATCGGGTCGGCAGTCTTGGGAGTTTGGTCGATGATACGCGCGGCGATCACCAGGGGGCCAAATTGATCTTCGCCACCAAAACGTTCCATGTATTCCGATTGGTAACTCCACAGTCGGAAAAAGAAGCCGTCGATCGCGACTTGGCGACTGACTTCGGCGATAACGGCGTCGGGGCCTGCCTGTTTCCAGACCGCTTCGTTTAAGAACGCTGGTAACTCGGTCGTCACAATCGACACCGGGTATCGGTTCTCGAACGTTGCTGACGGCGCAATTTCACCGGTTTCGTTTGAATCTTTTTCCGAGCTTTCAATCTTGATCACAGCTCGCCCGAGATCGGCGACGGCGTCGATTTGAAAATAATGATCAGCGCTCAGCTGACTTCGCCGGAGCGGATCGATGACGGAAATTCGCGTGATTTGGACGGTCTCTAATTCCAGGCGAATCCATTCACCCGCCATCGATGTTGCGTCGGTCAACATTTTCACGGCACTGGCCGGAACGGCGGGCGGCAAATTCGATTGCTGGGTCACCGTCTTAGCCGCGGCTAGTACGGCATAAAAAGCGTCCGAATCCGCACCCACCAACGGTTTTCGATTGCGAGTTGAAACGTCCGCAACCATTCCGATATCGACACCTTCGTGGGCTAACAAACGCCATCCAACCGAGTTCGCCGCACGAGGAATCCAGCCCAGTTTCGCCACTGCAACTGCCGCGGGTGAATTGGTTTGCGCGTTGGCAATGACTCCGACGCCACGGACTCGGTCGCCAATCTTTGCGTCGGCCGACACGTTTGCCGTGATCACGATCACTTCGGCATCATCGACTTGGACTTGTAGCAATGTCATGCGTTTGAATTCCAAGAATTCAACCAGTCTCGGCGGCACGTTGATTTTCTGGGTCGAGATGATCTTGCCATCGATTTTCAGTACATTCCCGACGTCATTCTTTTGACCGGCGACCATCCGCTCTGCAAGCGAGTTGGTGTCCACGGACTTGAGTCGGAACAACAATTTCGCTAGTTCCCCGCTCGATTTTTCGGTCGATGGTGGATACGCCGCCGCAATGCGATCGCGATCGAAACCGCTTAGCAAATCAAAGGCGTCTCGTCCGACCGCACGAGATACGTTTGTCAGCAACACCATGGCCAGGGCCATCGAAGTGAAGTTCGCTTTTGCCGATCCGATCATTGCAATTGGTCTTTCGACGATGACAGGGCCGTCGTTTCGAGGTCTTTCAGAAATTCACTTTGCGACGGTCGCCCGGAAACACGAAGTGCTCGACTGCGACGCGTCATCACGGTCGTTCGCCACATCGCCAGCGAAGTCGCGGCCACACCGATCAGGCAAGCCAGCGTGACCGTCCAGCCTAATCGCCAACGAATGTCGGAATCCGAAAGGCTTGATGTGTCCACTGGCAAACTAGTATCAGCGATCGATTCCAATGGCACATCGAGCACACCAATGATGACCGGGGCCAAGTCTGCGCCAGCGGATGACTGATACGCCAAGCGTTTTAGAAACGTGCCCATCAGTTCGGCCGGCGGGCCTGATTCAAGCGATGCATCTTCGTCAACGCGAGCGATGGAAGGGGGGACTGTGGGAACGATTGCCACGATTGGTCGGTCCGCACCGTCATCGGGACGCAGCCAAAGCTGCCAATATTCTGTGATCCCAAACACGTTGTCTCGGGCATCCAAACGCTGAGCCCGAGCAACCGTGCCCGAAACGCGGACGGGATGTCCGCGGAAAACATCGGGTTGCTGCAGCAACGGAACCACTCCGACCCGAGTCGCCGAGCGGTTGGTCCCCCGCTGCTTTGATTCGTTGGCAGCTTGGTCGAGCAATCGATAGAACAAATCGAAGTCGCCACTTCGCCAAACACTGCCATCCACCACACGGCTGAGTGCGGCATCATCAAGCGACGCCAAAAGTGCGGCCGCGATGGCGCGTGTCTCGTGACTGGATGTTTGATCGTGATTCGGGGCGACAGCGTCGGGTGATTGGCTTAGCCGCGCCATTGCGGTTTGCCACTTTGCAATTTGTTCGTTCGACAAGCCGGATTGGCGGTCTGCCAGCGCGTCGACGTGTCCGGCGATCTCTGACAGGGACGACCGGTTCGCGAGTGAATTGGCAACCGGCGACTGCGGATCACCTGGTGGCTCTCCCTCTAAGACGCGCGAGAGATCGCGAACCCAGATTCGCTGGGCCTCGGGATCGGTTTGAGCCACCAGTTCGTCTGCGATGCTGCGATCTTCGGGAAGAATTTGATTGCCCGAAAAAAGTCGAAATTCGCCTCGATTTTGACTGCCTGATTTGGTCGCTTTTGAAGTTCTCGCTTCTACTGTAGCTGCCCCCCCACCAGAGCCTTCGGTCGGCATTGTGGAATTCGTGACCAATGCGGGGGGAGCGGAAAAGAACGGGCGATAAATTGACGCTTTGGACGCTTGCTTCATCACGACGATGACCAGTGCTAGGCCGATCACCAATCGAATCAAGCGGCGAGATTGGCCGAAACTTCTGCCGGTTCGGCAACCGTTTTGACCGCGCCGATAGAGGTTGTCATCGTTAAATTCGGAAGGGATTCGCACCAGATTTTCCAATCAGACCGGTTGAAGTGCCAGGGCTATGCTTGAAGGCGTGATGAGCGGCTCTTACTCTAATGATAATGGGCGGTTCTTGGTTACTATTACAACTTAACCAGAGTTGGCCATCACGCTCATCTGTCCTGAACCTACGACTAGCCATGCTCTTCCGACGTATCGCTCGACGCATTCAAGCCAACGGTCCCAACGCCCGCGGTTCAATTCGGGTGATCACTCTGGTGTCGGGAGCCTGTTTTTTTGCGGGCGGCTTACCTTCGGTCCTGCCAGGAACTTCATCTGGGATGGCCATTGTCGCAGCCGCTGAGCCTGCGGAAGACTTTTTGGCTCGGCTGCGTGCGGCCAAGTACTTCGACACCGCCATCTTGTACTTGGATCGGCTGGACAAGTATGCGGGTGTAGACGGTGAATTCAAAAAAGCAGTATTGCTCGAAAAGGCACAGACCTACGTCGACGCGGCTCGAGTCTCTCGAAGCGCCGCGGCACGTGACGATTTCTTGAAGGAAGCGACCACTTCGCTGGATGAATTCCTGAAGGGCGGCTCAAATCCGCGACAAGCCGAAGCTCGTTTGATGTTAGGCACGCTGCAGATGTTTCGCGGCGCTCAAGCATTAGGAGTGAAGCCCGACGATGCCGCCCGGAAAGCTGCTCTTGGGCACTATTCCGCCGCCGGGAAAACTTTCGACGAGATCGTTGCGACTCTGAAAGCAAAATTGACAGAGATGCAGGGGGCCAAGATCGACGCAAAAGCGAATCCTGAAAAAGCTGCCGAGCGTGATCAATCCCGTGGCGAGTACCTGCAGGCCCTCACGATGGCAGGCGAAGCTCGCCTGCAAGCAGCCAAAACGTACAAGGATCCAGCCAAGGCCGGCAAAACGCAATTGGACGAAGCACTCGGCTTCTTTACGGACTTGAGCGAGAAGTACACGCACTTTCCACCCGGTGCCGTCGCCTTGATGAGTCGCGGCCTGGTGCAAGAAGAGCTTGGCCAAAATGACGCGGCGATGGACAGCTTCATTCGAATGTTAGAAACGCCCGATGTCGAAGATTTGCGTGACGCCAAGTTCAAGGCGACCAGCGGATTGATTCGATTGTCCTTGGCCGAAAAGCCGCCGAAATACCAGCCTGCGATCGATCGCGGCCAAGGAATGATCGACACGGTTCGCCCCAACGAACGACGCTCGCCCGTCGTGATGCAGTTGCAAGTGGATTTGGCCAAAGCGTATTTGCAAAAATCGACTGACAAGGAAAATCAAAAACCGGCGGACTTAAAACGTTCTGAATCCGAAGGACGCCAATTGCTGATCAAAGCTAGCAAGGTTGACGGTGATCATGTCGCCGAAGCCAATGAGTTGTTGAAGGGGCTGGGCGTCGAATCGGAATCTGGCAAGGTCGCTGAATTGCCCACCGCCGAAGACCCGACCAGCCTGGATGATGCTTACGCCAAAGCGATCGAACTTTATCAGGCGGCCGAAAATTACTCGGCGATGTTGGCGACGGCTAAAAAAGACAATGACGCGACAAAGCAAAAAGAACTTGACCAAAAAATCGTCGAGTCTCGCGGCGTCGCGATTCGGATTTTGTCGCGTGGTCTAGCAATGATTGGCGCCAATTCGGACGGCGAAGTCGCGAACAATGGACGCCAACTGCTCGCCTTCATGCTGTACCAGGACTCGCGTTACCGCGACGCGGCGGTTGTCGGCACTTTCTTGGCCAAAAACTCGCCTGGTACGGATATGGGGATGAAGGGCGCGTTGATCGCTCGCAATTCGTTGCAGACCCTGTTGGTTTCGGATTTGTCAAACCAGCGTCTGATTTCCGAGGTCAAGGATTTGGCTGCGTTTGCGGAAATGAACTGGGCGACTCACTCGGAAACCCCCGTCTTTCAACGTTTGGTGGTCGAGTTATCGTTGCAAGAAAATCAATGGGACAAAGCTCGGGCGATCATCGAAAAGATGTCCGAGAGCCCGACGCGTTCTCTGATGCAGCGGAAGCTTGGTTTGTTTCTGTATCAAGCATCTGCAGAGGCTCGTGCGGCCGGCGAGGATGCCGAGGCGACCAAGTTGATGGGCGACGCTGAAAAGGAACTGCGTTCCGGGCTGGATTCGATCCAGGGAAACTTGGCCGACGAAGAAGCCATGAAGGCGGCGCTGATTCTGACTAAGGTCTATCTGCGAAGCGACAATATCGAACAAGCCGACAAAACGCTTCGCAGCACCAAGTACGGTCCAGCAAAACTGGCGGATACCTTGGGCAAATCGGACGAGACGTTTGCGAGCGACTTGTACAGCACCGAGCTCAGTCTGTTGGTTCAAAAAATGACTGCGCCGGGCAGCGATACCGAATCGCTGGTCAGCAAGGCCAACGAAGTGATGGATAAACTTCGTGGCAGTGTCACCGGCGACGATGCGGCCCAGCGGATCAGTGGCATTTACTTGCGAATGGCACGCGACATTCGCGAGCAGCTTGATACGGCCGATCCGGCCCAGAAAACGAAACTAATCGGCGCGTTTCGCGTCTTCTTGCAACGCATCTCGACCACCACCGACGACACTGCCACGTTGCAGTGGATCGGCCAAACGGTAATGGAGCTTGCCGAAGCGTCTATGCAGCCAGGTGAAACAAAGGCGGTTGGGCAGGCAGCTGACTTGTTGGGGACAGCGATTGAAACTTTCGGACGCTTGAAAGAGAAGTCGTCCGAAACTCCTTTGACGGTCGACTATCAACTCGGCCGTGCCCAACGCTTGCTCGGCGAATACAAGAAGGCCATCGACACGCTCGAGCCTGTGCTTCGCAAGAACCCCAATATGCTGAACGCGCAAATCGAAGCCGCCACCGCGTACGAGCAATGGGGCGCAATCTTGCCGCCCAATTTTGCCAGCAGCTCCTTCAAGGCCGCTCTCAATGGTGCCAAGCCAGACGAAAATCGAAAAAACGTGATTTGGGGTTGGGGCAAGATCAGTCAGTTGACCAGCGGAAATCCTAAGTTTCGCGACACCTTTTTTGACGCTCGCTACCACGTCGCTTTATGCCGATATCTGTGGGGCAAAACGACCAAAGAGGAAGCGTTGATTTCAAAATCGGCTGGTGACATCACGCAAGTTGCTGCGTTATTCCCGACGTTGGGCGGGCCAGCCCAGCATCGGAAATTTGATCAACTGTTGAAACTGATCCAGAAAGAACTGGGCCAAAAACCCGACGGGCTTCCAGCATTGCCAAAACCCGCTCTGCCGGCTGGTTAAGCTTGGCGGCTTGGTTGGCTACGCCAGCGGCCGTCGCATTTTTACCCTCAACTCGTTCTCGACCCTTGGTCGCTTTTCATGAACCACTTTTCAAAACTCATTTGCATCGTCATTGTCGTTACTGTGACGCTTGCGTTTGCGTCGCCTGTCCAGGCCCAGAACGATCGGCTGTACGACAAGTCGGGTAAGAGCGTCACCGGCGCAGTTGCCCAGACCAGTGCCAAAGGTGTTCAAGTAAAACGCAGCGATGGCGTTCAAAATTTCTTGTCGGCGGACATCGAAAAAATACTCTACGAAGGCGACCCAGGTTCGTTGACCAAGGCTCGCGAGTTTGTGATCGACGATCAATACGAGCAGGCGCTCGAAGAGTTGAAAAAGGTCGACACGAAAGAAATCAAACGCGCTGTCATCGAAGCCGACTACGCTTACTACACCGTTCTTTCGCAAAGCAAACTGGCCTTGTCGGGACGCGGTCCTAAGGAAGCTGCCGCATCGGCGGTACTTGGCTTCATCGGAAAGTACCGCGATTCATGGCACTTGTTTGACGCCGCGAAGATCCTGGGCGATTTGGCGCTGGCACTGAACAAACCGGCCGATGCGCTGAAGTACTACAAACTGCTTGACAGTTCAGCTTCGGCGGACACCAAGATCGAATCGGTTTATCTGCAGGGGATGGTTTCTGTCTCGCAAAAAGAAAGCGATGCGGCGATCTCGCTGTTTGACAAAGTCATCAACGTCAAGGCGCAAACACCGCAGACGATTCGCACTCAATCGCTTGCTAAAGCTGGCAAAGCCGTCGCGCTAGCTCAAACCGGTAAGGCGACCGAAGGTCTCGAGCTAGTCAATTCGCTGATTGCTGAATTGAATCCTACCGACATTGAAATGGCCGCTCGGATTTACAATGCGCAAGGTGCTAGTTACGAAGCATCTGGCGACTTTGAAGGAGCCGTATTGGCCTACTTGCACACTCATTTGATGTTTTCGCGTTTGCCAGATGCACATGCGCAAGCGTTGCTAAAGCTTGTCGAACTGTGGCCCAAACTCGGGAAACCCGATCGAGCGGCCGAAGCACGCCAAGAACTGCAACAACGCTACCCCGGTGCTTTGTAGTCGCACGAAATCGCTAGACTATGATGGAGACAATGGTTTTGCCGTCGTTTCGTAAACTCCCCATCCAAATTCAAACTACCTTTTCTCACTCAAGCTTTGACTCGGAGAGCCTCTTTGATGTCCGTCTCCTGCGGTTCGCTAACTGGCATGTCCAGTCTTCTTCGTTCGATCGTTTTCATGATCGTGTTCATTTCTTCGTCTTCTCTGGCAATCACTGCCAGCGCTCAAGATGATGCCGCTGCCGAATTCGGAGACGCCGCAGGCGAATTTGCCGACGACGTCGCTGCCGAGCCGGAGCCACCGGCCGCAGACGGTGGAAACGAAAACCAAGCAGACACGCCGGCTCCCAAGGGTAGCCAGAACTTGTTGAAGTGGACCTATGACTCACTTGGACTCGGCTACGTGCTGATCTTCTTAGCCCTTTCGATCACTTTGGTGTCCTTGTTTGTGATGAACATGTTGGCCGCCCGACGCGATACACTTTGTCCGCAAGAGTTGGTCGATAATTTCGAGGCTCGGCTGAACGAAAAAGACTTCCAAGGCGCCTATGACATGGCCCGAACTGACGAGTCGGTGCTTGGGCAAGTCTTGTCGGCTGGCTTGGCAAAACTAAGCCGCGGCTACAACAAGGCGCTCGAAGGAATGCAGGAAGTCGGCGAAGAAGAAAGCATGAAGCTGGAACACCGCCTCAGTTACATGGCGTTGATCGGCAACCTTAGTCCCATGATCGGTCTGTTCGGAACGGTTCAGGGGATGATTTCATCGTTCCAAGTGATCGCGTTGGGCGGATCCACTCCCAAGCCATCGGATTTGGCCGCAGGTATTTCGACGGCGTTGTTTACGACGCTGGTCGGCTTGGCGGTCGCGATTCCGGCGATCGCGGCTTACAACATTTTGCGTAACCGAGTCTCGCGTTTGCTGTTAGAAGTCGGCGTGACTAGCGAAAACTTGATGAGCCGTTTCGAAGACGTTCAACCTCAAGCGGTTAAGAAGTAGGAACTGATTCGATGCGCGTAAAAAACAACAAAGTCGATTTGGCCGAAGGCGACCTGACGCCGATGATCGATATGACGTTCCAGTTGATCGCCTTTTTTATGGTCCTGATCAACTTTGCGCAAACCGAATCGAATGATCGCGTCAAGTTGCCAAGTAGCCAATTGGTCAAGCCGCCGGAAGTCGCGATTGAGTTTCCGATCGTGCTGCATGTAGCCAAAGATGGCGAGATCATCTTGGGCGGTGACGACTACACCGCAGAAACACTTCGGATTGGGCTAAGCCGTGAAATATCGGTGATTCGAGCCGAAGGTAAATCGGTGAATGACGCCAACGTCATCATCCGAGCGCACAAGGACACCGCCGCTGGTGACGTGCAGGAGATCATTCGTGTCGCCCAAGAACAGAAGCTCGAAAACTTTGCGCTTCGTGTGAAGGAGGATCGTTCATGAAAATTCGAAATCAAAAAGACGCCGAAAAGAACGGACTGGACATGACCAGCATGATCGACATTGTCTTTCTGCTGCTGATCTTCTTTGTGATGACGTTCAAAATTGTTGAGATGGAAGGTGATTTCAGCGTTCGGATGCCATTGGCTGGTGGTGCTGCGTCGGACCCGACGGACTTGCCGTTGAAACTGCGATTGCGAGCTAATGAGGAAGGTCAATTGACCGGCATGTCGATGAATGAAATTGATCTAGGAACCGATTTTGACAAACTTCGCGGCAACGTTGTTTCGATGGTGGGCGGCAACGCACCCGTCGCCGGTGACGAAGGTCCCGAACTGGAAATTGACACCGATTACAACCTGCGATACGAATACGTGATCCGCGCGATTACCGCAGTCAGCGGTTACAAAGACGGTGACCAAGTGGTGAAGCTGATCGAAAAGATCAAGTTTGCAAAACCACGCCGGTAAGTTCCTTGATCCTACTTCTCGACAATTACGATTCCTTCGTTCACAACCTGGCCCGATACTTTCGTCGGGCTGGATGCGAAACAATTGTCGTTCGAAGCGACCAGATCGATGTACGCGGATGTAACGAACTGTCACCCGACGCAGTGGTGTTGTCGCCGGGCCCGCGGCGCCCCGAAGAGGCAGGTTGTTCGATTGAGGTACTGCGTGAACTGTCGCCCGAGATTCCGATTCTAGGTGTCTGCTTGGGCCATCAATCGATCGGCGCCGCATTCGGTGGCGTGATCCATCGTTGTGGACCAATGCACGGCGTCAGCAGTTTGATCCAGCACGACGGACTTGGCGTTTATGCCGATTGTCCGTCACCGATGCGAGTTGCCCGGTATCACTCACTTGCGATCGATCCGGATCATGTTCCCCGTGAATTGATCGTGACCGCATCGACGGACGATGGAGTCATCATGGGCGTGCGGCATAGAACTCGACCGATCCATGGCGTGCAATTTCATCCCGAATCGGTGCTGTCAGATTACGGCGCAAAGATCATCGAAAACTTCATTGCAATTGCTCGTCAATGCGCTGGCGACAGCGCGGCGGATTCACTCAATGCGTTTTCTCGATCGCAGCCAAATGCGACTCTTCCCGAGAAAGGGTGAAGTCTTGATTCTAGAGTCTCTCGTTTCGTCGATCGATGCATCGGGCCGAGTCAATCTTGCGCCGATGGGGCCGATCGTTCATGGTGACCTTACTGAACCAAGTGGCATGGGGGTGACCTTTACGCTGCGCCCGTTCGTGTCGTCGCGCACGTTCAGTAATTTGAAACAGTCCAAGTGTGCGGTCATTCACGTCACCGACGACGCCATGCTGATCGCTCGTGCGGCCGTAGGCCAGATCGATGACGTCGATGTTGCGGGACTCGTTCGCCAGATCGAGGGCACCGATTGGTGGCCGCTGATCGATTGTCATCGCTGGTTCGCGGTCGAGATTGAATCGATCGAGCATGACGAAGTTCGGTCCGAGATGCATTGCAGAGTGGTTCGGTCCAAGATGGTTCGTCCATTCTTTGGGTTCAATCGCGCCAAGCACGCGGTGTTGGAAACTGCAATTTTGGCGACGCGAACGCATCTGATTTCGGCCGACGCGATTCACGACGAGATCAAACGTCTGACACCACTGATCGACAAAACCGCTGGTTCTGCTGAACATGATGCCTTCAAAATGCTTCGCAGGATCATTGATGAACGACTCGCCGACCAGTAACACCCATTCCAGTAACACCCATTCCAGAGCACCAATTCCAGGTGAACGAACGGTGCGTGTGACCACGGGAGCTCGATTGCATTTTGGGTTGCTGGACACCGCTGCTCCGTTTGGCGGCGTCGGTGTGATGGTGGACCAACCGGCAACCGAAATTGTGGTTCGTCCAAATGCCGCGTTTGTTGCCGATGATTCGATCATCGGGCGAGCCACCAAAATTGTGACACGGCTTTGCCATCACGTTGGTTGGGATGGACTGCCGGCTTGCCAAATCAACCTGGTCGCAGCACCACCGTCGCATTGCGGGCTCGGTAGCGGTACTCAGTTGTCGATGGCGATCGCGGAATCGATCTGCGCATTTTTTGATGTCGACATTGCTGCGGAAACGCTGGCCGTTGAGATTGCGGGCAGGGGGAAACGTTCAGCCATCGGTGTGCATGGTTACTATGCCGGCGGATTGATCGATGAACGGGCTGATTCGCCGACGGACCTGAATCCGCTCAATCATCGGATTGAATTGCCTGAGTCGTGGCGGGTGATCGTCATGCGTCCCAAAGCGGAGGCAACGACGATTAGTGGCGACACCGAGATTGAACAGTTTTCGGCTTTGAAGTTGGCCACTGCTGAAGCGAAGTCGAATCTGATCCACATTTTGGATCACGAGATATTGCCAGCGGCCAGAGCGGCCGACTTTGCCACGTTTGCAAGCAGCGTGCAGCGGTACAACTACGCCAGCGGAATGTTTTTCGCGAGCGTGCAAGGCGGGCCGTATCACGGTGAAGACGTGGCACGCTTAATCGATGAAACGATCGGTCGTGGCGGTCACGGCGTTGGGCAAAGCAGTTGGGGGCCGGGGGTTTTCGCTTGGTTCGAATCCGCCGGCGATCTGGAACGCTTTACAGACAACTTGCCCGCGGATGTCGACGTGATCGCAAAAACGAAACCGAAACACCAACCGCGATCAATCGAAATCGAATCCTGAGCAAAATAAACGCTTTGACTAGGCCGGTGGTTCTTCGTCACCGATGATGGGCTTTCCAATGCCGCCCATGAATGACCACGCAAACAGCAGAACTGCGGATGCAAAGTACCCTGCTGCGAATTCCAGCACGAGTTTGCGATTGACGGGATCTAGCACCATGTTGCCCCAAGTCTCGGGACCAATGGGAACGAATAAGCGATTCCCGGCAAGCGGCGAATGCATCACTCCAAACAGCGTCAAAACACAGGCAAGCAGCAGGACTTTCGCCGCCAATACCAGTCGTCGGTCAATCGCAGCCGCCAGCGCCCACGACCAAAGCAGACTGGTCAGAATGAATCCGCTGCTGAGCATGCCGATCGTTTTTAGGTTTGCCATCAACCCAGGGTCATGAAGCGTTTCAGCACTGATGCCCTGCGACATCAACGCGTCATCACCAAAGATTCGGCCGGGCAGATTCATCGCTAAAAATGCGAGTGCAGGCAGGCAAGCTATCGCGACCGCTGGGTAGTGTCGACGCGGTGTTGCTAGAAAACTTTGTGCTGTGATTTCAAGGCCGACAAAAACCAGGATTGGAAAAACCACCGGGGCGGGGATCCATGCATTCAACCACGCGAAGTATCCCACTAATCCAGCAGATCCGACTAACAACGCTGTCCCCAGCACATAGGCCGCGCGACCGCCCATCGCCTTGTACGCAGGGTGTCCGATGTACGGCGTCGTCTGAATCACGCCCCCCGACAGGCCCGCGATCAATGTTGCCAGTGCTTCGACACCGATGACAGTTCGCGTGTCGTAGGCATCGCCCGCGGCGCATGCACTTTCGGTACAGTCAATGCCGCCAACAATGGTGGCGATTGCAAACGGCATCGCTATCGGGACATATGGCAATGCATCGGCAAAGCTACCGAGCCACTGGAACTGCCAACTTTCCATCCACATCGTCGGGAACCAAGCAACGTCGACGGGTTTGGGAAAATGGTATCCGGTATCGGGGATCCAACACATAATGTAGTACATCGCGCCGGCGACAATCAAAGCGCCTAGCGTTCCGGGCGTTCGTCCGGGCAGCGGAATCCGGCCAATCAAAGTCGTCAGCACGATCACCAGCGCAATCATGCCCGGCAGTGGATGACCCAGGATTTCCATCAGCGGCAGAAAGCTGATCAAGACCAACGCGATCGCGGCGAGCGATCCCAACAAACCGGCTCGCGGCACACAGCGGCGAACCCACTCAGTCGCTGGTGCCAACATGAACTTCAGTAATCCCGACAGCACGATGCACCAAATCCCGATGTACCAAGTTCGGTAGGCCGCAGCGGTTGGGTCGAGCCCCATCGCTTGACCTTGCAGGAACGACGGCCCTAGTACGAACAAGACAATGCCAAAGGTAGACGGAGTATCTAGCCCCAGCGGCATCGCGGTGATGTCGTCGCGTCCGGTCTGTTTTGCGAGTCGAAACGCAAGAAAGAAAAACGCCAAGTCACCGATCAGAACTCCCAAAGCCGTGCCGGGAACCATCGCCGAAACCGCGAACTCGGTCGGGAATCCGAATCCGGCCAGCAGACCTACCATCAACAGCAGCCCGGCAATGTTGTCCAGCATCAAGCCAAAGAAGGCGTTGATATCACCCGGCGCGGCCCAGCGGTATTTTGTCCGGCCAAGAGGGGATATGGACGTCCTTGAATCATTCATGCAGCGTTTCCGGCGTTGATCGTATGGTTCTTTACGGTTTTAGCATGTCCAGAGGTTCTTGCGACCAAACTGGGCTAATTCGCTTTGACGTGCAGCCGATTTTGGAGATACTGGGGGAGGATCGCAGAGAAAGCTGTCTCCAAAGTGAAATTCGTGACCACTAACGTGAATTTTCCGCGGGTTACGCCAGCGAAAACCGCTTTCTTTTATTGTCTTGATATTCGTGTTACGCATTCGTCCAAACTCTTCACCCTTTCAGGCCCCTCATGAACGCATCGACTAAGATCGCTGCCGTGGAAATGCCCACTGTCGAACATGAAATCGATGGGGCGATCCAAAGTGACGTTTCGGATGAAAGCTTGATTGCACAGTACCGAAAATCGGGCGACCGTGGCTTATACGAAACGCTGATGCGTCGGTACGAACGAGAAATCTACAGCTATCTTCGACGCTACATTGGCGATGCGGAACTAGCAGAAGACGCGTTTCAGGGCACTTTCTTGCAGGTCCACCTGAAATGCCACCAGTTTGACCCGGTGCGGCGATTCCGGCCTTGGCTGTACGCAATCGCGACCAACCAGGCGATCGACGTCCAGCGCCGAAATAAGCGTCACAGGATGGTTAGTCTGGATCGTACCGCGGTCACTGACAAAGACGGGTCGGGTGGTGGTTGGTCTGAAAAGTTGGTGGGTGATTCGCCTGATCCGCTGATCGTCGCGACCGAGCAGGAAAATAGCCGCTGGATCCATGAATCGGTCGCGTCGCTTGGCGAATCGATGCAGCAAGTTGTGCAGTTAGTTTACTACCAGGGCATGAAGTACCGCGAAGCGGCTGATGTGCTGGGGATTCCTGTGGGAACCGTCAAAAGCCGTCTGCACGCTGCGGTCCAGCGACTGGGGCTGTTGTGGGACGAAAGCCACGAAGGCAGCGACAGCCAGTAGCTAGCCAGGCTGTCGGATTGTGCGTCAATTGCGTCAGCGAGTTGCTGTGTTTGGTTTGGCGAACTAGAGAACGTCGAGTTTTTGCGAACCTTCTTGGCGTCTAGCGCGTAAGTAAAGAAAACCGCAGGGTTGGTTTTCGACGTTGAATCCGGCCCCGCATCTTCCTTCCGCGTTGGCGTTTTTGGCGATGCACGAAGATCTTCTTGGCTACTTGCTTGGCGCATTAGAACCGCATGAAATGCGACGCGTCGACCAATGGTTGAGGGACGACCCCGAGGCTCGTCGCCAACTGGCCGATGTCGAGCGACTGCTCAAGCCGCTCGAAGAAGCACCGCCGGTCGAGTTGCCGCCTCCGGATTTGATCGCTCGCACGATGGCAAGCTTGCCGTCATTGCCGCCGGTCGATTCCACCGGCCGGAGTGATCGTTCCGGTTCGAGTTCACCGGCTGACGCGGCACCTGTTTTGGTTTCAATGCAGGCTAATCTGGATTCGTCCGATCATCGAGGTTGGACTTGGTTGGATTGGGTTGCCAGTGCGTCGGCGGCGGCGGTGCTGCTGGCACTGTTATTACCGTCGATTGCCGAAGGTCGTTTCGAAGCTCGAAAAGTTGCCTGCCAAGATCAACTGCGCCAACTTGGCACGGCGATCACTCACTTCGTGACCCGTAACGAGCAATCCCGTTTGCCGGCGGTTTCTAGTTCGGGACCGGAAGCGTTTGCAGGTGTCTATGCGGTTCGGTTGCGAGACGCAGGATTGTTGGACGACGAGCAAATTCGATGGTGTCCATCATTGGACCTGCCTGCCTCGGCTTCCGACATGCCGTCGACCGATCTGGTGTCGGTCCAGGAACTGCACGTCGCGCCGCTGGACCGTTTGCGAGAGATCCAGCAGTTCGCTGGCGGTCATTACGCATACACGTTGGGCGTGGTCGAGAAAGATCATTTGACGTCGCCACGTTTTGAATCGCGATCCAGTTTTGCGGTGATGTCAGATGCTCCGCTGGCTGGAATTGCCACCGAATCAAGTTTGGCAGGATCCAACTTGGCTGGTTCAATTGGACATGGTGGTGTTGGCATTAATGTGCTTTACGAAGATGGGCGAATCCAGTTTCTGCAAGTTGCATCTTTGGCGTCGATTCCGGATCACCCGCTGTTGAATAATCGTGGCGAGGGCGAAGCGGGCGTGAATGTTGATGACGCTTCGTTGGCACCGAGTTGGCGGCCACCCTTCGTCAACGTTCGTCAGCGCTAGATTGGTTTCACGCGTTCAGCGATTTCTTATGGCTGTGATTTTGGCTTCCATTTTCGGTAACCAAATCCGCCGACCACCAAAGCGCCAACCAGCATTCCACCGAGCGCCAACAAGACTTGTCCCCACGCGCTGGTCAGTACAATTTTGTTGACCAATCCGAAGTGTTGGTTCGTCGTCTTGGGCAACTGGCCGGAGTACTCGGCGACGTGGTGCAGAAGGCTGACTGCGAGCGACGCTTTCGGGATTTCTTTGTGGCACGCGATGCATGTGCCATCGCGTTTGATGTGATCCATCTCTTCTTTGTTGAACGCACGCGACAATTTGAAGTGATGCCCTACCGTTCCGATCTGGTTGCCTTCTTCGTCAACAATCTGTGACCAGTCATTTTCCAGGCCGTCGATCGCTTCCATTTGCGGCTGTGTATTTTTGGGCAGGATCTTGCCGTCGACGGTTTCCAGATCGACGGTGTGCTCTTCATCCCACGGACGCGTCGAGCCGATTCCTAGGCCAATCGCCTTGTCGGATGCGTGACATGATTCGCATGAACGGGCGTCCTGGTGGTCGTGTGTGGCTGGGTTGGGCTCATGTCGATCGCCAACTGGCCTTCGTCACCGCCGCCTTCGGTGCCGGGTGCTGTCCTGAAGATATGGTTCAGTAGAATTGGCTTGCCGTCTTGGCCGATCAAAGTCACGGACGGTTGGCATCCCGGCGCCAGCGGTGTCACGCGACCTTCGCCGTTGATGCCCATCATCGGTTCTTCCCATCGCAAGTACGACCGCTGCTCGGTGATCTTGCCGGGAATGATCGTGTCGTAACCCGATTCGCCAGGGTCAGCCGCGTGGGCCGCTTCCATATGCTTTCGTCCGGCCGCAACCCAGTCGAAGTTTTCCTTCGATTCGTTGCATTCGGGACACTTGTCTTTCTGCGAGTAATCGATTTTGACGTGACAGCCGTAGCACTGCGGCGTCCAACTGCTGTGGCACGTGTAGCATTCCATCCGATCCAGGTGTTTTGAAACTCCCATCATCGACACCATGCCGCGCTGGCTGATGCTTTTCTCTTCGACCAGTTTTTTTAGCGGCTTCATCGGGATGTCTTTGCCGGCTGCGGTGTGAACGAGGATCTCGTCACCGACGCGAACGACATTTTCGTACGGGTTGCCGCGCGCCGTCAAAAGCAATCCATCGCGAACCGCGACAGGTGAGCCTTGTTTCGTGTGAGGAAGCGAATCAGTCGCTGTTCCGCGCGGTGAACCGTCGGCCGGTGACATCGCGAACTCATCCATGTAACCTAGTGGCAATTCCCAGGGGTACTTTTCCGGCGTTCCGTGACAGTCACTGCATTCGATTTGCACCGACGCCAAGTTGGCCGCCGCCAAGAAACCGTCGCCGTGAACATCAAGCGAAGTGTGACAATCTTGGCAAGTCATTCCCTTTTGGTAGTGAACGTCTTGCTCCATCGCGATGTAGTGCTTGGTATGCAGTGCGGGTTGATCGCCACCGTCGGCAGCAAATGGCGCGTGGTACGGCGATTCCATCAAACCTTGAAATGACACGCCGATCCGTTTGCCGCGGTCATGGCAAGTCGTGCAGGTTTCGACGGGAATGCCCGAGTAAGTTTCGTCGTGAACGGTCACCTTTGCTTCGCGAGTTCCTTGGATCGAATGGACCAGCATGTGGCCGGTCTTGTCATGGGGAATCGACTTGTCTTCGCCTTCGTAGAAACCTTCGTTTCCATAGGGTATGTGGCAAGACGAGCATCCCATGCCGCGAAAATCGCCTCGTTCCTGGCGGCCTTTGACCGCATGGTGGCAGCGCTGGCATTCTTGGCGAATGTAAGTGAACGCAGCCAACGTCGGGTCGTCGCTGAGTTTGTCCAGATCGTCATACCCGAGTGCGTCGGGAAGTGGTTCGTGTTTGGAAACAAACACGTCCGGTTCGATTTCTGTCAAGCGTTCCATGTAAGCGCGATACGCATCGGTACCAAGCCTTGCACCGGGGTCCGCCGGGTTCTCGACCGCGTAGTTGGCCCAGCGGTGGTTGTATCCGGTCAGCGAACCGAACGCCCAGCAGACGCCTTGGATCTTTCCCGCCTCGGTCATCATCAGACTTTGCCACTGAACACGAACCTGCGTCGGGTGGCACTGGCCGCAGGTTTGTTCGTTGACCCAGGGGCTGCCGGGATCCGCATAAAACGCTTCGCCAGCGAATGTGCCGTGCGCAATCTCTTTGTCGATCCGTTCGTTGGGATTGCCGCGGTGGCAAACGACGCATCCGGCTGGGTCACCCATTGATGGCCCAAGTTCCATGATCTGCTTCATCATCCCCGAATCGGCTTCGCGAATCAGTTCAATGTCGCCGTGGCAGGCCATGCAGCCGCTCGCAGCGGCCTCGGGAAAGTGGTCGACAAGCTTGTCGGCAGCCGCCGAAATCATGGGGATTCCAACGGTTAGAGCTAGGCAGATGAAACAACGAAGCAGCAGAAAAAGCATATCGACCTGTGGGTTGCAGCAGACGAGAACCACGATCGTACCACAGAAGTCCGTGTTGCCCGTTTTCCTCTCAGTCCACAACGTCTCCCCTCAAAGGCATCGCTTCCCAAGCACCTGGCCCGTCGATGAAATCGAACAGGCGGTGGCATTTGGACGGTGCTAATCGATCGTCCCTAATTACTGGAGCACGAATTCGCGTTCGCTTGACTGTGTTGCCGTTGGGAAATCGTCTGGCGTTTCGGTCAGGGTCACTTCGCCCGTCGCGGCCCATTCGGCGCCTCGAACGACCAGAGTGATGTACCCCACGCAGGCCACCGACTTATCATCGTGACCCATCGGAGTATGAAAGATCCGTCCCTTGCCGTAGTCGATCGTCATCAACATCGGTTCGTGGCGGTCGGTGCCTTTGAATTTCGGGTCGGCGTACGCAGTTGCCAAGATCGACATGTTGTTTGCAGGTCCGCGAAGCTGTTGGTAGAGTTCGTCCTTGACGTGCATCCAAGCGCGGGGCAGTCCATTGGTGATTGGGTGATCTGGATCGCGAATCACGATTTGGTATTCGTGCTGGGGACCGTGGTTTCCGCCGCTGCCTTTGGATTCATCGCGAACGACTTTGCCATCGTTATCCAAGTAAACGTAGGGGCCAGACTTTTCATTGCGGCCATCCCAGCCGCCCAGTCCGATCATTTGGTTGAAGGCGTCCCAATCGCCGAATGAATTGTCGGCTGCATGAACAATCACCATTCCGCCTCCGCCGCTGACATAGGCTTCCAGGGCCGCTTGGGTTTCCTTGGGCCATGGCGCAGCCTTCCAGCCAAAGTTGCTTAGCACGACGTCATAGTCAGCGAAGTTTGGTTTGAAGTCAGGGTCGGTCTTCGGTTCGCTTAAATCTTCATAAGTCTTGCCGTCACCGAGCGGAAACTTCTCTAGCAAGTCGCCTCCTTTCCAGGTGTACTTGGTTCGCTGGACATCGACGGTGAAGCGACCGCTGTCTTCCAAGTAGTCCTTCATCATCATCGTGGTTTTGGGCCACGCGGCATGGTTGTTTTGACCATCAATGATCAAACATTTCAGTTTGTCTTCGGCCGATGAAATGGATGCTGGTCCGATTGTAAAGACCGAAAGAAAAAGCAGAGTGAAGATGGGTTTCATAAATTTGCCATTGAGGTTGAGGTAGGTCGTGATCGTTCGCTTCTTGTGGGCACGATCAAGACGTCAGGGTGGGCGTTTTGTCGGCCTAAGTTTGGTCAAGCTGATTGATACTCGGCCAGCTTCGTCATTGATTCTTTCAGGTTGCCATACAGGTCACGATAGATCGGGAACAGTTGGTCGTATTTTTTAGCCGCGGCACGGTCGACCTTTGTTTCATCCGCCACTTTAATCGTTGCCGAACACGCTTGCTCGATCGATTTGAAGGTCCCGTCGCCGACGGCGGCTAACAGGGCGACGCCGAACGCCGGTCCTTGCTCGACTTCTAGCGTGGTGACTTTCTTGCCAAACACGTCCGACTGCATTTGTCGCCACATCGGGTTCTTGCTGCCGCCGCCGGATGCTCGGACCTGCTTCACAGGAACGCCCATCGAGGTGATGATTTCAAGGCTGTCGCGAAGCGCGAATGTGATTCCTTCCATCACACTGCGAGTCATGTGGCCGCGAGTGTGAGTCAAGTTCATGCCGACGAAACTGCCGCGAGCATTTGGGTCGCCGTGCGGTGTTCGCTCGCCGTTCAGGTAGGGCAGAAAGATCAGCCCGTCGGATCCTGCCGCGACCGATTGTGCTTCGTCGGTTGCCGCGTCATAGCGTTTGCTTTTTGGGATGCCTGTTAGACCTTGCAGTACCGAATCAACCCACCATTGCAGCGACCCGCCGCTGGTCAAGTTGACGCCCATCATGTGCCACTTTCCATCGACTGCGTGACAGAACGTATGCAGTCGTCCGTCGGCATCGTATTGGGGCTGGTCGCTGTGCACGAACATCACGCCACTCGTTCCAATTGATGTGCTCAGTACGCCAGTCTTGACGACGCCGTTTCCGACTGCGCCGGCGGCACAGTCGCCAGCACCGCCGACGACCTTGCAGGCAGTCGTTAATCCCAGTGTCTTGGCTGCGTCAGCCGTAAGTGTGCCCGTGACTTCGTGACTCTCAACAACGCTTGGCAGCAGATTGGCATCCAAGCCCAGCTTGCTGATCAGTTGGGTCGACCACTTTCGGTTGACGACATCCAACAGTAACGTGCCGCTCGCATCGCTGACTTCGGTGACGTACCCGCCGGTCAGGCGGCGACGGATGTCGTCCTTGGGCAATAGGACTTTCGCCAGCTTGTCGAAGTTGCGTTTCTCATTATTGCGCAGCCACAGAATTTTTGGAGCTTGGAACCCTGTCAGCGCCGGGTTGGCGACCATCTTGACCAGCGATTTGCGTCCACCGGCGGCGGTGGTGATTTCGTCGCACTCGGCGGCAGTGCGTTGGTCATTCCAAAGCAGCGCGTTCCGGATGACTTTGTCGTTCTTGTCTAAAAAGACACTGCCGTGCATTTGGCCGCTCAAGCCGATCGCTTTTACATCCGCTGGCTTGACCTTGCTGGACTTCATTACCGCTCGGACAGTCTTGACGGTGCCATTCCACCAATCTTCGGGGTCTTGTTCGGTCCAACCTGGTTTGGGTTGGTGCATCGGATACTCGGCATTGGCTTCGGCGATCACCTTGCCGGCTTGGTCGATCAGCAACGTTTTGGTGCCGCTGGTTCCGATATCAATGCCTAGGTAGTAGCTCATGATCTGTTCAAGTCGTAGTGAGAAAACAAAGTTTGTGACGAACGATTTGCCGTACGATTGAGTGTACTGGACGAATCGCGGAACGGCGTTTCGAACGAACCGAACGGTAATATAGTTCGTAAGGTCATATTGCTGTTGCTGCGTCGCCATCTCTCTCTTTTCGTTGAGCGTTTGACTTGTCATTTGAATCTGGCTCTGTGCATCGTGTGACCCGCCGGCAAGCGATTTCGCAATCCGCCACCTGCTTGGCCGGCATCACGCTGTTGGGATGCAATCGTACCGACGAAGTGGTTGCGCCGGTCGCGGCGGCGCGGACCGACATTCCCCTGCGAATCACGTGGGTGGGCAGCCAAGACGAAGCCGATGCGATCGAAAGGGGATGGTCGTCGGTTAGTGAGCAAGCGATCGCGATCAATGTCGTAGTGATTGATCGCTCTCAGTCCGTCCCGTCGATTGCCGACTTGACCGAACTGGCCAAAAGCAGCGATTTGCTAAGCGTGCCCTTGATGATGGTCGCGGAATTGGCGTCGAGCGAGTCCATCGAATCTCTTACCGGCGATGCGATTAGCGTGATCACGTCGGACCTGTTGCCGGCGATGCGCAGCGGAGTCGCTCGATATGGCGGAGACACGTTTGCAATTCCTTACGCTGCGAATCTGCCGGCTTTGTTCTTTTCGACCAACCGTAGCGAGGCCGACTTGGCATTGTCGTGGAAGGAATACGGCGATCGAGTTGGTGCAGATTGGAACGGTAAGGCGGGTGAGCCGACGACTGCTGGATGGGCGGCTTCGATGTTTTTGTGGCGTTCGATTGGTTCGGCCCAGCGATGGCTCGTCAGCCGCGAGACGTTCGAACCCACGATCGACGACGAGCCCTACGTTCAGGCTCTTGATCAGATGCGGCAAACGGTGGCTCGCTATGAAACGCCTCGCCAAACACCCTCGCAAATTTGGCAGAGATTGCAGCAGCGCGAATTGGCCGCAGGGATCACGTTTCCAACGAGCCAAGCGAACTCGGAAGCTGAACTCAGTGCTGCAGACCTGCCGAGTCCCGAATCGAGCAGCCAGTCGCTAGCTTCGCTTGCATTCAGCCCTTGGTTGAATGCGATCACGATGTCGGCAAACTGCCGGCAAACTGATGCTTCGAAGCTATTTATGGACTGGATCAGCGGCGGTGAGGGAAGCGAGTCGACGCGGCAAATGGTTGCGCCCTATAACGCCGTGCGATCTAGCGACGCGTCATCGAGCTTAACTCCATACGCACAATGGATAGAAAAGAAGCTTGGTTCGCCTGTCACCCTGCCGTCGATGCAATTCATTTCCGCTGGTGAATACTACGCAGCGCTCGATCACGCGGTGATGGACTGCCTTGATGGAAAATCGACTGCGGCCGAGGCGCTTGCCAGCGCAAAGTCTCACTGGCAATCGATCACCAAACGAGTTGGCGTTGATGTGCAACTGCGTGCATGGCGAAGAGCCAACGGTATGCGTGCTTAGTTGAGCGTCACAATCAGTGGTCGTCGCGCATAAAAAAACACGCCGTGCCTTGATGGCTCGGCGTGTTCTTCTGAGTTTGATTTCGAACGGTTGAAACTATTCTTCGCTGCCTGCAGCGACTGCTTCAGGTTCTTCTTGCGGTGCTTCACCTTCGAATGCAGGACGTTGAGCTGATCGCTTGACACGGTCGTTCTTACCGACGAATTCCAAGATTGCTCGTTCACCGTTATCGCCCAAGCGAGGCTTGGCCAATCGAAGGATACGTGTGTATCCACCGGGACGGTCAACAAAACGCGGGGCGATGGTGTCGAACAGGATCTTGGCGGCATCCTTGTCACCGATCAGTTGAACGACGCGTCGACGTGCGGTAACAACCGGTGCACGAGCGGCAGCCCACTTGGACCATTGATCGCTGGTGCGCCATTTCTTCCATGCGTCGGAGCCGCGTTCCGCAGGTGCGGCAAACTTCTCGGCTTCTTCGGCAGCGGAAATTGACTTCTTAGCAATCGTGATGCACTTTTCGACCAGAGGACGTACCTCTTTGGCCTTGTGCAAGGTAGTCGTGATGCGGCCGGCAACCTTCGGTGCGTTGTCGTCGTAAGTCGCGTCGCGTTCTGTCAAAAACAGAGCGCTGGCGAGGTTCTTCAGCAAAGCTTTACGGTGGCTCGGGCTGCGACCGAGCGTGCGGCCTCGTCGTCGGTGACGCATGGCGAAATGTCCGTCAAAAAGTTTTCAAGGTGATGATAAATGGGCAACGCAAGCGAATCAAAGCAAACCGCTTAGAATAGCGGTGCGTTTGGCACTCGCATGCCGAGGTGCAGTCCGTACTGAGCAAGCTTCTCGCGAGTCTCGTTCAGGGTGGTGTCGCCGAAGTTGCGCACTTCAAGCAGACTGTCTTCGGTTCGCTGGACTAGGTCACGAACCGTTTGAATATTTTCGCTTTCCAAGCAGTTGTTGGCTCGCACCGACAAACGCAAATCGGCAAGCGTCATGTTTAGCTTGGCTTCGAGCTGAGCCTCTGGTGATCCCGCGCCGCCTCGAGCTGCCGAGAAAATACTCGGGCCAAGTTCGCGGTATTGAACGAACGGGTTCAGGTGTTTGCGCAAGATCTTGGCCGCTTCAACCAACGCCAATTCCGGGCTGACCGATCCATCGGACCAAATTTCCAAGTTCAATTTATCGTAGTTGGTCTTTTGACCCACGCGAGTTTCTTCGACTTCGTATCGAACGCGAGTGATCGGGCTGAAGACCGCGTCGATTGGAATGATTCCGATTTCGTGATCGACAGAGCTGTGTTCGGTGCTTGGCACATAGCCTCGACCGTTTTCAACGACCATTTCCATCATGAATGGAACGTCGGACGTCAACGTCGCGATGACGTGGTCCTTGTTGATGATTTCGACATCCGAGTCGGTTTGAACGTCGGCGCCGGTTAGCACGCCTGCCTTGTTCGATTCGATCGTGATCACGCGAGTTGCTTCGCTGTGATTGCGAACCACCAAGCTCTTCACGTTCAGAACGATCTGGGTAACGTCTTCGACGACACCGGGGATCGAGGTGAATTCGTGTTGGGCACCGCGGATTTTGATTTGCGTAACGGCGCTGCCCATCAAGCTGCTTAGCAGGACGCGACGGAGGCTATTGCCAACGCTTGATCCAAATCCACGCTCGAAAGGTTCGGCGACGAACTTGCCGTAGGACGATGTTAGGGTATCACGGTCGACTTCCAGGGCGGAGGGAAGTTCCATGCCACGCCAACGAATATGCATTGTCATGTGACCTCAGTTCTGTGGGACCAGATGTGAGAGAGGAGTGTTTTGGCGAAAGAGCGTTCAGGACGAAAACCGGCAAGTGCGGGCAAGCCGAAGAACCCTGGAAACGCTTGGCTAAACGAAAGCCGACGGATTAAACGCGGCGTTTCTTGCGAGGACGACAACCGTTATGTGGAATTGGCGTTACTTCCTCGATCACTTTCACATTCAAGCCAGCAGCCTGCAGCGAAGTGATGGCACTTTCGCGTCCCGAGCCGGGGCCCTTGACCTTCACTTCACAGTCACGCATGCCAAACTTCGTTGCTTTTTCAGCAGCTTGCTGTGCAGCACACTGACCAGCGAACGGAGTGCTTTTGCGGCTTCCCTTGAAACCACTCGTTCCAGCACTTGCCCAGCAAAGGGTGTCGCCTTTGGGGTCCGTGATTGTCACAGTTGTGTTGTTGAAGGTCGCGTGAATGTGCGCGATGCCACTGCTGACGTTGCGACGAACGCGTTTCTTTTTATTGGTCTTTGCCACTGCAAAGGTCTCGTGATGGCTGTGAGGTGATTGGCTTGAACAAATAGGATCGGCGGCTTGCCTGCCTGCACCTTGGATGTGAATCCAACGCTGGGGGATAGGCTAAGCCGCGATAACTGCTGCAGTCGGTAAACACCAAGGACTATCGAAGGTCCTTGACGCCCTTCTTGCCGGCAACCGTCTTACGAGGCCCTTTACGGGTTCTCGCGTTAGTTTTGGTGCGTTGACCGCGAACCGGCAGGCTCGAACGGTGACGCATACCGCGGTACGACTTGATTTCTCGCAAACGGCTGATGTTTTGAGCGACTTGACGGCGAAGAGGGCCTTCGACCGTGTAGTCACGCTCAAGCATCGCAGCGATTTGACCGAGTTCATCCTCGTTCAGCTCGCTAGCCGGTCGATCTGGATCGATACCCAACTTCTCGCAAACTTGGCGAGCTGTACGTAGCCCGATGCCATACAAATAGGTCATCGAGTATTGGATTTTTTTGTCGTTGGGGATATCAACGCCCATCAAACGGGGCATAACCAGACTCCGGTGAATGTTTCATCAGGTAGTTCAACGTAAGCGGACACTTACACACTTGAATTGCAAAGTTCCCGCCAAGAATCCCGGAATATACAGACCGGCCCCCTTTTTGCTCAAGTGGCAAGAGGCATGATTTTTCTAGGAATTTTGACGAACGAGCCGAAAAAACTCTGTCGGCACGTCATCGCGGTCCGAAGCGGGGACGCGAGTTTGCTCTAAAACCCGGAAATTCGATAGGTCAATCGATAATTTGGTGTCGCCCAGAATTCCGGACCAAACTCGCGTTAACCAAATTTCTTTACAGCTTGGAAGCAGTTGTCGATAGATTTCGGCACCTCCGACCACAAAAATCGGACCCTGGCCGGCCATCAAAATTGCTTTTTCAGGATCTGACGCCCGGTCAACCCCTTCGGCGTGCCAAGATTTGTTGCGAGTCACCACAATCGTGCGGCGTCCTGGCAAAGGTCGGCCGATTGAATCGTAGGTTTTCCGGCCCATGATCAAAACGCCGCCCATGGTCATCGACTTGAACCGCATCAAATCAGCTCGCAGTCGCCAAGGCATGTCGCCATCAAGGCCGATTGTTCCGTTGGAAGTCATCGCAACGACGGCGATCACCGCAGGCTCGATCGCTCGCGTCTCTAAGTTTGCGTTCGTCTGCGGAGATTCAGGTTCCATGCGACTTAAACCGCTACCGATGCTTTGATCGTTGGGTGCGGGTCGTAGTCGACCAGCGTGAAGTCTTCGAATTGGAAGCCGTCGATGGATTCAGGGCTGGAGCTAATTTGCATCTTAGGCAATGGGCGTGGGTGCCGAGAAAGCTGCTCGCGAGTTTGGTCAAAATGGTTTCGGTACAGGTGCAAATCGCCCAGTGTATGGACGAATTCGCCGGGTTTTAGGCCTGTGACCTTCGCCATCATCATTGTGAGCAATGCATAGCTGGCGATATTGAAAGGAACGCCAAGAAACATATCGGCGCTGCGCTGATAGAGATGGCACGACAGTCGATCGCCGCTGACATAGAACTGAAACAGCACGTGGCACGGTGGCAGCGCCATGTCCTGGACGTCGGCGACGTTCCACGCCGACACGATCAGTCGCCTTGATTGCGGATTGGTTCTGATTTCATTCTGGATCCATCCGATTTGGTCAATTGTCGTTCCATCCGGTTTCGGCCAAGAACGCCACTGGTGACCATAAACGGGGCCAAGGTCTCCCTTTTTATCCGCCCATTCGTCCCAGATTCGAACGCCGTTTTCCTTCAAATACTTGATGTTTGTATCCCCACGCAGGAACCACAGCAGTTCATAAATGACCGACCGAACGTGGATTTTTTTTGTTGTCAGAAGGGGAAACCCGTCGGCCAAGTCGAACCGCATTTGGCGGCCAAATAATCCGCGAGTCCCAACGCCCGTTCGATCATCGCGATCGAGTCCGTCGTGAAGAACTTCGTCAAGGAGTTGAAGGTAAGTTCGCATGCGTTTCAGTCGGTCAGAAAGGTTAGCCAGATTCCGAAGTCAAACTCTCAGCGAGCCGATAGATGCCGGCTTATTGAATCATCGGCTTTACCCAATCAAGGGTCCAGTGACGGTCGCTGGTCATTTGAACGCACGAAGCACGTGCTCCCAACCCCTCGATCCCCATCCGAGCGGCGATTTCATGGACCTCGTCGATCGATAACGCAGCCCAAAGTGATTGTCTTAGCATTTGCTTGGCCGCGTCGGTGTGACCATCGCCATGCAGCGATACTAGCGACTCGATTTCAGCTTCCGAATCGGGACGGGACAGGTCGCGAATGAACACTCGGCCGCCTGGGCGAGCCAATCGCACTGCGGTCGCCAGTCCAAGGCTCGGTTCGTCCAGATGATGCATCGCGCTGTTGGAAATCACTGCGTCCGCTAGTCCGTCCTCGAACACGGACATGTCGGTAATATCAGCTTGTTCCAGCCGGATTCGCCCCAGCATTCCAGCGATGTCGATTTCGATTTTCGCGATCTCCAGCATCTCGACTTCAAGGTCGACCGCCAGCATTTCGATGTTCGGGTCAGCTTGGCAAAGCAGGATTGGGATCTGGCCTGGTCCGCATCCCAGATCGATCACCCGTGGGCCGGCCGTCGCTGGAAAGTTTTGGTTGTTGAATTTGCCACTCAGGAAATCGTCAACGAATTGCTGGTTGATCGCCAAGTGGTCCATCGCGAAGTACTCGTCCGCGTCCTCGCGAGCGTTCTCTGGCTTGGGCTCGGGGACTCGTGAAAGTGTCATCGGCAGTGCATCCAATTGCGGGGGTTCGTGTCGCCCAGAAACGCTGCTGGGTTAGCCGGAAAATGTTTTGCTGGCAAAAAGGTGCGGGAATGTATCGTGTTTCACGCATCTTTTTCCGCAGGCGAAAACCGGGATGGTCACCGCTAGAAAAGGTAGCAAGGAACATTTGACCACCTTAGGCCCGACATTGTGATTCTATGCGATGTGCCACATCCCCTTCATCGGGCTCGAGCGTAAGATAAACAACGTTGGATTCGGGGAAAATAGTACAGATTCTGACGCTTGCAGGGGTTAAAGTCTGTGGCTGGATCTGGCGGGGGGGACCGAGTAAAAACACGGTTTGTTTGGCGATCTAACGATCACAGCACACCAAACCCGCATTCACAACTATCTTCCATTCTGTAAAAGACATCGAATTCTAATGGACCGCAATCATCTCGCCACGCGTGTCGGACATGTCGATTCCCAGCCTGTGGACTCCGCAGACACTTACAACTCTGACGTTTGGTCGACGGTTTCACCGCACGACCTGACCCTTGTGATCATTCGACGTCTGCCGTCTGTCTTGGTGACCGCTGGGATCACCACGCTCTCGGTAGGTGCGTTGTTGCTTGCCTGGCCAAACCAATACGCCAGCGACGGGTTGTTGTACGCTCGGTTGGGGCGCGGTGCTGTTGCTATTGATCCGACAACCGAACCGGGCCGTTCGGTGTCGCTGCAAGATAGCCGGTCGTCGGAAGTTGCTAGTATCTCGGAAATGCTTGGCAGTCGCGAAATCGCTGATCGGGTGGTGCAGAAAGTTGGCGCTCGCGAAATCAACTTCCCACGCACTTGGACGGATCGGTTGGCGAACAGGGTTGGTTCCTTGGTCAATAACATGGCCCCGTCAAACGACATTGACGGTTCGGAACTCGATCGGACCGAGTTCGATCGTCAAGTATCACATGAAGAGGCTGTCAAACGCGTCATCGATTCTGTCACGATCAAGGTTCCTAAAAATACCTATACGATTTCGGTTGCTTCGCGATTCAGCGACCCGGTTGTGGCACAGAAGATCGTCCAGTCCATCATGGACCAGTACGGTCAATATCACGTCGAAGCTCACACTTCGGTGGGAGCGCTGGGATTCTTTGAAGAGCAAACGACAGCAAGTCACGCCGCAGCCATCGCCGCTCGCAAGAAGCTGCAAGAAACCAAAAACAGCATGGGTTGGATGAGCGTCGCGTCAGCGGAAGAATCGCTGCGTGAACGAATTTTGAATCTGGAACTATCGCTTGATCAAGCCAACAGCGAATTCGCGGACGCGGAAAGCAAAGCCGCTTCGATCAGCGAGCGGTTAGCCGAGATCGAAGAGTGGATCCCAATGGAAGTTACCAAGGTCGCTGATAACGCGGTCGATGGAATGAAGACCCAGTTGTACGGACACAAACTGCAAGACGGCGAAGAGCTTTCCAAGGTAACCGCCAGCCATCCGCGTTACAAAATCTTGCGAGACAAGATCATCCAAGGTGAACAGATCGTTGAATCTGCCGAAGGTGATCGCGAGCAAACTGTCGAGGCACTGAATCCTTTGCGGCTAAGCCTCGAAACGGCTTACCAAACCGCCCTGACGACGGCAGCCGGAAACAAGAGCCGGCTAGAATCGTTGACCAAGAGCCTCGCTTCGGCACAACGCGATCTGAATCGTTTGAATCAAGACGGAATTGTCCTCGCAGAATTGGGTTGGGCTGCGGACATCGCCGAGACGAACTATCTGAGCCACTCGCAGAGTCTGGAAAGTTCACGATTGGTCCAGGAGCTCGATAACCAGAAGATGTCCGATGTCTCGGTCATTCAGAACGCTTCTTTGAACTTGAAAAAGGTCGGGCCGCCGCGATTGATTCTGGCACTGGTCGGTGGAATCCTCGGTATTTGCTTGGGTCTGATGCAGGCGATTATTCGAGGAACTGGCCAAAGTAGAGACTCGAAATCGTTGGCAAGTGCCGGCAATCGGGCCATATCGACACAATCTAAAAATCCGGTGAACAAATCCGACCTATCGCAATTAGACTCAGAGAGCGAGATCGGGCACGGGCTGGATGATGATGATGTTTTGGAAGAGGCATTTGCTTCTTCGTTACCCCGATAAATCCGACTATTTTTAACTAAGTACCCCCCCATAAGAGCCCGCGTTCGCTACAACAGCGGGCGTGTCTTGCCCCACTTTGATGCCTGTCGCGGGGCTTTCGCGACAGCGTCGATCTCAACAGAGTTTACGCAAGTGCTTGGAGCATTGATTGACGACTTGAGACAGCGAGTGTCGACCATCGGCGTTCGTGATGCGTTATTGCTTAGCGAGACTCATTTCAACCGTGAGCTCGCACGCGAGCGGATTCGTGCGACGCGGCGTTCGATCCCGTTTTGCATCATCACGGTCAAATTGATCGGCAATCGCCAGCGACGTGCCCAGTTGCGAAAAATGCTGCGTTTGCTGCATCGCAATCTGCGGATGACGGACCAAAAAGGAATGCTCAGTCAAGGTGTCGTGGGCATTCTGTTAGTGGACACGTCTGAGATGGGCGGTCGCTCTGCGATGGACCGACTAGCCGGTGTCATGCAGACGAATCATTTGCATGTTGAAATGGACTTGAAGGTTCATGATCCAGACGGTTTTGGCCCCCAAGATCAGTCGGGCCCGAACGACCAGCAATCTCGCATCGACGTAGGTCGTTCGCCGTGGCAATCCACGCCTCACCATCGCGTCGACGAACCTACCCATCAAGAAGCCGGAATCTCGGGTGAACTGACGGTCTCGGGTGGGCCCGCTGCGATGGCAATGATCGCCAGCGAAGAACCGATGATGGATCTTCCCCGCCTTCGGATGTTCAGCAAGCGCGCGTTCGATGTCGTTGGAGCTTCGGTCGGATTGGTTGTTCTCAGCCCCGTGATCGCGGCCGCAATGCTAAAGATCCGAATGGACGACGGTGGTTCGCCATTGTTCAAGCAGACTCGCGAAGGCATGCATGGCAGGCCGTTCACGATCTACAAACTTCGCACTATGGTTGTTGACGCTGAAAAACGACAAGCCGAACTGCGTCACCAGAGTCATCGTGACGGGCCAGCGTTCAAGATCAAGCATGACCCTCGTATCACAAATGTGGGCCGTTTTTTGCGTCGCAGTTGCATTGATGAATTGCCACAACTTTGGAACGTGCTAAAGGGCGACATGTCATTGGTCGGTCCACGTCCACTGCCATGGCAGGAAAGCCGCGCTTGCGCAGGCTGGCATCGCCGCCGTTTGGATCTGCGTCCCGGCATGACCTGTTACTGGCAAGTTAACAAAGCCAACATCAAGTCGTTCGACGACTGGATGCGACTTGATCTGCGATACCTCAGTACATTCGGCGTCGTCGAAGACGCTCGTCTGATCTTCCAAACCATTAAGGTTCCTATTCTTGGGCGCGGGAGCGAATAGGGATCGTGACGTTGACCGAAGATCGTACTACTGAAGAAAGCGTTTCCGTTGATTCGCTCATCGATGCGCGGGTTGTGTTTTTGACGCACTACATCCCGCTTTATCAAGTTCGAGTTCTGCAATCTTTGGCTTCATCGATTCGCGATTTTCATGTGTTGCTCAGCACTCCCATTGAACCCAACCGAGACTTCAAGCCGGACTGGACGGGCTTGGACGTTCGTGTTCAAAAGACGGTAACCTTTCGGCGAAAATGGCGGCACCGCGAAGCAGGCTTCGACGATCCGTTGTTTGTCCATTTCCCTTACGACACGACCGCTCAGCTTCGTAAACTGAATCCTGACGTTGTGATGTCGTTGGAACTTGGCGCTCGTTCAGTCGGTGCGGCAAGATACTGTCGCCGCTATCCCGACACGAAACTGGTGCTTTGCACTTACATGAGTGAGCGAACCGAACAGGGACGCGGTCCTTTGCGGCAAATGGTTCGCCGGTGGTTGATCGATCGCGCCGATGCGATCACTTTCAACGGGCCGTCTTGTAAAAAGTATCTGCGACAAGTCGGTGTTCCAGAACCAAAGCTGTTCCCGTTGCCGTACGCCGCCGACGACCGAACCCAATACAATGGCCCAGTTGAGCGAGTTGATGCGACGACTCGCCCTCGCCTGTTGGTTGTCGGGCAACTTAGCGAACGAAAAGGCGTATTGCCTTTGATCCAACAAGTTGCCAAATACGCCGTCGCTCGCAAAGAGCAGATGATTGAATTGGTGTTCGCTGGTGACGGTCCCTTGCGGTCCGCTGTCGAAGAGCACGATGTTCCTGCGAATCTGCTGATCAAGGTGTTAGGGAACATCTCGCCATCTGATCTCGCTCATGAAATGAAAGACTGTGGTTGTCTGATCGCAGCAACTTTGGCCGATGAATGGATGTTGGTCGTTAACGAGGCACTTAACGCTGGTGTGCCAGTCATTGGCAGCGTTCATGCGCAAGCCGTCACGACGTTGATTCAGGACGGCGTCAATGGTTGGCGATATGACCCGACGATTGCGGGCGACTTGGACAAGTCGCTTGATCAGTACTTTGAATGTTCAGCTAAACTGATCAGCAAGATGCGACAGGCGTCTCGAGATTCCGTCGCCAATCGAACGCCACGGTGGGCCGCATCGGGTGCCCTTGAAGCCGTTCGATATGTCTTAAATTCCAACCGGACCACCGATTCAGAGACAAGCAAATCATGACGCGCCCATTGGCAAGTCTATCGCTGGACCTGGACAACAAGTGGGCGTATCTGCGTGCCGCGGGGCGACCTGATTGGGCTCAGCGGCCGGGGTACCTTCCCCTGGTGGTTGACCGAATGGTTGATGTGCTCGGCGAGCTGGATTTGCCGTTGACCGTTTTTGTTGTCGGCCGCGATTTGGCCGGTGTTTGCGACGATGACGATGCATCCGAAGGAACGAACGAAGCGGACGCGATCAAGGGGTTTTCGGCCCTGCGAGCTTGGGAACCGGCCAATCACTCATTGAACCACCTGCCGTGGATGCACACGATGGATGCGGCCGAAATCGCTGCGGAAATCGAGACCACCCATCGCCGAATCGTGGCCGCAACGGGACGCGTGCCGATGGGATTCCGCGGGCCTGGATTCAGTTGCCCGGACGAAGTTTTGCGCGTGCTTGCAAACAATCATTACGTTTACGACGCATCCATTTTTCCAACATCGATCGCACCGATTGCGAGAATGGTCTTCTTGATCAAAAGTGACTTGAAAGGCGAACAGCGCGAAAAGGCAAAGAAGTTATACGGCGGATTCTCATCGCTGCTTCAGCCCAACCGTCCGTTCCAACGAACCGTCGACGAGTCTCAGCTTTGGGAAATGCCGGTCACGGTGATGCCGATCACTCGAACCCCGATCCATTTCAGCTACTTCACGTACTTGGCAAGCTTTTCGACATTGGCCGCTAAATCGTATTTGCGATTGGCGATCCGAATGTGCAAGCTGACTCGAACGCCACCCTCGCTGCTGCTGCATCCGCCAGATTTCATGGGACAAGAAGACGATTCCGACATGGCTTACTTTCCGGCGATGAACATGTCGCGGAAGGACAAGCTTGCGATCGTACGTTGGGGGCTGAAACTGTATGCCGATTCCTTCGATGTGCGATTGATGATCGACCAGCTCAAGGCGACAGACCCCAACGTCGGTACCGCGATCGCGTCGGCTGAAGACCAAACCATTCCATCCCCTAAAATCGCATCCGCGGTTTAATCAAGAGTCAGTTCAGCATGATCGATCTCGGCAAACGAAGTGTCGTCGGAATCAACGTTAACGCTATCGATTACGAAGCGGCCGTCACCAAAATTATCGATGCTGGCAAAGCCCGCCAGTCTATGTCGGTGACAGCGCTCGCCGTTCATGGTGTGATGACGGGTGTCAGCGATTCACAGCACAAGTATCGATTGAACCAGTTCGACTTGGTGTGTCCTGATGGGCAACCAGTGCGTTGGGCACTCAACAAATTGCACAAAGCCAATTTGTCGGATCGTGTTTATGGTCCCGAATTGACGCTACGTCTGTGCGAAGCGGCAGCAAAAAGCGGTGTTTCGATTTTTCTGTTCGGTGCCACGCAGGAAATGCTTGATCAGTTCGCCGAAAAGCTTTGCGAGAAGTACCCGGGCCTGGTGATCGCCGGCAAGCAAGCATCACGTTTCCGGACTCTATCAACGACCGAGCGAGACGAGCTTGCTGATAAAATCAATACCAGCGGTGCCGGGATTTGCTTTGTCGGTCTCGGTTGCCCGCGCCAAGAAGTGTTCGCTTACGAGATGCGTGATCGTGTTTCGATGCCTCTCGTTGCCGTCGGAGCTGCGTTTGCATTTCATGCAGGCATGCTTGAACAAGCGCCGCCGTGGATGCAGCGAAATGGTTTGGAATGGTTCTTCCGTTTGTCTCGCGAGCCAGGTCGATTGTGGAAACGTTACTCGACCACGAATCCTGCCTTTGCGACACTCGCAATTTTGCAAAAACTGAAGCTCTACTCCGCGCGGACGGACACCGGTAAACAGCCAACCGATGAAGTTCTGTTTGGTTGATTGACGCTCGATCGTTAAGGCTGAACGACTTCAAAGGGATTGGCGGCATCGACGGCAAAGTCGCGTGCTGCCTTAGCGTCGGGATCGCTTAGCTTTTCGATCGCAATGTCGATTGTCGTGCCGTCGGTCTTTTTTAATCGCACGACATCTTTTTCTAACGACACGAACGATGCGGTGATCGAGTAGCGTCCTGTCTTGTCCATCCAAGTCTTGAGTTTCAACTCGGCCGAAGATTCTTTCACCATGGGTGCTGTTGTCATGCGTTCCGGAGTTGCCGTCGCCGTTCCACGCTGATCCGCAGGCAAGTACTTGGTCACTTTAGGTGACGCAAGGCGCACGCTCGAAGCGGGTACCCGTTCAATGCGGCCTTCGCCCACCGGTTTCGAATCGATCGGTTGGACAATCACGAATCCTTCGGCATCAGCCGAGACGACGAACTTGGCTCGATAGTCATCGCTGTGTTTTTGCTTGACCGCCACGACTTGTCCCTTACTAAGATCGTTGCCCGAATCCAACGGGGTTCCCATATCGTCCAGCGATGTGTGCGAGTTGGCGTAAGCCTTTCGAAGCGTCACCACTTTGGCAAAGTCCGGATCAAATTTGGCCGCCAGATCAAAAAACATAGTCGGCAGCGAACCGCCGCCCATCCGGTTTGCGAATTCGTAGATTGCTTTTCCCAGTTCGGGATCGTTGCGATCCGATTTGCTGTTCAGCTTGCCATATAGTTGTGCCCCGTCACCGTATTCATGTCCAGCATCGAACGTGGCTATCCATGCTTTGCGATCGGCCGCATCAAACGGGGCGGACAATTCGGCTTCACGCTCTTGTTTGCGAGTTTCGCTTCGCATTTTTGCTTCGGCGAGTGACTTGTCTCGCCTCGCTCGTTCTTCGGCCATCCGTTTTTCATTTTCGGCAGCCTTGGCTTTTCCTTCGGGCGTTTTCGCAAACGATTCGGCTTCGGCTTTTTGTCTCGCAATGGCTGCTTTTTCTTTGGCCGTTAGCGGCGCCAACCCAAAATCCATTTCGCGTTTTAGTGATATTGTGACCGGCAATCGGACTTCGGCGCCGCTGCGGTTGCTGACCACTTCACGTGTCCATTCCAATTCGACAAATACGCCGCGTCGACGATCGAACTTACCGCTTCCTTTGCCTGAAAGCGTCAGCGGAGGGTCGGTACTGTTGGCTTTCAATTCATAGGTTTGTTCGATATTCGTGATTGGGCCGTCGGTACCCGTGATTCGGTAGTTGGTTGTCTCAATGCTGGCTGATAGCCGCTCGCGGTCGAACATGGACATGCCCGAGCGAGGATAATTGGGACCGAAGCTCGACCGAATGCTGCTAGGAAAACGTGAATCGTGACTGATTTGTTGCACCAAGATCGGTTCTGAACTACCCCATTTGGATTGACCGTTCTCGCCGAGCGGCCAAATCGCCCACAGCAAGTAATCACCAAGCAACAGCTTTATCTGCTCTTCGGATGAAGTCGAAATCACTTTTCCAACAGACGTGATTTCAAAACGAGTGCTGGCGTGCGAAACCAGGTCTAGTAGGCTGTTTGTGAACAACGGGCCGATCGGCCGAGCCTGCCGCGGAACGCCTGATTTGGATGCCGCTTCGAAGTCCCGTTGCAGACTACCAGTCACCTGCCAGCGCCCGGCATCCCCAACGTCATAGGCCAGCCTGCCCTTGTAGAACTCCGCTCCGTTGCCCCGGCCGACTTGCATCGTGACGACGTAAGTGATCGAACCACTCGGGACATTGGCGTAGGTCAGTGAATCTCGCACCGGCGGTTCAGCCGTCGCCAATGTACTTGCCAACAAACACACAAAACCGATCACCAAACCACGAAACATCGTCTCAGCCTCACCAGCGGAAAAACGCGAACAGCAGATCACGCCTGATTGTAACGGAGTCAATCGGCTGAGTTTGAGGTTGGTTCGGTCTCGGAAGCTTCAAGGCACAATAGCTCGGAAATCGTGTGTGCAAACAAACGCCCGCCAGCACTGGTCAAGCTGGCTCGGTTCCAAGCTTTCCCCGGTGGTCCCAGGTCGTTGATCGCAGTGATTGCCTTTTCGTCGAATTGATCGGCATTCCAATCGATCACATAAACCGTACCCGCCATTGTGGGAACGTACAGGGACTTGCCGATGACGGTTGGAATTTGCGAGGCATGATGTCCCCATCCGTTTCCTTGGGACCGTGCGTCGCCCATCACTCGATGCCCTCGGCTGTTTAGCATGTTGTTGGGGGCGAACGCCCACTGGGTGATCGGAAGTCGTTTCGGTTTCTTTCGGTTCGCGTCTAGCAATTGTTTGACGAGCGCCGGATCCATGTCTTGATCGCTCCATAGCAAACGGTCGTTGGTGCGACGATCGCCTGGCAACATTTGCACCGGCAACTGTAAGTATTCGACCGAACCATCCTCGCAATCCACGCGGCCAATCCAGGGCTGGGTATAGCTGCGAAAGTAGTGGTACTTGCCAACGAACAAATTGGATTGCTGGATGATGCCCCGCTGCACATCCGCGTCATCAAGCGATTCGGTGCCAGTGGTCCACCGGTCATCGGTGTGTTGGACGACTTGAACGTCACGCAGGATCGATACTCGGCGGTTGATCTCGCCGGTCATCGCGTTTATCCAGAGGTGTTCGTCGCGATGAAACACAAGCACCTCGTCTTTGATCACCGGGAATGTCTGAGTGCTCATGAATTCGGGCAGTGGCAAGGTCCACAGTGTCGAACCATCATGAGCATCAACCATCGAAATGCCTTCGGGTTTCTCAGGCGGTGAGTGACCGCCGCCGCGACCGACGACAAACACTTGCCGCCCATCCAGGCGAGTCTGAAGCAGCGGAACACTGCCCATGTTGACGCCGCATTTTGAAGACCAGCGGTCCACGCCCGTTTTCAAATCGATCGCCTGCAATTGTGTCCACAGTGGTCTTAACGCGTCGACATGATCGTGCGTGAAATGCCCGTGATCGTCGGGCATGTAGTGCTGGCGGATGAATACAACGGTCCCGTCCACCAGCACCGGTTGCGAGCGACCAACCGGCATCACATCACGTGTCCATCGCAAGTTGCCGTCCAGATCGAATGCCGTGATCGCGCCCGATGCATTGAAAAAGCAAACGGTCCTGCCGTCTGTGACCGCAGGCGGCGAACTGCTGTCGCTGAAGCATCCTGAAAGCTGCAGCACACTAGTGCCAGCGATTCTGCGTTTCCAAACAGTATCCCCCGTGTCCAAGTCACAGCACCAAGCGATCACGTCGCGGCCCAATTCGCTGTCACTGTTGACCGGCGCCATCGTTGTGAAAAAAAGGCGATCTTCCCAGGTGATGACACTGCTTTGGCCGGTCTCGGGCAGGCTCTTTCGCCAACGCACGTGCTCATTGCGAACGGCACTCCATGTCGTCGGCGCTCGCTCACCAAGCATTCGGAAATCGGCTCCGGCACCGGGTCCTTGATTCCACGAGGCGTATTGGAAGTCGGTTGTTGAGTTGACGGTTGTGGAGTTGACGGTTGCTTGGGCGTCACAAACGTTGGCGATCCAGTCTCTCACTTGGTCGCGATAGACGCTTGGCTTGTGCATCCACCGATCGGTGTGCGGATGGACAACGTCGCCTTCTGGGATGTCAAAAATTTCACTCGTCGGAACCTGCAGAAATGAAAACTGGGCTAGGTTTTGATGTTTATTTAAATAGCTATCTCGCACTTGACTCGCTGCCGTTCCACAAACCAATACGGGGCGTCCGTTCAACCGAGACAGACGCGTCAGTGCCGAGGCTCGATCACTGTCGGCATAGTTCCATGGTTTTTGGCCGTCGAAATGATCGTGCGTCAACGCGCCCTTCCAAAGCGACGCGATCTCATCGTCTGCGAGTCCGATGTAGCTGGTTGCAATTGCCCCGCGCGAAAATCCACAGACGAAGACGTTGTCAGGGTCGCCACCAAACTGTTCGCAGATCCGGGGTACGTTCTTCTTGCAGTAGTCCACCGTTGCTTGGCGATCGCCCCACCAAAACGAGCAGTTTTGTTTCCGGCCCACGTCGATGTACGGCATTGAAACCCAAATGAATCCGCGTCCGCCGCTGATGCCGTAACCTAAGTTGGCATCTTCGGTTTTGCCGGTCGAATTGCACTGGGCCCATTGGTTGCCGGTGTACTCGACGATCACAGGCAGTGAACCTAGCGGTGTCCAGTCAGGTGGTAAGTACAGTGCGTGGTGAACGTCGGTGCCTTGATACTCTGGTGATGTCTGCCGCACTCGCCGGCCGGGCCCCGCCGGTTGGTCGGTCATCTTAGGAGTAACCAAATCAAACGGGATGACTTCGGCTGCCTTCACGCCGCCGTCGTTGAAAACCATCGCCAATGCGAGACACAGCCAGCCAACAAAACTTCGTTTGGTCATCATCATTGGCCATTTCCCCAAAATGTGAAAAACTGCAAAGGTCGTGAACATTCGAATCAAATCCGGTGCGCGGCATGAAGTCGTCAATGTCGCTACTCGTTCACTTACCCTCGGCGGCCCATTTTTTCATCAGCGCGATGTTATTTTGGACGGTTTTCAATTGACTGGCCGTGCCCCTGATTTTCAGCGTGTGCAGATAGACGGCCATGTCGCTGTCGAACATCGCATCGGATTCCGGAGTGCGGCCTTGGTCGCCGGTCGATTCCATCCATTGGTCCAAGCGACCGCGCATTTCGGACAGCCGAGTTGCATAGGCAGGGTCGGAAACCAAATTGTTGATTTCAAAAGGATCGTTGCTGAGGTCGTATAGCTCCTCGGCAGCCCGTGTCGGACGAAACAACAGTTCTTGGACCGAGTCGAGTTTGCCTGCGTCATGCCACTGACGCAGGGCAATCAGAATTGCTTTGGCATCTTTGTAAGCGCACGGTTGCAAGTGTGGTCGGTTGGGCAAAAAGTTGCGAATGTACTTCAGCTCTTTCGTTCGCACCGCTCGCATGTGGTCAACCGTTTCATCGCATCGATCCCGTGCCGCAAAGACAGCGTCACGTGGTTGGTAGTCCGTCGCTAAGATGTTTCGGGCCTGCATGATGGTTGGCACGGGGATGCCGGCCGCGGCAAGTGACAACGCGGCGATGTCGATGTGCTCGACCAAGTCATTGCGGACGGTGCCGGGCTTGATGGATGGGCCGCTGATGACCAGTGGGACATGCAGGCCTTCGTCGTACATGAATTGTTTGCCGCGTGCGTGGCTAATGCCGTGGTCGGTCATGAACAAGATCAATGTGTTCTCGCGCACACCCTCGGCTTCTAATCGAGCGACTACTTCACCCACCATCAAATCGGTCAGTCGAACTGAATCCAGGTACGCGGCCCAGTCACGAACCACATCGGGATGACGTGGGTAGTAAGGTGGCAGGACTACCCGGTCGTCGGTGGTGCGACTTCCTAGCTTCTTTTCGGCCGCACTCGCTGTTTTCTCCCAACTGGCTGCATGGCTGCCACGCAGCTTTCCACCTTTGGTTTGCAGCTGCGCGAAAAATGGCTGGCCGTCTTTGCGGTCGGCCCAGTCGTTGGAGTCGTAGACTGATTGGTCCCACTGGAAGTTGTAGTCCGTCTTGCCGAGTTTGCCGCCAATCGGCCAGTCGCTGATTGACGTGTGGTATCCCGCGTCCTGGAACAGTTTCGGCACCAATTCGATTCCCTCGGGTAGCGAGATTTTTTCTGTTCCGCGGCCACTGCGATGGTGATGCGCACCAATACTGGTTTGATACATGCCGGTGATGAATGCCGATCGGCATGTCGAGCAAACTGGCGCGGTGACATAAGCATTGGTGAATTTGACCCCGTTCGCGGCCAGTTTGTCCACGTTGGGTGTTGCGATCGCGGTTTCGCCATAGCACGCAAAGTTGGCAGACATGTCGTCCGGAATGATCCAAACAATATTCGGTCGCTCGTCGCCCCAACACGTGCCCTCAAAGTTGCAAGCCGCAGCAAGGTAGCAAGCTGCGGCTGAAAACAGGATTCCTCGTACCGGGTTAGAAAAAGTTCGCAGTCTTTGAAGCTGATTCATGGTCATTCTGGCTTTCGTTGCTAATAGGTTGGCAGTTGCCGACGGGCGTAACGCTATTCTAAGCAAATGCTGAAGTGGCAGGTTCGTCTAGGTAATTCGTGCTGTTCGGCAGATTCGTTTCAATGGCCGCCCATCGCGATGCCGATTCGAAGTCTCGCTCAACGCGACGTCTTGCCGAGCGTGCCGTCTCGCAAGATTTTTCGCCAAGACGATGAACTTTACGCGACTTGCCGGACTGAGCAATCGAGATTCCATGCCAGTAGAACGTGGTTCAAGCGAGTGAATCGATGGGGCTTTGCGACACTTTCATTTGTTCGACCCACCTACGATGGTGAGTAGGGTTATCATTGGGATAAACCATTCACGGACAATGACCGTGAAGGTTGCCTGTTGCCTCTCCGAAGAGCCAAATCATGAATCGAATCTCTCTGCCGGCGCTTTTCATTACTCTTGTTTTGACTGCGTTGATGTCGGCGACTTCAGTTTTGTCGCAAGATTCGCCATCGCGAGTTCTTCGCGCGGGAGCCTACGCAGCCGACATTACGCCGACCACGTTTCCCGTCGAATCGTCTGGCAGCATGACGCGACGCACGGCGGATAAGGCACATGATCCACTGCACGCTCGGTGTCTTGTCATCGACAACGGCGAAACGCAAATCGCGATCGTGACCTGCGATAGTTGCATGATTCCTCGCGAAATTTACGATGCCGCCAAGGAAGCGGCCTCGCGAATCACCGGCATTCCGACTCAGCACATTCTCTGTTCGGCAACACACACTCATACCGCGGCAAGCGCCACACCGACTTTTCAAAGTCCAGCCGCTGAGAACTATGTCGGCTTTCTTACCGAGCAGATCACGCAGAGTATCGTTCGTGCCCACTCACAGTTGGAACCTGCACGCATTGGATGGGCGATCGGCAACAACCCGCGGCAAGTTTTCAATCGCCGTTGGTTTTTGCGTCCGGGGGTTTCGATAAACGATCCGTTTGATCGCGGATCGGACAGAGTCCGGATGAACCCACCAGCCAATAGTCGAGATCTGCTGCAGCCTGCCGGGCCTGTTGATCCGGAAGTTCCTGTCCTCGCAGTGCAAGCCATTGACGGTCGGCCGATTGCGGTGTGGGCGAACTACAGCCTGCATTACGTCGGCGGTGTTCCTGCCGATTCGCTGTCGGCTGATTATTTCGGCCAGTTCGCACGCCAGATCGCAGACTTAATCGATGCGGGTGAAACCGAGCCACCGTTTGTGGCTGCGATGACCAACGGAACCAGCGGAGATATCAACAACATCAACTTCTTTGAAGGTGGCGGGCATCAACAACCATTCGAGCAAATTCGCATCGTCGCGGGCGATGTTGCCGCTTCCGCACAGTCCGCCTACCAGCGAGTTCGATTTGAAACCTGGGTGCCAATAAAAATGCGAGAGACTGAAATTGAGCTGGGTGTCCGACGACCGGACAAAGACGAAATTGCTCGCGCACAGAAACTAATCGAAGATGCTGCGCCCGGCCCTTGGAGTGACCGTCGTTTGATCTATGCGAATGAGACTTTGGATTTGGCAAAGTATCCTGCCGCGGTCAAAGTCAAGTTGCAAGCAATTCGCATCGGCGACCTCGGCATTGTCAGTAGCCCGTGCGAAACGTTTGTTGAAACGGGACTCGCGATCAAGCAACTCAGTCCGTTGAAACCAACGTTTACGATTGAGTTAGCCAATGGTTACAACGGCTACTTGCCAACGCCCGGGCAGCACGCACTCGGTGGATATGAAACATGGCGTTGCAAATCTAGCTACCTGTCAGTCGACGCAGAACCCAAGCTGCGGCAAACACTGTTAGCGTTGCTCGGCGAAGTTGCTCGGTGAAGCCGCTCGCTAGAAATTTCGATCTAGTAATAGCCCAAGAATATCCGGTGATCCATGCGTTTGTTTTTGCTGTTCGCTTTTTTTGTTGCATCGCCATCGGGATTTGCTGACGAGCAAGGTGGGCCGACGTCGGCGCTCGACGTAATCGAGAGTCAACAAGGCGGACGCCACTGGGTAGGGCAAGTGACCGCGCCACCCAAATCGCCAGTCGAATCATTGGCTGCCATCGAAATCGAAACTGGATTCGAAATATCGCTGTTTGCGGCCGAGCCTCTCGTGCGAGATCCGGTTGCGATCTGCTTTGACCAGCAAGGACAAATGTATGCCGTCGAGTACGGTGACTACCCGATTGGTCCGCCCGCAGGTGGCCAACCGTTGTCCCGAATCGTGATGTTGGAAGACACCGATCATGATGGCGTCGCCGACAAGCGACACGTGTTCGCGGAAAACCTCGACTTCGCTCATAGTCTGATGGCCTACAAAGGCGGACTGCTAGTCGGCGCGAAAACCAAAGTTCTATTCTTGCTCGACCGTGACGGCGATCATGTTGCCGATGTGCGACAGGCTCTTTTCGAAGGATTCAATCCGGCACATCCGCAAATGCAGATCGGCAACCCGCGATGGGGTATCGATAATTGGGTCTACTTAAATTATGGACCAGGAGAAGTCAGTTCAGCCGAGATGCCGGACAAGATCGTTTCGATGCCCCGAAAGGACTTTCGCTTTCATCCTCATTCGATGGAATTTGGCGCGGACAGTGGGATGGGCCAATACGGCAATACCATCGATCGTTGGGGGAATCGGTTTTACTGCACAAATCGGAACCCCATCATGACGACGTTCTTGGCTCCGCATGTCACAGCTAGAAACCCCTATCACGTCGTTAGTCAAACGTCTTATGACGTCGCACCGTCCGGCGGTGATTCAAAGGTTTTTCCGATTGTGGAAATGAAGAGCAACTATCTCTCACATGCGGGGACGTACACATCGGCATGCGGAACGACGGCCTATACCGGTGACCTAGGTGATGAGTCGTTTCAGAATAGTGTGTTCGTCTGTGAACCGATTGGCCATTTGGTGACGCGATCGATTGTGTCGAGCACATCTTTGAAGTTCACTGCGAAGCGAGCACAGTCGTCGAGTGACTTTATTGCATCAAGTGATTCTTGGTTTCGGCCGGCAAGTTTGGCGGTAGGCCCGGACGGTGCGCTGTATCTCGCGGACATGTATCGATTATGGGTCGAGCACCCCAAGTTTTTGCCGCCCGAAATTGCCGATAAATTGGATTGGCGAGCCGGTGAAGATCGCGGGCGCATCTACCGGATCACGCCCTCGCTCGCGACAACCTCAACGGCACTAACGCCAACATCAGCATCGCAGACGTTTTCGATACCGACCGAACCACCCGATGCCGTAGAACTGCTCAGTGAGTCCAATGGATGGCGGCAGTTTTTGGGACAGCGATTATTGGTCGAGAATAACGAATTGGACCAAGCCGCAGGAGTTCGCGAACTTCTAACGCATCCATCCGCGACAACGCGGTTGCACGCGATCTGGACATTGCACGGATTGGATTCTTGCACTGTCGCCGATGTGTTGATGATGTGCCGCGACACAAACGCTTTCTGCCGTTGTGCGGCACTGAAGTTAGCGGATCCATTTCTTGAAGACCCGCGGGTACTTGCGGCGGTCGTTCAATCCGCCGGCGACAAAGATCAGCGTGTTCGTTTCGAAGCCGCCTTGTCGCTGCATGCAAGTGACGCGTTTGCCGCCACCGAAGCATTGATCGCTCTTGCCGTAAGCGACGGACTCGATTCATCGTTCGCCGACGGGCTGTTAACGTCGCTGAAAGAGCGTGCTGGTTTGGTGATTTCTGGTTTGGTGCGAAACGAATCATTCTTAACGCACGGGCGCGATGGCGGAATTCCATTGATCAAACGGCTTGCGACAATTGTTGGTGCTCGAGGTGATTTGGCCGAACTGCGGGAACTCTTTAAATTGCTGGGAGAAAACACGAACCACGCGTGGTGGAAGTCGGCTGCAATCGTTGGCTTAGGCGATGGTCTGCCTCGCTATCGTGGGCCGCAGGGGCGGTTGAATCTGGTAGCGATGATGGAAAATCCACCCGCGGAACTAGCCAACGAGATTGTGAATCTGAGGATGATCTTCGACTCTGGACAACAGATTGCGATGGACGCGAACATGCCGATCGCCGATCGTCGTGCGGCCATCGAACTCCTCAAATACCAATCGTTTGCTTCCTCAGCGACGTCCTTTCGCGAACTGTTGTCGATCCACCAGCCTGCCGAGTTGCAATTAGCTGGTATCGACGCTCTGCGAGTTAGCGGAGCATCGGATGCTGCAGAAGTTTTGTTGGATCGTTGGTCACAATTGGGTCCAGCGGTTCGTGGTGACGCCGTTGCGTTTTTACTGAGCCGAACGGAGTCAACGCGAACGACCTTGGCTGCGATGGCAAGCGGCAAAATGAATCCTGCTGCGCTGAGTATTGATCAGCGAGTTCGTTTGCTAAAGCATTCGGATCCAGGCGTCAGCAACCAAGCGTCTGAATTATTCGGCGGAGTCGTTTCATCGAATCGACAGCAAGTCGCCCAGGAGTACGAGAGCGCGCTCACCAAAGCAGCAGACGCGAACCACGGAAAAGAAGTCTTCACGCGTGTTTGCGCTGCGTGTCATCGCATCAACGGACACGGGCATCTTGCCGGGCCAGATTTGAGCGATGTTCGCAACCGTTCGAAGGCCGCCTTGCTTTATGACATTTTAGATCCCAACTCGAAGGTTGAACCTTCATTCGTTGCTTACACCATTTTGACATTGGATGGCGGAATCTACACCGGTTTAGTCGAATCTGAAACCGATGAAGTCATTGTATTGAAAATGGCGGAAGGCAAATCGATGCTGATCGGTCGAGCCGAAATTGACCAGATGAAAGCAAGCGAGGTTTCGCTGATGCCCGAGGGAATCGAGAAAGACATCACACCCCAGCAGATGGCCGATTTGCTTGCGTATTTGAAAGATCGTAATGATGAAAACTAAACCAAATTCGTACCAAAGCATTGGCCAAAAGTGAGGGATTTGAATGCCCCATATTTCGATGACACGGCACGAGTGCATCGGTCCAATATGGCAATTGCGATGCGGGATCGGGCCCGGCAAGCCGTCCAAAGTAGAGCCATCAGGCCGAATTGCGGTAGAATGTCGCTGCAGGTGGTTTGCGTGCCCCTCTTTTGTTGATTGCTCTCGGGCGGGGAATTAGAGTGCTTGTTTTGCGTTCGTTTCTTTCCACTCGAAAGCGTCATTTCGGTCGCGCAAACCCACCATGCAAATTCTTATTCGTCACCTAAGTCAGTGGGCGTACAAAACCAAGCATTCGCCCATCCTTAAAGGTCGTGCTAAGCGGATGAAGGTTTTTCAGGATCTTGTCAATCCGCCACCCGGCGCGAAGATTCTTGATTTGGGAGGTTCTCCCATGGTGTGGAATTTGATCGACCATGACTACCAAGTCACGATGGTCAACTTACCGGGCTTCAACGACCTCTCAATCAAAGATCCACGTTACCAATTTGTCGAGGGAGACGCCTGTGACCTCGAAGGGGTCTTTGCAGATCAGTCGTTCGATTTAGTGTTTAGTAATTCGGTGATCGAACACGTCGGCGACGAAACGCAGCAAGCGGCTTTTGCGCGCGAAGTGCATCGATTGGCTCCTGCTCACTGGATTCAAACTCCGAGTGACCGATTTCCGCTCGAAGTTCACACCGGGGTTCCGTTCTATTTCAGACTGCCCAGCGGTATCCGCAATCGTCTGCATCGATCATGGGAGAAGAAACTACCTGTGTGGTATGACATGATCAGCAACACACGTGTTCTCAGTCGTTCGCAGATGTCGAGTCTGTTTCCCGATTCAGTCTGTTATCGTGAACGATTTGCATTGATGGAGAAGTCTTACGCATTCTACAAACCGATCAGCTAGTGACTCGGTGAGAATGCGGTCAATGACGAGCAACCGCCCGAAGATCGAAATCGATTTTGCTTGCCACACGGGACATCGGAACGGAGTGGCACTGATGTCATGGCGAAATTATCTGCTTTTGCCACTGCTCAATCGCCAAGCCAAGTTGCAATTCACTTGACCGCCATCGTCTCGGTCGAACCGCGTGGAATCGTTGGTTTTTCAAGAACGCTGCCAGACTCGAAACTGCCTGGTGACGCCACACGGCGGACAAGAAACCAAAGGGTCAATGTCACAGCCATGATCGACATCAGTGCTGCGGCTCCTTCGAATAAGAGCGCCGACCGCATCTGATGGACAGGTTCCATTACTTTTTCGAGACGATATTGAACCAAGACCAGCAGATCGGCATTGTCGCGGACGTTCGCTAGTACGGCTGGCTTTTTACGGTCGTCACCTTGATCAAGTGGTCGAGGCAGTTCGACGGGTTGGATCGCAGCAATCCATGGACCATCGTAGGCGTCGCCATCGTCGGCACCCGCCAAGGGATCCAGATAGTCGACGTCACCGCCACCAATCAAACGGTCCATCATTTCGGTTGACATCTGGTACTTTTCGCCCTCTAGCTTTTTGCCGGCTGTTCGTCGCGAGTCCATCAGTGGATGTTGCAGAATCGTGCCGCGAGATGTTCCTTCGCGAGCTTCCACGAGGACCGCAACTTGATTTGCACCCTCTTTGCTTTGCAACAGTTCAAAGTCACCTAAGTTAATCGTGACGACAAAGATGGCGTCGGGTTTGCTATGGTCATCGGTCAGATAGATCGGCGTGCTTACGGCAACTTTCCACAACCGCGTTGCTGTACTGGGGAAAGCCGCCGACAGATGCGTCGCATTGAGCGGTGCGATTTCGCCAATCGAGACATCCGACTTTGAATGATCGATGTGCCCGCCATGAAAGTAAGTTCGGTAACAGAAGTTTCGGCCAGCACTATTTTCCTCTTCATCAACCTGTTCGTCGTAGGCGATCCCTAGGATCGTGCCAAGAGAATCGGTGATGAACATCGTTGCCAGTCGCAATCGCCGTTCTTTAGCGTTTTCGCCTATGTATCGGGAGAGACGTTCAGCCAGGATCTTGTCCAGGTCCGCGCGTTCTCTGACCGCCAGCAGTCGCTGACGCGGATCGCTTTCGCCATGCGTGCGGACGGGGGAACCCATCGCTGCGATTTCTTTCAATGATGTTTGAATCTCTGGTGCATCGAATGTCTTCTGCAGTTGTTCAATCAGTTTTGATCGTGATGCTTCGTCGGTCGTCAATTGAAAATATCGACCGATCTCGCTTTCCAATGTGCGTGCAGCAAAACTGGCTGCTAGCTTATTGCTGCCAAACGCTTCCGTTCGAAGCGCGCTCATTGTGCTGGCGCTGGCTTGTTTGATACTGCGGTAGCCAAAAAACGAAGTCGCCAACAGGACCAACAGCGGCCCCACAATTCCCAACAGCATCAACGGCTTTCGCGATCGCGACTCGTTCCGACGATCCAGGTCGTCCAGGATTTGTTGGATGTTGCCGTAGCGAGCTTCCGGCTTGACCGACAAACACCGCGAGATGATTCGCGCAAGCGGACGGTCCACACCGCGGTGTTGCACATGACCATCTGGAAGGGATCCGCTAGCTATGGCTTCCCGGTACCGTTCCAAACGTTTGGTAAGTGATCCCGCCGTATCAATCTGTCCAACGACTTGGTCGCTGCGGTAGGGTGGTGATCCGACTAGCATTCGATACAGGATCGCGCCAACCGCGTAGACATCCCAGCTAGCGTCGGGTGTCGAGCTCAAATCGGCTTGCTCTGGCGCCATGTAGAACAACGTCCCCAACGCCGGTGTCTGTTCGTGCGACAAGCGACTTTGGCCAAAATCGGCTAGTCGTGGCTCGCCGTCATCCCCCAACAAGATATTGGCCGGCTTGATGTCACAGTGCAAAACGCCTTTGCTGTGACAGTGGCTTAGTCCGACACAAATCGCGCGAAACATCTCAACCGCTTCGGTGACCGGCAAACGGGGACGAGCTTCCAGCAGGTCTTCAAGAGAGCCACCGCCGACCAATTCCATCACATAATAGGGCGGATCGGCGTCCCATCCCACTTCTAGAACTTGGACGACATGCCGGTCGGCGGATAATGTCACAAGATTCTTGACCTCGCGACTGAGCAGGGACCAATTCACGCCGCCGCGATGCAGGTAGAATTTGACGGCAACGTTTCGGCCGGTGTTCAGATTGATGCCAACCCAAACTTGCCCGAATGCACCCGACCCAAGAAAACGGGTCAAACGATGTCCTGGAACCTCCGCTGGCGGCGTCGTCGCACGCATCGACAGCTTCTTGCTAGTCGACTGTCCATCCTCGGATTGGTGTTCGGTTTGGTCGTGATTCATTTCGCGCCGCTGGATGTAAGACTCGCCACTCAAACTCTCGAAGACAGCAACAAGCGTCATGCCTCAACACCCGCTCAAGCGTCTCACCATTATTGTATCGGACAACTCGCGATTCGCACTCATGTTGACGATCGGTTTTGGATGGCTAAGTGTCTTAGCACACGCACAAACGTTCCCTATCGCCCCACAGGCCGAAGGGTCATTGATCGAAGATTCAATCGCAGATAATCCGCCGCCACTTGATGGCAAAGATGGTCGTGACCTGTCCGTCCGCAATTTTCGACCTAAAAATCAATTGCGTACGCCAGCCAATCCAAAAACTTACGCAAAGTTTCCTGTCGTCGACGTTCATACACATTTTCACTTTAAACTTCGCGACAGCGCTGAATTGCTCGACGACTTTGTCGCAGTGATGGACCGAAACCAAATCGCCGTTTGTGTCTCGTTGGACGGTCAACTGGGCAGTCAGTTTGATGCGCACCAAGCCTTTTTGTGGAACAAGTATCGCGACCGCTTTGCCATCTTTGCTCACATCGATTGGCAGGGTGACGGCGACGAAACGGATCCCACGACCTGGGACTGTCATCGCCAAGGGTTTGCCCAACGCACGGTGGATCAGTTAACCGCGGCGGTCGAAGCAGGTGCCAGCGGCCTAAAAATCTTTAAACGATTTGGGCTCGGCTATCGCAATCCCGACGGCACGCTGATGAAAATTGACGACCGTCGTTGGGATCCGATTTGGGCCGCTTGTGGTGAACTTGGGATCCCTGTGATCATTCACACGGCCGATCCCGCAGCGTTTTTTGAACCCGTCGATTCAACGAACGAACGTTGGGAAGAACTGAGTCGGCACCCGGATTGGAGCTTCTATGGCAAGGAGTTTCCATCGCGTCAAGAGCTCTTGGATGCCAGGAACCGAGTCATCGAACGTCATCCGCAAACGAACTTTATTGGTGCTCATATCGCGAATAATTCGGAAGATTTGGCGACGGTCAGCGGGTGGCTTGATCGATACCCGAACCTCTATTTGGAACCCGCATCGCGAATCTCCGAACTCGGTCGCCAACCACGTACAGCCCGTCAATTCTTGATTCGATACGCTGATCGGCTGATGTTTGGTACCGACGGTCCTTGGCCTCAACAGCGGCTAAGACTCTATTGGCGGTTCTTCGAGACTCGCGACGAATCGTTTCCCTATAGCGAAAAGGTGCCGCCACCGCAGGGAATGTGGCAAATCGACGGTGTCGGGCTTCCCGATGAAGTTCTGGCTAAGCTGTACCACGAAAACGCGGCTCGCCTGATCCCCGGAGTTCGCGACCGAATCGAAAAGTTCCGCGTCACGTATCCGACCCTTTCAACCAAAAACGAATGAACAAGACTGACTGCCCGTCGCCAAGCTTTGCGATGATCACATGCGCGCACGGAGCCGAGCAGGCCGTGAAGCAAGCAATTGCACCGGAGGGATGGCGGCTCGCTTTTTCTCGGCCTGGTTTTGTAACCGCCAAGCACGATTCGTCTCAGACCTTGCCGAGCGGAACCTTTATCCGTACCGTTGCCAGTTCCATTGGCCAGTCCAAGAACGAACTTGGTTCGGCCCAAATCGCGAAACTGATTGCATCACTCGAGGCAGCCGATCCAGCCGCGCGTCCGTTTGACCAACTGCACGTTTGGGCGAAAGACCGGGCGGCGATTGGACGTTTTGATTTTGAGCCAGGGATTGATGAAGTCGCCTGTGCGGTCAGTGAAGAAATCTACGCTGCGATCAGTGAAAAATGGCTTCGCTGCGACGCGCCTAATCGAATCGCCGAGCCTGGTGCACGTGTGCTTGATGTGGTGTTGGTGGAACCGTCACATTGGTTCTTTGGCACACACACGGCCACTGTCTGGTCGACCCGGTGGCCCGGCGGTGTTCAGCCAATCGATCCCGCAGAAGAGCCCGTGTCGCGAGCCTACTACAAAGCCGCCGAAGCCATCACCTGGTCAGGATTCAATTTGCAGCCTGGTGATTTGGCTGTCGAGATCGGCAGCGCGCCCGGTGGCGCATGCGGGCGACTGTTGGAACTTGGTTTGCGAGTGATCGGTGTTGACCCGGCCGAGATGGACCCGCGAATTGCTGAGCATCCACGGTTTCGCCACATTCAGGCCCGGGGCGGTGATTTGCCACGTCGCGAGTTTCGGGGAGCAAAATGGATGTTGGTCGACTCGAACGTCAAGCCGGATCAGACGCTTGTCACCGTTGGCAATATTGTCACGAATCGACAAAGTGATTTTCGCGGTTTGCTGATCACGCTAAAGCTAGGCGACTACGACGCGTCGGCCTCGATTGATCGTTGGCGGACGAAGGTCGAGTCGTGGAACCCCAAGTCGATCGAAATCCGGCAATTGGCACGAAACAAATGTGAAGTCTGCTTCGCGGTCGCGATGCAAGGCGACGCCTGATCGGCAAGCACTGGTCGGCAAGCACTGGTCGGCAATAAATGATCGGCAAAAGAATAGCCATCACTTTTTAAGGTGATGGCTGCGTTGTTAATCTAGCATTTTCAATGCCAGCGTTCGTCATGCATTTCGTTACAACTGTTCTGCTGCAAACGTGTCGCCTTGCCCAGGATCCCCAGTTTCGAGGCCCTTCATGAACCATCGAACACGCTGGGCACTGCTTCCGTGCGTGAAGCTTTCTTGGTTTGCGCGTCCTGTACTGCGTTTTTGAAGCGTGTCGTCACCGATCGCCGCCGCCGCTCGCAGTCCTTCCTCGATATCGCCTTCTTCTAGGATCCGTTTTTCGCGTTGGGCATGGTGGAACATCACGCCAGCGTAAAAGTCAGCTTGCAGTTCAAGTCGCACCGATAACTTGTTGTATTCGACTTCGGGCAAACGTTGGCGAGCCTTATCGAGTTCGCTGGTCTTGCCAAGCAAGTTTTGCACGTGGTGGCCGACTTCGTGAGCGACGACGTATGCCTGAGCAAAGTCGCCTGGTGCGTTCAATTGACGATCAAGTTGGTCAAAGAATGCAGTGTCCAAATAAACTTTTTGGTCGGCCGGGCAATAAAAGGGGCCGGCCGCAGACGACGCGGTGCCACAAGCACTCTGAGTCGTTTGCGTGAACAGTTCCAGCTGAGGTTTTTCGTACTTCAGCCCACTCTGGGCGAACAGTTTCGTCCAAACATCTTCGGTATCGGCCAACACCGTACCGACGAACTCGCCGCGCTCGATGTCTTGTTGGCTCAGTTCCTTTCCACCGTTTTGCACAGCGGCTGGCTTGGCTTGGCCTGCCTGTTGCATGACCTGCCGCGGATCACCGCCCAGCAGGCCAACGATCATGGCCAGAATCAAAACGCCGATGCCACCGCCAACGACGGCAGTGCCCCGGGCTCCACGACGATCGACCACATTCTCGCTCTGACGACGTCCACGCCACTTCATATCACCGACTCCGCAAACGGCCCGCAGGCACATGACCAACTGCAATAAAATCAATCCAACACAGAAAGTGAGTATACGTGGCGTGCCCAATCCCAGGCACCCACCCGAACCTGCTTTTGTGCATCCCTGTTTTGCGGCGGAATCGTCCTTGGACCGATTCAGCCGACAATAAACGCTGTCTGGACGGCGATTTCGAGTTCTTCGTTCGTGCGAACGATTAGAGTTTTGGCCGCTGCGCCCGAATCTGAAATGTCCGTGACTGCATCGGTCGACAGGCCACTTTGGTTGGCCGAAGCGTTGATCTTGATTCCCAGGTGCTGCAATCGTTCGGTCGCCAACCGGCGAATCTCGGCTGAATTTTCACCGACTCCTGCTGTGAAGATCAATGCGTCGACGCCTCCCATCTCTGCGACATACCCGCCGATCATCTTGACCAACCGGTGAATGTAGATGTCGATCGCCAGCGACGCAGCGTCATCGCCTTCATCACGCCGGTTCAGAATGGATCGCATGTCGCAGTCGCCACAAAGGCCAAGCAGCCCGCTGGACTTGTTGAGTAAGCGGTCGACCTGGTCGGCAGTCATTCCCGCATTCCGGATCAAGTGAAGTGGCACCGATGGATCGATGTCGCCCGACCGAGTTGCCATCACGAGGCCTTCCAGTGGCGTCATGCCCATCGACGTGTCCACGGCGACACCGCCGACTGACGCGGTCGCGCTCGCTCCGCCACCCAAGTGTAACGAAACGATTCGAGCATTCGATGCCAATGCGGGCTGCCGTTTGCTGAGGTATTCGATTGCGTGTTTTGTAACGAATCGGTGAGACGTTCCGTGAGCCCCATAGCGACGAACGCCATGGTCGACGTAAACCGATTCGGGGATCGCGTATCGGTAGGCGGCCGGCGCCAACGTTGCAAAAAAGGCGGTGTCAAACACTAAGACTTGACCCAAGCCCGTTTTCATTTCGTCGATGGCTTCGACCACTGATCTTGCGGGCGGGTTGTGTAACGGTGCAAACGAGTCCAGTGTGCGTAAATCGGCGATGACGGACGGCGTTACCAGCGCGGGAGTCTGGAACATCGCGCCACCCTGGACAATTCGGTGGCCGATTGCGTCCACCGAAAGCGATCGGTGTTGGTCGAGCGCTGCCTTGGCTGCGGACAGGTGATCGCCTGCGTCGCCACCGGGTTGACCGATTCGGTCGATCAGCCCTTCGGTCAAACGTTTGCCACTGCTCGTGTCGACGCACGCGAACTTTAGCGTGGTGCTGCCGACGTTGAAAACGAGTACGTTCATTACGACTGCGACCTTTCCCACATCGGATCGGTTGATGCCTGCGCTTGGATCGCTGTGATCGCGACTGTGTTGACGATGTCGGCGACGGTGCAACCGCGTGACAAGTCGTTGACCGGTTTGCGAAGTCCTTGCAGTACCGGGCCGATCGCGACCGCGCCTGCCGAACGCTGGACTGCTTTGTAAGTATTGTTTCCGGTGTTCAGATCGGGAAAAACAAACACCGTCGCACGGCCAGCCACTTCGCTGGACGGTAATTTAGCCGCTGCGACCGCCGGGTCGATGGCTGCGTCGTATTGTAGCGGGCCTTCAATCGGCAGATCGGGACGCATCGAACGTAACAGCCCGGTCGCTTTGCGAACCCGCTCAACATCCTCCCCGTGTCCGCTCTCGCCAGTCGAGTACGACAGCATCGCGACACGAGGCTCAATGCCAAACTGCCGCGCCGTGTCGGCGCTGCTGCTGCCGATTTCGGAAAGCTCTTCGGCAGTTGGGTTCGGGATGACGGCGCAATCGCCATAGACCAAAACACTGTGTTTCAAGCACATCAAGAACACGCTGCTAACCACTTTGACGCCTGGCTTGGTCTTGATGAACTCAAACGCGGGGCGAATCGTATTGGCGGTGGTATGAATGGCACCCGAAACCATACCGCCGGCCAGTCCGCGGCGGACCATCATCGTGCCAAAGTAGCTGACCTCTAACATGCGATCTCGTGCCACGTCCATCGTGACACCTTTATGTTTTCGCAGCTCGAAATACTCTTTGGCGAACTCTTCACGCAGGGGACTGGTCGCTGGATTGATGATCGTGACAGCATCTTCCAGTTGATCAGTCGCGGCCAGCAGATTGACGCCGACCTGGCTGGCGGTTGCGCGAATCGCGACCGGGTCGCCTAGCAACACAATGTCCGCGACATCGCGTCGCCGCAGCGAGTCAACGGCTTGCAAGATCCGAGGTTCATTGCCTTCGGGCAATACGATTCGCACACGTTGCTCGCGAGCCTTTTGCATTAGCGAATACTCGAAAAGCATCGGCGTCAAGCTGGCTGTGTTGGGGGCCTTCAATCGGTCGGCCAGTTCATCGCCGTCAACGTAACGCTCGAACAAGCCGATTGCAGATTCCACTTTGCGGGGTGAATTGATTCCGATCTCGGCCTTGACCATCGAGGCCCGGTTGGCGGCGGTGAACGTGTCGTCGGTCGTCGTCAGGATTGGCAAGCAGCCAGGAAATCGCAACAGTCGCAGCAGGGCCTCGGGCGGAGCCAAGCCGCCGGTCAACACCATGCCGGCCGGTGATGGGCCATCGGAATTCAAGCACGCCAGCGCACATCCGGCAACAATGTCACTGCGGTCGCCCGGCGTGATCACTAGCGACCCAGAATACAACCGTTCCAAAAAACCAGGCAACTGCATGGCGGCAACTTTCAACCGAGTTACCTCGCGGTCGAGAGACTTTTCATCGCCATTGAGCACCTTGGCGTCCAAGCCGACTTGAATCTCGCGAAGCGTAGGCTGGCGCAGTAATGGGGACTCGGGAATGAAATAGATCGGCTCGTCACCGCCAAGCTTCGTTTCCTCAAAAGCCTCACGAATCGATTTAGCCTTGTCGTCATCGATTTGATTGACAATCGTTGCCAAAACGTGTCCGCCGTGATCGGTCAACGAATCGTTGCCAATCTGAATCGACTGCACGCAATCACCCACCGATTTGCCATGCGCCGAATAGACCGGCATGATCGCACAGCCGAAATTGACCGCAAAATCTGCGTTCAATTCAAACTCAAGCTCCGGCACCAAGCCTTGAAAGCTAGTGCCTTCGACCACTGCGAAATCCGCGTCCTGTTGAATTGCCTTGAAACGCTGTTGGACTCGTTGGATCAGTTCATCGTAGCGGTCTTCGGCCAATAATTTACGTGCTTCGGTTCGTGTTACACCCGACATCTGCCCTGCCGTGTGCGGCAATTTGTATCGTGCTCGCATCAATTGAATGCTCTGATCCAATTCCGCGGATTCACGCACCACAGGGCGGAAGAAGACGACGCGATTGAACCGTCGAACTGCCAGTTCCATCACGCCGAGCGCGATCATTCGCTTGCCAGTCGCGTTCTCGTTCGTTGCTAGGTAAAGACTTTCAGGCATCGTCGGGGCTCGAGTTGGGTTTGCAACGAATCCTAGCAAAAAGTTGGCCGGTACGGACCTACGGGTAATCCGGGACCCTTGGCGTGTTAGTGGCCGTTCCCCACAACGGCACGGGTTGCTCCGGTGAATTTCAGCGCAACCTAATCGCGATGCCGTCACCACCGTGGTCGCGGGGTGAATTTGCTTCGACGACGGCCTTGATTGGGTGTGCCCGGCGGGCACACTCTCGTTTCATGGCGATCGGCTTGCCGCCAAGCCGTTCTGGTCCCCACGTTGTAAGGACTGACGCGGTGACATCCAGGACCAACATTCAGGGCTGATTTAGTTGCGAAACCTTGTGGCCAAACCGTCTCGATCCCACTGGTGATCAGCGATCAGCCGCACACTCGGTTTCGGCCACCATGTTTGGCATGGTACAGCTGTTGATCGGCGGCCTCTAGCAACTCAGTGGACGTGGTCGGTTTTTTGGGATCCAAAATCGAAAGTCCGAAACTAGCGGTGACGGTCAGATCGCCGGCAGACGTCTCGAAGGCTTTCTCGCCGACGGCTCGGCGACATCGTTCCGCCATCTCGAACGCTTCTTCGCGTCCGGTGGCAGACAGCATCAAACAGAATTCTTCGCCGCCATATCGTGCAAGCAGATCGTCAGATCGGCATAAGTCACCGACTCGTTTGCCGAACGTCTGCAGCACTTGGTCGCCGACCAAATGGCCATGGGTATCGTTGACGGACTTAAAGAAGTCGATGTCAATCATGATCACCGCCAACTCCGTTGCCGATCGTGATGAACGAGATACCTCGCGATTCATCGATTCCAACAGGTACCGCTTGTTCATTGTTCCGGTCAGCGCGTCACGTGTTAGTGCGCTATAGACCGTTTCGTGATACTGCGTTTCTACTGAACCGGCCGACAGGAATCGAAACAGGAAGCTGCCGATGCGAACCGTGTCGCCGGTGCGCAGCGTGTAATCGGTATCGATAAGAGTTTCATTGACCAGGGTTCCGTTCGTGCTGCCAAGATCACGGATGACGTAGCTGTTTTCGCTGCGAATCAGTTTGGCGTGTTGACGCGAAACACTGCTGTCCGAAAGCGATAGATCAGCATCGGGCGAGCGTCCGACCGAGAACTCAGCTTGCTCTAATAACAGCATTCCTGCGATTACATCGGCAGGATAAATTTGAACAAGGCAGCTTTCGTTTTCGGTGGTTTGCGGAAGCGTCGTCGGTTTTCGCCGAAGCGTTGCCTCTTCATGTGGCGTCGCTGCGTTACTTGTCGAAACAGCTTGTTGATTCAAGGCGACTTCGGTCACAAGGTCGTTTGGCGTAGGGGCAATGTTCGTCATGATCTTGATGCTGTCTTTGCGTGGTGCTGTTTCTGCGTAAAAAGAGACGCCGGATCTGAATGCTGACGCCGGTGCATTGAATTGCTATCGAAAAGATTGGTCACCCCTTGCCATCGTGAGCGACGCTCTCGAATGCATTTAGTCGGCCGATAAGAATTGGCCGACAGTTTGCTCGTCTGGATCGGTCGCAATGATTTCACCGGTTGCTGCGGTCCTGCGTCGCTTTCGTCTGGAACGTGGACGTTGGTGCCTGAGTATGTTCGATTGATTCGCGGGTGTTTGTCTTGCCGGTGCCCAGCAACTGGGCCAAATTGGTCTCCGCGGTTGTCAGTTGCTCTTGGCAAAACCTGTCGTTGTCCGTCAACTGCCGAACGAGCTTGATCTTAACGATCGAACTTTCGAAATCACTCGACGCATCATCATGTTGGCCTATTGCCATCCAACAAATGCCTCGCTGCAACAACGCACATCCCAGTGTCTGCAGATAGTCGATACGATCAGGGGCAGTCTTCAACCAGTGGCTCAAGTCATCGATTAAGACGGTCCAGAGATGTACCGCAATTTGGTGCTGGCCGGCTTTGGTTCGTTGACGGCAAGCTTCGGTTTGAATCGTTTCGGATAGTCGGCGATTGCCAACAGTTCCGCTGCGCTCGGCTAACCAACGTGCTAAACGGATGGCCTGCTCGAAATGTTCACAGTCAGGCTGAGTCGCAGCGTTCGCTGAATGCAAAGCCAACTCCATTCGAACGAGTGCCGAGGCAGTGCGAGCGGCAAAGCCGTCAAGCGGTTTGCCAATCGCTGTGTCGGTTTCGTCAAAATGAGGTTCAGTTTTCTGTTGTAACCATCGCCTTGCCCTTGCGATCTGGTCTGACGACGGAAAGTCTGCGGATGACGAGTCGCTGACCATCGTGTTTTTGATAAGCAATTTTCCGATCAGCGAGTTGATTTGTTCTAATTCAAATTGTGAGTCAAGAAAGTAGTCAATTCGGAGGTTGGTTGCCGTAATGCCGGTCGACGAATCTGGCGTCATTTTCCATGCCGGGTCACTCGTTGCGTGAACCTTTAGCAGTCGCTCAGCAGCGAGGTAGTGATCGAGGGCTTGAGCTTTTTTGCCGGTTAGTCGATACAGATCGCCAAGCCGTAATGTTTCCTTGGCTCGTTCCAAAATGGCCATTCGATCGGTGTGTCGAAGAAATGTATCGGACGGGGCGAGTTCGGTTGCTTCAGGCAGTACTTGAACATTCGACGACTTAACGTTCTGCTTCTCGATACGGTCGTATTGGTCGATTGCCCTCTGAAGCAACTCCGCCTGTACCTTTTTCATGCCGGGATAGAACTGAAGCGATCCGCTGAGTTCAGTCAGCCATACATCGGTTGCCTCGCGAGCTTCGCCTAGGCTAAAAATTGCCTCTCGGTGCGACCGTTCAGCTTCGATGCGGGCAATTCGTTCGGCACGATGTGCTTGCTTGATCACGATGCCGAAGCCGATCGCAGCAATCGTCAAAGTCAAGACGCAGATTGCGATGGTTGCGGCGATCCCTTGGTGATGCCGGCACCAGCGAATACTTCGTTCAATCGCTGTTTCTTGGTGTACCGATACTGCGTCGCCAGCGATGAATCGCCGTACGTCTTGCGCCAGCAGTTCGGCAGTTGCGTAACGGTCGTTAGGATTCGCCGACATTGCCTTTTGAACGATCGAAACCAGCGACGACGGTGCAAGAGGCTGTAACGATCGCAGACTCGGGTGAGTTGTTGCTTTGACCTGTTTCAGGATTTCTTCGACGGGTTGCCCTTGGTAGGGATGGCGTCCCGCAATCAGCACATAGAGGATGACGCCGAGGGAATAAATGTCCGAAGGTTGACCGATCGCCGCGATTTCGCCCGCTGCCTGTTCGGGTGACATGAAGGCGGGCGTTCCCACAACCGTTCCGTCAGGCTCGGTCAGCGAAGAAACTTCGGCACTAAAATTGAGGCCGCGTCCGTTATGTGGCGGTTGGGGTGACGCTGCGGACATGCCTGTGGTCTGGGCCAATCCCCAGTCTAAAACTACCGTTTCACCGAATTCGCCAATCATTACGTTCGACGGTTTCAAATCACGATGAACGACGCCACGTTGATGCGCGTAAGCAACGGCGTTGCAGACATCGACGAACCGCTGCAGCAACGGTTCCAACGATTCGCCAAACTGAAATCGGTTTTGGGTTTGGTCACGCTGTCGATCGTTGTGATGGCGATGGACGAACTCTTGCAGCGTGATGCCGTCAAGCAACTTCATCACATAAAAGGCACCTTCCTGGTCACCTAATTCGTGGACAGGCACGATCCCGGGATGCTGAAGTTGGCTGGTGACTTTGGCTTCGTGCAAGAATCGACGACGTTCATCAATGGTCACATCGTCCGCATCGGTAAATCGTTTCACCGCAACTTCGCGATCGAGCTGGCGATCGATCGCCTTTTCCACGATGCCCCAGCCGCCCCTGCCCACTTCGCCAATGTTGTGATACCGCGGTGTCGCTACGGTGTCGCCCGTTGTGGCGATTGATTTTGACGGTTGTCCCGAACCCGAGGCAAGGGTTGCGTCTTGAATCTGATCTTGATCGACTGCCGCTGGCGATCGTTTTCGGCGCGATCGTACGCGACTCTTTTTCGAAGAGTCTTCAACGCGCGTTCGTGGATCTGTATCGCTGCGATTCGATGGATCGTCCGGGCGATTCGTTAGGTCGTCGGTGGTTGAATCAAAGTTTGTCATGACGACCGCTACCAGGTTCTCGCACTACCAGCTTGCCGGGAAATGGCAGCACAAACGTTGTCGAATCAGCCTGTAATGAGGCCGAGTGGCAAGTAATAGAAGTGCACCGGTCTAGAAATGCCGAATAGCAACGAACGCATTTCGGACCTGTAGCCCGCCGGTTTACTTCCGTCAGAAAAAGTACGTCGCCCCGAAGATGACGAGCCCCAATCGCGGATCGTTTCGCCCGTCAAACCTAATGCACGCCTGCCGCGAACCAATTGAACCGGTCGTAACGATTTCGCCGTCTGTTCCCACCAGAGCTCAGGCAGAATCCGAGTCTATAGCCGCACTGGTTCCGGCAGCACGCTGTGTTCGCTCTTCGTCGAGACCCACTCGGCGAACCCATCTTGCTTCGCACGCTAGGTTACATGCCAATACAGCGGAAAATTTTGAGTCGGCCGCGGTTGCGCTCAAGTACGATCGGTTGGATCGCGGAGTGCTCGATAGACCTGCTAGGGTAATTTTGCTGAACAGTCTTGCTGGTCAGTCTTGCTGGTCAGTCTTGCTGGTCAATGCTGGCGAGAGCTACCCACACGTCTTGGTCTACCTGATCCGAAATGAAGTCCACGCTGCCGTCGAGTCGGCAGATGCAAACGCCGCCGGGATGGTTGCTGGTGGGCGAGACGATTCCCATTGCGGCCGTCTCTAACAAGCTTCCGGAAAAGGTCCCCGAGTAGAGCGAATTAGGCGATGCGGCATGGTTGTATGCCGTCTGACCAAGCCCGGTTAGGTACCAAAACTTTCCGGGACTAGGGGCCATTTCAAACACGTTCCAATTCGCCGCCAACACTTCAATCAAGGCATCGTGGGGCGGAGAATCGGAATAGTCTTGTGGCAATATGCCTGTGTTACAGGCGCTTTCGGCTCGCTTGCGTCCCAATCCCCCTATCAGACGTTCGGACGTGAAGACCGTGTGGGACAGGCCATCGCGTACCTTCGACAAATAGTGATCCCCATCAATCATCGGAATGACGCCGTTTCCTGAATCGGTCGGAGTCGGAAACGGGCGTTGACGTCCATACAGCGAGTAGCCGGACGATCCACAAGTCCGGTAGTTGCATCCCTCGACACCATCGCTCGGGCAAGAAAGAAGGGGGACGTTGGAATTGGAAAGACTTAAACGCTCCCCTGCATCAATGCGAAGTGAGTCGGCGATCGATTGAATCTGCAAGACATCGGCCATTTGGTACCAAGGACCATCGTTGCGAGAACCGATATGCCGTTGTTTCGGAAGCACACCAGAAGTGCGATCGACGAACTGTTTCAGTCCCATTCCGAGCTGACGCAAATTGTTCAAGCACTGAGTCCGTCGTGCGGCCTCACGAGCAGTCCCAAGGGACACCGTCAGCAACGCCACTAGTATTGCAATGATGGCAAGGCATACGAATAGCTCGATCAAAGTGAACGCATCTCGCTTTCGCGATTGAGTCGAATCAAAGCCGGAACCTAGGCTGTTGGGTGAACCATGGTGCTGCGCGAATACCTCGCTCGTTAGCCGGCGACGCTTGCGCCACCAAAACGCCAACCCTAAAAGAGTCAGCGTGCCCACGATTGAACCTAAGCTCCGACGCGAAATCGTTGGCGGTTCTAGCCCGATCGCGAGGGCGTCACCGGAAAGGCGTTCTCGATGCCTTGGCGACAGGAGTTCGGGGCGCAGAGGCGGATCGTTGTAGAACCATAGCCCTCGATTGTTTTGGCTCAGAATCACCAAGTGGTCTTCACTTTGCAACCGTGCGATCAAGTACTCGCATGTCGGCAGATTCGCACCGGTATCAAATGAAATCAGTCGGTTTTCAAGCCCATGCTTGCTTGCCGAATCCGAAAGAGATGCGAGAGACATCGTTTGTTTTGTGTAGTTTTCGTCGCTCGCTAAGAATTCCGCGAAAGTAGGTGGCGACTTCGATTTGGCTGCCAATGCCATGTAGAGACACCGAGCGCCGCTGTTGCCGTACAAATTGGAATTCTTGAAATCGATGTTTGATCGTTGACGTAGCGGTGGTTCGGTCGCTGGCACACGCGTGTAGACCGCCACGAGTAGAGTGAAGCTAAGGAAGAGGCATAGCCAACGCATCATCAAATTTCGCTCGCTTACTGAGAATCGAGTTTCTTCATTTCACGCGCTGCGTGAATCATCATGTGGTGGGCTTCCCCCTCTTTGCCACCAACATAGAACTTCTTGGTAACCTTTTGTCGCGAGTCCGTTACACGGGTGCCGAACGGCAAATCATCAGGCGGAATCGAGAGTGACGGAGCGTCTTTGGGAAGCTTGTTGGTCGCCGCATGAACATTGACTTGCAGGTCAATTGAAAACGTCTTGCCGCCATCCCGGCTAACCCGGCGAACAAGCTTCTTGAGTGCAGGTGGGTTCGCAGAGGTCCACAGTACCTGAACGTCGACTTTATTTAGCTGGTCAGCGGGTACGTTGCCAATTCGTGAAGTGTGGACAAGCAACCCGTTTGCATTGAAAACGCTGCGTGAAACGTAACCATCCATAACAAGTTCGGCGAGCTCTTTCTGATCACGCAGGGCCACTGCGACTTGATCAACGTCACTTTGTTGGCGTCCCTGAAGGAACGAGAAGCTGTCGTCGGCCAGTTTCAGCACTGTGTTGGCTAATCGCGGTTCTTCAATCCATCGTCGTGTCGATTTGTTGTTCAGGACTTCGGTCCAGCTTTCGTTCGGACGAACACGCACAATGGGCAGGGGATCGCGTCCATCGATCAGACGACCGCATCGGGCGGTCAGCAGATCGGGCGCAGTGACGCAGTAGGCGTTCTTTGAACGTAGTTCGATCGATCGTCGATCATTTAATTTTGGGTTGCTCTCTCGATCGATGCGTTCCCGCCGCTCGGATTCACCTGACCACCAGACTTTGATGTCGGCCGTTTCGCCTTGGCAAATGACACTCGTGTCGACGTATCCTTCTTGCCAGTTTGACAAGAAATTGTCGATCCGACTGAAGAGATCTTGTCTCGCATCGTCCGCGCGAATTGTTCCAGGAGTTGTTGCGACAAGAAAGAAGATGATTGCGACGGGGCGATTCATAGATTTGCTCTTGAATGCGGTGCGTGCGTCTCGAAGAAGTCGCTCAGCGGTGGTTTGTCAGGGAAGCTGCCCGCCAGTCGAGCTGCGAGACCGGTGAATTCAGAATTGCATTCTCGAGGTGTTGGGGGCTCTTACATTATCAGCATCCCAAAATAACATCACGCGAGTTGTGTTTCGATAGTTCAATCGAAGCAATTGTTGTTTTGGGGACTGCGATTGGTGATTGTGGTGGGTAGTTTGTTTCGCTTCTTGGCCTTATCCAGCATGACGGTGTGCTGGTTTCTTGTTGTCGGTCGTACTTGGTGGTCGTCTGTCACTTAGAATCGGGGCTTTCAGCGGTAGTGCCCTTTCGGAGAGACAATACGTGATGCTGTTATTTTCCTTTCGCTACCGACCGTTCTTGGGGTTTGTGTTTGCTTTGACTTTGTTGTTTGGTCGCATGCCGATCGGTTACTCGCAAGATGATTTTCAGGTTGTTGATGTGCGGCGATCAGCGACGGTGACTGCGATCGAGAAATCACAACCGGCGGTTGCGGCTGTTTATGCGTTTGACGACGGTCGGCGTGGGACCGGCAGCGGATCGGTGATTGACCCTCGCGGTTACGTTTTGACAGCCAAACATGTGGTGATGAAGGATCACATCGTTCTGCTAGGCGGTCGTCCGCCGCTTCGTGCGTCGTTGATCGGAACCATGCCCGAGTTTGATGTGGCGATCTTGAAGCTGGGTGAGCAGGCGCTCCATCGACCCGGTGCTCCGACGCATCCGCGGGCGAATTTACCGCCGGACTTCATTCGGCTAAGCGTGGAAGCGGACGTTCGCATGGGGGAAACTGTTTTGAATATTGGCAGCCCGGGCGGGCGTGGGATTGTTGCAACGCAGGGGATTTTGTCAGCGGTCGCTTTCACGGGGGTCAATCCGCTGGCGCTGGCGACGCAGTCGTCGACCGCGTTTGACGAAATGTTGCAGTTCGATGCGGCCAGTAATCCGGGCAATTCAGGTGGCCCGCTGGTCAATCTGTTGGGACAACAGATCGGAATGGCTGTTAGCGGAATTCCGGGCGAAGAAGGCGTCCACTTTGCATTGCCACTGAAAACAATCCGGCACTCTATCCCGGCGATTCTCAACAGTGAACTGCGCCACCGTTACATCAGCGGAATTACGATCGATCCGCAATTGGCAGACGTCGTGGTGAGCGAAGTTGCCGGTGAATCGCCCGCATCGGCTGCCGGTATCCAACCTGGTGATCAAATCATTTCTGTTGGTGGGCGTGGACTCCGCGATCCCATTGATTGGGAGTTCACTCGGTTCGATTGGCGACCGGGCGATCAGTGCACGCTGGGGATTCGGCGCGGGGACGAAACGATGTCGGCATCGATCAAGCTTAGCCAGCGGACTGGACGGCCGGGACAACAGGTCGCGGCGACGGAGCCAGGTTTGTTGTGTCGACAATCGCCGTACGATCCTCGATTGCCAAACCCGCTTGATGAGGGTCAACGTCCCGAAGGACCGCCAACGATCATGACAGTCGTCGGGCCTAAACCAGATTCTTTGTCACAAGAGGATCACTACGAGTTGTTGATCGAAGGACTGTTGAAAGTGGATCATGCGGGCGTCTATCGACTTGGTCTACGTTCGGACGACGGTTCGAAGCTGTATGTGCATGATGAGTTGTTGATCGACAACAACGGGAATCACGCGCCGATCGTCCGGACCGACTGGGTCGATCTGCAGGCAGGGTTACATCCGATTCGGATCGAATTCTACGAAGACGAGGGCGACCAGGTGCTAGAGCTCTTGATGGCCAAAGGTGACAGGGAATTGGAAGCGGTGTCGACCGACCGACTGTTTCATCAGCCAGAGTCAAATGCGGCGGAAACCGCATCAGAGAGTGAGTGATTGTTCGTCGTCGGGGACGGTGCGTCAACGAATCCAACCTTGCCGTCTATTCGAAAAGTGCTTTGGCGAACGATGCGGCGTCGAACTTGGCGATGTCTTCGATTCCTTCGCCGAGTCCGACAAACTTGACCGGTAATTGGAACTGTTCGCGGATCGGCAAGATCACGCCGCCTTTGGCGGATCCGTCCAGTTTCGACAATACGATTCCGGTACAGCCGGCTGCGTCGCTGAACCCACGGGCTTGGCTGATTGCGTTTTGTCCGGCGGTCGCATCGAGTACCAGCAGGACTTCATGCGGCGCCGCTTCGATCTTTTTGCCAATCACTCGGCGAATCTTGTCGAGTTGCTGCATCAGGTTGGTTTGCGTCTGCAGTCGACCGGCGGTGTCGATAATGGCAACGTCGGCGCCCATTTCAACGGCCTTTTCGACGGTTTGAAAAGCGACGCTGGCCGGATCGGCTTCGGGTTTGCCGGTCACGATTTCACATCCGATGCGGCCGGCCCAAACAGTCAACTGCTCTACCGCAGCGGCTCGGAAAGTATCGCCAGCGCCCAAGACCACTTTGTGACCGGTCGAATGCAGGTGATAGGCCAGTTTGCCGATCGAGGTCGTTTTGCCGCTGCCATTGACCCCAACGACCAGGATCACGGTGGGGCCAGATTCGGCAAATTGGATATCGGTGGATTCTTGCGACAATCGTTCGCTGGTCTGTTGGGTGATCGAGTCCAATACATCGGGAAGGTGGACCACCCGAGCCCGAAAGCGGCGTCCGATGTCGTCGCGGACCGCTTCGGCCGACGACACACCCATGTCGGTGCCGATCAGACGCGCGAACAGTTCGCCAAGGAATTCGTCGTCGACCAGGCGTCCTTCGCTTTTGAAGAGGTCTCGAATGTCGGTATTGAGCGCCTGGCGAGTTTTCGTCAGCGCGTTTCGCATTTTCGAAAACACGCCGGTTTCTGGCTCGGGGGTCTTGTCTTCGGTCTTCTTGGAATTCCAGAACGCCATAGGAGCAATCACATTGGTCAGGGAACTATCAGGCTCGATCAACTGTCAGGCGAGGCACGTTGGTGCGGGAACGCCTGAATCACCCAGTTTGACGCAAGTTCGAGCAGTTCGGTAGGGCCGTTGACCAAGCGGTGGCTTGGTGACCCCCGTGTGCACGCTCGTCGTATAGTTCCGCTAATCGGTACAGCTTACCGAAGTCGGGCTTCTTTCTTAACGAGTGGACCTTTCCCGACGGGAATTCGCCGATCATTCGGTGCGACCCTTCCGATGCTTAGAAGTAGCGCGGCGTTGGATTGATTTGCGGAATGTCAGGCGGTATTGCCTCGCATGACGTGAAAGAGACTCCGATGAATACTTTCGATGACAGATCGTGGGTTGGATAGCCAGTCGCCAGTAGATCGGCGGATGACACTGACAACGAGCAACCGGTCAAAGGAGTGTTCCTTTGATCTCGTCGATCCAAGATGGATCGGTCGGGCCCATTTCAAACGAGCCGTTTTTGCGGCAACCCAAAACGGATAACTGGGGAGTTAAATAGCAATGAAGCTTAGTAAATTAGCACTGGTCGCTGCGCTTGCTTGTGGTACCTACGCCGGCAACGCGTTTGCAGATCAGACAAACGATATTCAATTGGTTTCGCATTGTGCAGCAGCTTGCGACTGCGGCGAGCCAGCTTGCGGTTGCGAGTCAATCGACACCTCTTGCGGTTGCGGCGATAATAGCTGTGACGGCGGATGCTCGATGGGCTGCGACAGCGGTTGCGATTCGGGAAGCTGCTTGAGCGGCTTGGCCGACTTGGGTAGCTGCAGCGATTGCTGCTTGGGCGACCCCTACACTTTGTTCGGCGAACACTGTGGATGGTCGGCTGGCGGTTGGGTCCAAATGGGCTACCACAGCAAGGGTAACGGACTGTTCAACAGCCGTCCCGACGAGTTGCAGTTGCAGCAGGCTTGGTTGTACGCCGAGAAGGCGATCGACACCAGCAATGGTTTCGATATCGGTGGTCGTATCGACTATCTGTACGGTACTGACTCGCAAGACACTCAAGCATTCGGTACGGGCACAGGCTACGACAACGGTTGGGACAACGGTCCTGATTATGGTCATGCACTGCCACAGTTGTACTTGGAAGCTGGTTACGGAGACCTGTCGGTCAAGCTCGGTAACTTCTACACCATCATTGGTTGGGAAGTCGTTGGCGCGACCGGAAACTTCTTCTACAGCCACGCTTACACGATGTACAACAGCGAGCCTTTCACGCACACCGGTGCTTTGGCGACCTACAATGCAAGCGATGACCTGACCATTTGGGGTGGATACACCACGGGTTGGGACAGTGGCTTTAACGATAACGGCGACGCGTTCTTGGGTGGTTTCTCGGCCGGTTTGACCGACGATCTGACCTTGATCTACACGACCACTTTCGGTCGTTTTGGTGAAGCCCGGTACGGTGCCGACGAGCGTGGATACATGCACTCGATCATCGCTGACTATGCCGTTAGCGATAGCGTCCAGTACATTTTCCAAAGCGATTACTTGGACACTGAAGACGTGGCTGGCGATACCGTTCGTGAAACGTTCGGCATCAACCAGTACCTGATCAAGACGCTTAACGACTGCTGGGCAGTTGGTGGACGTTTCGAGTGGTGGAATGCTGACTTGGCCGCCGGAAATGCCAGCGACGTGTACGCTTTGACCTTGGGTGCAAACTACAAGCCGCACGCCAACGTCATGGTTCGACCTGAAATCCGTTGGGACTGGGACGACGATCAAATCGCCGGCTTGGAAGACGGATCTGACCAAACAACGTTTGGAATCGATACGATCTTCACGTTCTAAGCATTTGCCGAATCTCAGTCGAAAAGGTCACAGAGGGAGGCCCAAGCGATTCTCCCCGACGTTCTCGGCATCTCAGGTGGTGTGATCTCTTCTGCTAAACAACGACCCGGCCGCCCTTGAAAAAGGGCGGCCGGGTTTTTTATTGGCTTGATCCAGACGGTGATTGCGTCCTGATTCATCTGCGGTCTACCGCCCGCCTGCCGCGAAAGGTCTCCTGACCGGCAAACTTTACCAGCGAGTGTTAAAACGGGTGGTTTCGGTTATTTGGCTTTTTCGGGAAGGTTGGATTTTGACGAAAGCGCGAGCCGATGACTGTTGCAGCAGCCCGGTGCTAACCAAACAAGAACGCCGGCAATGAAACATGGATGGGAGTCCAGGACGAATGAGACTTAGCAAATTGGCGTTCCTCGCCGCCCTTTGTACTGGCACTGTCATCGGCGCCGGCGTATCCGATTCGAACGCTTGGGGGCAGTCGCCCGCGGACGATTCGTACGGATTTGAATCTGTCGGATCCGGGGTTTCCCAGGTCAGCTACTGTGATTGCGGATCGCCCGACGGATCCTGTTCCGGCGGGTGCGGCAGCGGCGACTGCGGCATGCCGGTGGAAACCTGCGACAGCGGTTGCGGAAATGGCGACTGCGGTGATGGCAGCTTGTTTGATCAAGGCATCCTTAACGACGATAGCTGCCTTGGCGATCCCTACAAAATTCTCGGCGAAGCCTGTGGAATTTCGATGGGCGGATGGGCCCAACTGGGATACCACAACAAGAACTTGTCGTCGTTCAACAGCCGCAAAGACGAGTACCAACTGCACCAAGCATGGGTGTACGCCGAAAAGGCGATCGACACATCAGGCGGTTTCGACATCGGCGGACGCATTGACTACCTCTACGGTACCGACGGTCCTGACACTCAAGCCTTTGGTGTCGATACCGGCAGTTGGGATACTGGCTGGGACAATGGCCCCGACTATGGACATGCGTTGCCTCAGGTGTATTTGGAAGCCGGCTACGGCGACTGGTCCGTCAAGGTCGGACACTTCTTTACCGCCATCGGTTATGAAGTCGTGCCGGCGACTGGCAACTTCTTCTATAGCCACGCTTACACGATGTACAATTCTGAGCCGTTCACGCACACCGGTGCGATGATCACGTACAGCATGAGCGAAGATGTCGACGTGTTCGGCGGCTACGTGATGGGCTGGGACAGCGGATTTGATGACAACGGTGACTCAGTTATGGGCGGTACAACCGTTCAATTGACCGACGACATCAACATCACTTCGACGTTGATCGCTGGTCGTTTCAATGACCGGGCTGGACGGTCCGAACGAGGCTTCATGTCGTCGACGGTCGCACAGGTTCAACTGACCGAAAAGCTGAGTTACGTTTTCCAAACGGACTTGCTTGACACTGAAGATGCCGCTGGCAATACCGATCGCGAAACGTTCGATATCAACCAGTACCTGTTCCGCACGATCAACGACTACGTTCAAGTTGGCACCCGTTTTGAATGGTGGCAAGTTCAAGCCGACAGCGCTGGCTACGGCTTGCCGGCCGGTGCGATCGGTGACTACGACGTTTACGCGATGACGTTGGGCTTGAATGTCCAGCCTCACGCCAACGTGATGGTTCGCCCCGAGATTCGTTGGGATTGGGTGGACGGCAACAAGAACCGTCTGGCCGCCGCTGACTTCGCCTTGTTGGAAGACAACTCTGGCGACCAAACCACGTTCGGAATCGATACGATCTTTACCTACTAAAATCGAATGAAGACAAGTCGGTCCATGCCCTCGCCGGGCGGCGACCGGCCATCACAAAGTTTCAAAAAGCCCGCTTTCGACATCGTCGGAAGCGGGCTTTTTCTGTTTCGACACTGTGTTCGATTTTGTGTTTCGACGCAGTGTTTGAAATCTGGCGTCGAAGCAGTCTGGATAGCCCGTTTCGGCTGCCCATAATCAGGGCATTCGTGCTGCGGGTGCCTGCGTGCCAGGCAACGTCAAGCGTGGTAATCGCGTGAATCGCCGTGACCGGAAAATTTCTGTTTTTTCTAAAGCCTTTCGTGTAAAGGGCTTACGCGGCAGATTTTTGCCGCTTGATAAGTGTTGGCCCGCTTCTTGCGTTGTCGGTCCACTCAAGCGAGCAAAAGGATCCAAAGCGTCGCACAATTGGCTCACGAGCATATCTGAAGATGGCCCGGGCAGGAGTTAATGGTGAGAAAGACTGAGGTGAGCTCGCGTCACCCAGGCGGCTGTCGGGGCGTTGTTGCCCCGCCGCTCAGTCCAATTTTCAATTTCGATACAGAAGGTGAGTTTAGAATGTTCGATTGGTTGCGAGCACCACTATTTACGTGTTTGATCCTGGGAGGGATCCTAGGCGTCAACATCGCGTTGGCCCCACAATCTATGGCGCAGGATGCCGCAGCCGCAGAGTCGGCTGAAGTAGCTGTGGCAGAAGAAACTCCGGCAGAGGAAGCCGTTGAAGATGCTGACTTGGGCGTCGGCTACGCGTTGGACAACGCAGTCTTGTTTTTGTGTGCCGTTTTGGTGCTCTTCATGCAAGCTGGATTCGCCATGGTCGAAGTCGGCCTGAACTCGGCCAAGAACACGATCAACATTCTGTCGAAGAATGTGATGGACTTGGCTGTGGGAGCGTTGTTGTTCTTTTTCGTTGGCTTTGGATTGATGTATCCAGGCAGTTACGGCGAAGTTGATAACGCCTACTTTGCCTTCGGCGGCAGCGGAATTTATGACGCAGCGGCTGATCGCACCTTCTCGCCTCAAGTGGACTGGTTCTTCCAAGCTGTCTTTGCTGCGACTGCAGCGACGATTGTTTCGGGTGCAGTTGCTGGACGCATGAAGTTCACCGCTTACTTGGTCTACAGTGCTCTGTTGACAGGCTTGATTTATCCGATCAGTGGCTACTGGAAGTGGGGCGGCGGCTGGTTGATGCAGTTCGGCGATTTGGTTGACGGCGAATACACGATGGCTTTCCAAGACTTTGCCGGATCCGCAGTCGTTCACGCAGTCGGCGGTTTCGCTGGCTTGGCTGGTGCAATGATCTTGGGCCCACGTCTGGGTCGATTCACCGCTGACGGCAAGAGCGTGCCACTGCCCGGTCACAACATTGCATTTGCTGCACTTGGAGTGTTTATCCTGTGGGTGGGATGGTACGGATTCAACCCAGGTAGCCAACTGGCTTTCCAAGGAACCGGCGACATTGACGCAACAGTCTTCATCGCGGTCAACACAACGCTCGCCGCTGCCGCTGGTGCGGTGATAGCGACGGCACTTAGCTGGGCTATGTTTAGCAAGCCTGACCTAACGATGAGCCTTAATGGTGCACTCGGTGGCCTGGTTGGCATCACGGCTTGCTGCGACGCTTTCTCGAATGTCTGGTCAATCGTTGTTGGCGGCGTCGCCGGTGCATTGGTGGTGTTGGGTGTGATCATTCTTGACAAGGCCAAGATCGATGATCCCGTCGGTGCATGGCCCGTTCACGGACTGTGCGGTGTCTGGGGCTGTCTGTCGCTCGGACTGTTGCCCAACACACACCTTGAAAGTGGTGCGACCAGCTTGATGGTTCAGCTGATCGGAACCGTGTCGATCTGTGCGTGGTCGTTCGTCACGATGGGGGGACTGTTCTTGGTGCTGAAGGCACTTGGGATGTTGCGAGTCACCGCCGAAGAAGAAACTGCTGGCTTGGATATCTCTGAGCACGGCATGCACGCTTACCCATCGGACGCCGTTTCCGGCGGTGCGGTGATCTAAGCAAACGTCTACCCACCGCTGCTCTGTCACCATCGATCGTCTTGATCGGTGGTGATGGGGCGCCCGTGGTACGAAAGTAAAATCATTGATCGGAAGGTTGATGACCAGTAAGTCGGGGAATCTAGAAAGCTTCTTGGCTCTTGCCTGGGCCAGAAGACCCCAGCTCGGGCGGGCGTCCGCCTCGCTCGCTCGAGTCTGGGATTTTTTAACTGGGTGATCCGAGATGCTTTCTTGACCGAGCCCGTTCCTGATTTTCAGGAACGGGCTCTTTTTTTAGACCAACGTGAGTTCATCGCTGGCGGATCGTTGCTGGTAGATCGTTACTCGCTGACGGCGCATGGTCGACCGAGCTCTGGGCGTCTAGAATCGGCTATGACTTGCCCTCGTTTTTTTGTGTTGTCCTACTGACTGAAAATGCCGTGAAGTTCGTTATCGCTATCGTCCAACCGGGAAAACTTGAATCTGTCAAGGAAGCACTTAGCAATGTCGAGGTCGTTCGTTTGACGGTGCTTGACTGCCAAGGATTTGGTCGACAACGGGGCAAGACGGGACCGTATCGGGGGCAAGACTCTAGCGTCAATTTGTTGCGGAAAGTTCAATTGCAGATTGCCGTCAACGACGAGTTTGTCCAGCCCACGATCGACGCCATTGTTGCTGGGGGACGTAATGGTCCCGATGGTGAGATCGGTGACGGTAAAATCTTTGTGTTGCCAATGGACGATTGCATCCGAATTCGAACCGGCGAAACAGGAAACGAAGCAATATGAGTGATTCAAAACTGCCGTTGGCTGGGCAAAACGTCTTGATCTTGGTGGGCGAGATCTACGAGGATCTCGAACTTTGGTATCCCAAGCTTCGGCTCGAAGAAGCCGGCGTGGCAACCGTCGTCGCCGGTCCCAAAGCTGCCGCGCACTACAACGGAAAACACGGTTATCCGTGCACCAGCGATGCGGCAATTGACGACATGATTGCCGACGACTTTGACGCGCTGGTTGTGCCTGGTGGTTTTATGCCGGACAAGCTTCGCCGCGACCCAGTTGTCTTGAATTTGGTGCGAGCTTTTGACGTCGCTAAGAAACCGATCGCTGCGATCTGTCATGGTGGCTGGATCCCCATCTCCGCCGGAGTCTACAAAGGCGTCCGAGTGACGGGCTCACCGGGGATCAAGGATGACTTGGTCAATGCGGGTGCAGTCTACGAAGACGCCGAAGTTGTGGTCGATGGTCATCACGTCACCAGCCGACGGCCTGATGATCTGCCTGCGTTCTGTCGCGAACTGATTGGGTTGATGTCCGCCTAAAGTGGATTCGGACACCCACCGATCATGTTCTCCAACGGAACCCATTGATGTCTAAAACTGAAACCTACGCGGCGAAAGTGTCTCTGCCTGTGTCGGTCGACGAAGCGTTCGCTTATCACGAGCGTCTCGGGGCGCTAGTCCGCTTGGTTCCGCCTTGGGAGTCTGTCGAGCTAGAGCATTCAGATCACAGCCTGGCCGTCGGTAGCCGAGTGGTGATGAAGACGAAGATCCTCGGGGTGCCGTTTCGCTGGGTCGCCGAGCACACTCAGTACGACCCGCCCCACCTGTTTGCCGATACCCAAATCTCGGGACCGTTTGCATCTTGGGATCACCGACACGAATTCAGCAGCGAAGGAACTCAGTCGGCGCTGTGTGATCAGATTAGCTATCAGTTGCCGATGGGGGCGGTCGGAAAACTTTTCGGCGCTGCGAAAGCTCGAAGCACGATTGAGTCGATGTTTGCTTTTCGGCATCGATTGACTCACGATGATTTGCAACTGCACGCCGACCGGCCAATCGAACCGATGACCGTGGCGATTTCGGGCAGCTCGGGATTGGTCGGCAATCAGTTGTCGGCGCTCGTCACGTTACTTGGTCACCGTGCTCGATCGATCGTTCGGTCGACGAGCGACAGCGCCGATGATATCGCTGTTTGGTCAAGCGATCAGGAAGCGAGCAAGCTTGGCGAAGTCGACGCGGTCGTTCATTTGGCCGGTAAGTCGATCGCGGACCAACGTTGGACCGAGAAAGTTAAAAAAGAGATTCGCGATAGTCGGGTGATCAAGACGCGCGAGCTTTGCCAGGCACTTGCCAAGCTCGATTGCAAGCCCAAGGTGCTGATCTGTGCTTCGGCAACTGGCATCTACGGTGACCGCGGCGACGAGATATTGACCGAACAGTCGCAGCCCGATGATTCCTTCCTGGCCAGCGTTGCGCAAGAATGGGAGTCCGCCTGCCAGCCGGCCGTCGATGCCGGCATCCGGGTGGTGCACGCTCGGTTCGGAGTCATCCTTTCACCGAAGGGCGGCGCTTTGCAGAAGTCGCTGCTTCCGGCGAAGCTCGCCGGTGGAGCGCTAGGGAATGGCAAACAATGGTGGAGCTGGATCGCGATCGACGATGCCGTCGGTGCGTTGTACCACGCGATCACTGATCCGGCGTTGTCCGGGCCAGTCAATTTTGTATCGCCATCGCCAATCACGAATGCTGATTTTGCCAGCACTCTTGGGCGAGTTTTGAATCGTCCAGCTTTGTTTCCGGCTCCCGCATTTGCTCTTCGCGCGGCGCTTGGCGAGATGGCCGATGCGTTGCTGTTGTCGAGCACTCGGGCCGAGCCAGTTCAATTGCAAAATGCCGGCTACCGTTTCCGGTTCGACGACTTGGAACTGTTTCTGCGATACACACTGGGACGGGATCGATTGGCTTCAAACGCGTGAGCGCGACGTCAGCGTTTGAATGGTTTGCTCGGATCTGAATCAGCCCTTCACAACGTGCGCACCGCGTGCCGGACGACTCGAGAAACAAGTAGGCTTGATTCCAGTTTTGGATTCATAGCTTGTGGTTATGGTTGCGATGACCGCGTCAACGTGTTCGTTAGCAACCAAAGAAACCGTGCAACCTCCGAATCCGCCGCCGGTCATGCGCGAACCATAGACACCATTTTCGCCGCCGATGTCTCTGGCAATCTCGACCAAGATGTCTAGTTCGGGGCAACTGACGTCGTAGTCATCTCGCAGTGAGTCGTGGCTGGCGTATAGCAATTCACCCGCCAATTCCCAATCACTGTTTCGAAAAGCATCCGTCGCTTTCAGTGTTCGATGGATTTCAGTTACCACATGTCTGGCTCGACGAAATTCGGTTTCGTTCAGGCCGACAGCGTCTTTCTGGTTGGCTTGTTCGACGTCGGCCAAGGTGACATCACGCCACGACGTCTTGCCCAGTTTTTTAAGGGCCGATTCGCATTGCGATCGACGAGCCGCGTACTCGCCGTTGACCAACGCGTGCTTGACGTTGCTGTTGGTGATTAGGACTGAAACATCGCTGGCGTTGAACGGAATCCCTTCGACGGTTTCCGAGCAGCAATCGATCAGCATCAATTCGTTTTCTTTACCGAAGACACTGCTGAACTGGTCCATGATCCCACAAGGAACGCCCGCGTAGTCGTGTTCGGCTTTCTGACAAAGCAATGCCTTTTCGCTTTGGCCGAGTGTTCGGCCGGTCAATTGTTCAAGCAGAGTCGCGGTTGCCACTTCAAGTGCCGCACTGCTGGACAGGCCGCTGCCGAGCGGCACGGTCGATCCGACGATCGCATCGAACGCGGGAATCTCTACACCGAGTTGGCGGAACCCGTCCAGGACGCCTTCGACATAACGGACCCAGCTTTCGCTGCCCGGTTGAAGTTCCTGGTCCAACCGGATGACCGCCGATTCGGCCAGATCCATGCTGTATAAATTGGCTTGACCAGCCGGTCCGTTTTCGGGGGCCGGTGCAGCCGCGATCACGACTGATCGTTCGATCGCCAGCGGAAGCACATAGCCGTCATTGTAATCGATATGCTCACCGATCAAATTGACACGTCCGGGCGCCGAGACGACAACGGTTGCTGGCCGGCCATACTGCGATTGAAAATGCTGCTCTACCGTCGCTTGGTAACGAGATGCTGCATCGTTTCCGTCGTCCGCCGACGCAAAGATTGCGGGCGTAGTGTCAGTCGAGTTTAAGGAGTTTGACGGCATGGGATGGTGTGAAGGTGGGAGTAGTCGCTAGCGGGGGGAGCCGGTCGCAGTCAGCGTTAAGTATGAGGCACGTCGCTGAAATACAAACGTGTTGAGTTCTTTTGGTACTCGGCAATATCTTAGTCAACATCAGGGCCGAAAAGCGACAACCTGAAAATCTCGATCGCGGGTGTCACCTTCGACGTTTGCCAGACGAGATCTCACGACATCAGACTCTGCACTGCCAGTTCTGAGAAACGTCGGATACTGGTCGTTTTTCCTCAATGCGGCCTGGGAAATCGACTGTCAGCCCGACTGACTGCCAATCCAGCCATCACCGATCTTGCAGTGGTTTCGTCTTTGGCTGGATTACAGATACATGCCGACAAAGCCTTCAGACGAGTCGCTTTCGGCTTGGATCGTCTTGATACGTTCCTCGGTTTTTTGCAAATCACCAGCGGCGATATAGCGATCAAACTCGACCAGCAAAGCGTGACGGACACTTTCGTTCAAGAACTCGACCATTGGTTCGTTTAGCCACGAACACGTTTCCGTTTTCAGCGTGACACGGACATCGACGGCCCTGGTCTGCAGATCCTTCTCGCCCGTCATCACGGTGCCTTCGAAGGCAAACTCGATTTGGCCGCGAGCCGGGTCGTTGGTCAAGTGATAGATGCAGGTCCCACGATGCAAATAGTACGTGTTGTGCGTGCCGTGCATTTTCATCGCCTCTTTGACTCGCAGTACAAACTGCTCGTAGGCGGGTGACGCATCGACTGGGACGTCCATTCGAGTCACGCTTCGCAGCGGAAGGCAATCGAATTCAACCTCTACCCATTTGCCCGTCGTACCTGTCATGACTGTCAATTCTCTGCACAAGTTAAAGTTGGTCAAACAACGATCCCATTGTACCGAAAACTGGCGACTAGCGGGCCGTCGTCAGAACGTTCACGCTCTGTTCGACCGATCGGTGAATCCGGTCGAGTTCCTGTTCGAGTTCCAGATTTTCGCGGTGCAGACGCGACATCTCTTTTTGAGTGGATTCGACGTTCGTCTTCAACTCAGTCATGTAGTCGTTGATGGCGCTGGCTTCGATTTCGAATTGCTTCAGGTCTTGTTCCAACTTGACTTTGATGTCCTGGTTGGTGACTAGCATCCCGTTGCTCTTGTCGATTGCCTCGGTCAGCACCGTTTGAGCAGTGGAGAGTTCCGATTTGCGGTTTTCCAGTTCGGCCAAACGCAAACGAATGTGTCGCAAGATGAATCGGTAGTCGTTCAAAGGTCGCAAATAGTAGCGGTCAATCAATTTAGCCGCGCCGTCATCCACCAAAACATCGGCCGCGTCTTCCTTGACTAGGATGATGTCGTCCTTTTTGAACTTTACCGAACCGCCATCGCCACGCTGCAATCGACCGTCAACGGCTCGTCCGGTTCCGTCAAAGAAACCACCTTCGAGCGCTCCTCGTTGGTCCGGGCTGTCCACTTCGATCGAGTGATTCTTGAGGAATTGAATTTTGGTCCAACGGCTTAGCGGAGGATCGTCCTGAGTCGCGCGGGTGCCGTCACGCAGATAATTCTTCAGCGTTTCCGGCGAAACCGATTTGCCTAACAGCGATTTGACCAATTCATCGTCGATCCGTCCTAGGTAATTGTCTTCGCTCGTGACGCTGCCTTCGGCAATGAATGGCGAGTGACCATCGAGCGGCAGCAGCTCATAAATCGACCAACTGCGTGCTTTGCCACTGCTGATCGCTTGCAGTTGTGCGGGTTCGAGTGGCCCGGTCGGTGTGACTGTGATTTGGTTCGGTGTGCTTGCAGTGACACGGAACTCACCCAAATAGAACGTTGGGATAAGTGTTTGCAGCTCAGCGTTGGGCGTTTCGCCGAAGCCGTACACCACTAAGTTGACCGGGATCAGCGGGGTCTGGTCGGCAACTGGCGCGGCGGGTTCTTCACCGGGGATGCCCTCAACGTCGGTGTCCGGTCGTGGTTCGACCAGCGTGATTTGGTTGTCGGCTACATTCTTCATTTGAAGATTGCGCCAGCGTCGACCTGCTTCAATGCCAAGCTTTGACAGGCGTTGCGACAACCGACGGACACCCTCGCCCGCCGACGGATCGGCTGGATCGCCGCGCGAGATCAGCCGATGTTCGGCTTCGACGATCGCCGCCTGTTTTTCAAGCTTTTCGTGAACCTTGTGCCATTCTGAACGGCTTTTTAGCACGCCAGCGGTCGGGAATAGGAAAAGGACCGCCAATAGCATGGTGATGCAGACGGGCACGATCTGGAACCAGCGCCAACCAGAGGCAGCTTTCCAGACCATGACGAAGAAGCCGATCAGGAGAACGACCAACAAACCGAGGATGACAAACTTCATAGTCGTTTTGAAATCACCATCGCGGCGAGTGAAAGGGAAAAGCGGCTCCCGCCAGATTTATCAGCGTCCAGTAGTCCGTATCGGAATCTGAACCGCTGAAACCCTCATTTTTGAGCGGTGAACACCAAAAATGGCAGACGAGTGGCGGAAAGTGCCTCCCCGAATACTAAGTTGGGCAATTTGCACCGTCAAGGATTTCTCGGCAAACCTGAGCTCATTGTCTGATTTGATCAGCTCAAGGACCAGTGGAAGCCTGCCAATCGAGACAATTCGCAAGGACCCGAATATTCGGACTAATCGATACTACCGGTCGCCAGTGTCATCAAAAACGGCCGTCAAAGCAATCTAGTCCGGGATCTGATCCGCGAAAACACCGAAATCGAGAGAGTCCGGGACCGGCTGTGCAAATTGTGCCGGTTCATCACACGACAACGATTCCTTGGCTTTCGACGATTGGCCCACCTTATGAACATTCATCGCAATCTAACGGCTGTTGCCCCCATGATGGCGGTCAGCTTGGCAATGTTGGCATCGATCATGGCGGTTTCGACCGGATGCCACCGCCAACAATATCGCAAACAGGCTGATTGCGAGGCCCATGCGTTGATCGCCGAAAAGTCGTCGCACGTCGCCCGCCCGCCGAGCTCACCCGTTCGAATCGATGTGGATCGTCGCAGCCGTATGTTCAATCCGTTCGATTTGGACTTCCAGCCGATGCCGCTGGATGATCCGTCATCGTACCGATACATGCAGTGTGTCGACGGCCGTCGTGGTTACCCGATGTGGGAAGCGGCGGGGCTGACCAATACTTCGGAAAGTCCAGACTGGTGGCAATTCTTGCCGCTCGATGACGACGGCGTCTTGGTGCTGAATCTGGAAAATGCGGTTCAAATCGCGCTACTCCATTCGCCCGACTATCAAGCTCAAGTCGAACAGTTGTATTTGTCCGCGCTGCAGGTCAGCGCCGAGCGATTCGCCTTTGACACTCAGTTCTTCGGCGGTGCCCAAACCTTCTTGACCGCCGACGGGCCGCGCCGGCGAGGTGCAGGGGGCGACAGCAGCACACGTTTTGAAATCGGCCCCAACAGCAATGGTCGGCGAGACTTGGCACTGCAACGAAGCTTTGCAACCGGCGGTGAACTGGTTGCCGGTGTCGCCAACAGCATCGTTTGGGAACTGAGCGGCCCGAACACTCAAAGCGCCACGACGGTTTTGGACTTTTCGCTGATCCAACCCCTGCTGCGCCGTGCCGGTCGTGACCGAGTGCTGGAAGACTTGACGTTCGCCGAACGAGCGTTGCTGGCAAATGTTCGTTCCTTCGAACGTTATCGTCGTAGTTTCTTCTTGAACGTTACCGTCGGCCGAAGCATCGAAAGCACACTGCGCGGCGGCGGTTTTAGCTCTGGCGGATTGGGCAACAACGTGCCGGCCGTCAGCGTCGGGAACGTCGGCAGCGCGGGCGGTTATTTAGGGCTGCTGCAAACCCAGCTGCGAATCCGCAACCAAGAAGAAAACATCGCACGACAAAGTGAGTTCTTGCTGGTGCTCGAAGACACCTTGATTGAATTGTTGACGACGATTCCTGATGACGCTGAATCGATCGTCCGCCAGCGTCTGCAAGTCGCTCAGTCGCGATCTAGTTTGCTGCGTTCGCAGTCGGACTTGGTCAACCAACAAGCTACCTATCAAAGATCGGTCGATGCGTTTTTGCGAACCCTTGGTTTGCCGCCTTACATTTGTGCGAAACTGAACGACTCGTTCTTGGATCAGTTCGAATTGATTGATCGTACGCTCTTGCTGCGCCGCGAAGAACTCAGTGCACTGCGTTCGAAAGTGGGTGTTTTGAATGTCGCGATTCTTGAACGCAACAGTTTCGACATCGATCCCGACACGGACCTGCCCGAGTCGACGCTGCAGTGGAGCGAAGAGCTGGCGAAAACACTTGAAACGCTTCGTGACGAACTAGAACCGTTGGCCGAATTCAATCGAACCTTGATTGCCGACGACTTGCCTGCCGTTGCCAAGGACGTTGAAACCTTCAACGAATCGCTGGCGGAACGGCAAAAGCAAAACGAAGAGTTGATGAAGGTTTACAACACCGAACAGCAAAGCATTTGTGGACTTCTGAACGTCTCGGAAATCGACGAGTCGATCTTCGACATCGACGAGCTCAAGAACCTGGGGCCGCAATTGAAGAGTTCCTACGTTAGGCTGAAAGAGCGGTTTGAATCCTATACTGCCAAGATCACCAAACTGCAGGAACGGCTTGATGAAGTGTTGGACGAAGAGGGGGGCGATTTGGAGCCGGCAAAACTGTCCGAGACCCTGCGTGACGATTTGATTTTGGCGTCTCAAGATTTGTTGTCCAACTTGGGCGACGATGTGTTGGCGTTGCAATTGATCCAAGCTCGTGCTCGTACCGAACGAGTGGTGCTTCCATCGGTCGATATCTCGCCTGAGGCTGCGTTTGAAATCGCACGCAAGAATCGTCGCGACTTGGCCAACGCTCGTGCATCGCTGGTGGATAATTGGCGAGCGATCGAAGTCGTCGCCGATGACTTGGAAAGCACGTTGGATTTGGAATTCAGCGGCGACATGCAAAACGTCGGCAATAACCCGCTGGACCTGCGAACGAACACGGGCCGGCTGCGAGTCGGTTTGCGTTGGGATGCTCCGATCACACGGCTGCTTGAACGAAACGCTTATCGAACAACCTTGATCCGGTACGAACAATCCAAGCGTGACTACTATGGACTTGAAGACGGAATTTGGCAGTTGCTGCGTGCTGAAATTCGTCAGATGCAGGCCAACCGTTTGACGTTCGAACTCGGTCGCCAATCCGTTCGCATCGCGGCTCAGCAAATCGAGTTGAACGCTGACATCCGGGCGATCGGTGATGCCCGCGGTCGCTCGGCCGGCCCGACGGCTGCTCGTGACGCGATCAGTGCACTTAGCGATTTGCTGGATGCCCAAAACGGTCTGCTGAATATCTTCGTCAACTACGAAGTCGTACGACGAGGACTTGACTTTGACTTGGGCACGATGGAAATCACGCCCGAGGGTTTGTGGATCGAACCGGGTGAGCTTTCACCAGAGTATTTACTGACGCTGCCGGGAACAACATCCGGTGGTTTGATCGATGGACAATGCACCAACTGTTGCTTGCCATACAACCCGCTGCCACCGGAACCGAGTTTCAAGAGTTTCTTGCAAACGACATCGGGCGTTCCAACTCAGTCGGACACCGGTATCGCGCCCGCACTGATGATCGAAGCCGGCGGCATCAACGAACTTGTCCCTAGCTCAGTCGAATCGGCAGACTCGGCGGCAGGTTCGGCGAGCATCGAGCCGGTTGACGTGAAAGCGTTGCCGACAGAGTTAACGTTCTAAGAACGCTGTTTCTCGGTTGCCCCGTCTATCCAATGTCCATCGCCGCGAAGCGATCTCGATTCGCGAAGTGTTCCCTGGGTTCGCCGGCGCTCGCGCGGGTGACCTTGGGCTGCGGAATCAAACGCCGTTGGGGTAGGTGTCCTCGGCGGGGGAACCGAGGGCAGTCAAGTTTTGGCACGGTAAGCAAGATCTTGGATCGACGACGATTCGATGAAATTTTGTGACGCAACTTGCCGAACACTGTCGTCGACATTATCGTACTTGGAAGTGTCTTTGGTCGGACCACTCAAACTAAGTCTCGTTCATTCAAACGTAGATCTTCGTGTTCTCACTCCGACCCCTCACGACTGCGCTGCTGCTGGCCCTGGTTTGCCTGGGCCATCTGCCTGTTTGGGTTCATGTGGCAAAGTGCCACGACCCTGCTTGTGTGAGCATCCGGTTTGCTGAAGCTCACACTGCAGCCCATTCACACGGGCACGGCGTGACTGGCTCGCAATCGCATTGTCACCACAGTTGCTTGCACTCTGGCGAGAGCCGTGACGAGGCTGGTGTTGGCGGTGAGGTGAATGCTGTAAGTGACCCGACTGAAGAGCTGCCGCAGCATGATTCGGACACCTGTCCGGTTTGCCAATCACTTGCGACTCCTTGCGGGTTCACAGGGCTTGATTGCAGCGAATTGCCGATGCAACTTCTCGTGCAAGCGGTCTGCCTTCCCTGCGAATCCGACCCGTTTTCCAGTGGTCAATTTCTTCCGCCCGCTCGCGGACCTCCAGGGATGCTTGGCTAAACGTCGCTGCTTGAAGCGTTCCTGCATCACGAAGGTCGCCAAGACTTTCGGGCCGGCTCTATCGTGCAATTCATTTCGGTTGATTCCTCTATCGCAGAGTGGAGTCGGATGAATTTCGCGTGATGTCGGCTGTTTGCTAAACGCTCTCGGTCGCGTCTTCTCGCCCCTCGATTCTGATTCTCCCTTGCCCCGTGGTCGCGCCGCGGGTGGGTGACACTTGGTCCGACCAATTCCTTGGTTCACCGGCCAGCGTGCGCGCTCCACGGGGCTCTTGCTAACACCCTGCATCAAATAGTGGGCCGTTCAATGCTGCCTCGATATCAATCTCGCCGTTGCTCCGGAAACACCCCTTCGCGACTTGCCTTTACGTTGATCGAACTGTTGGTGGTGGTAGGCATCATCGGCGTTTTGGTTGCGCTCTTGTTGCCGGCCGTTCAAGCGGCTCGCGAAGCAGCCAGACGAATGCAGTGCCAAAATCGACTCAAGCAAATCACGTTAGCGATACATAACTACCACGACGTCCATCGAGTCATGCCAACCAGCATGACGGGGGCAGACCAGTTCCCTGGTGGCGCGGGCAGCGGGTTTCACAGTTGGATGGCGAGGATATTGCCGCAGGTCGAAGAACAGGCGTTGCATGACCAAATTCACTTTGACCAAACGCTGGCTGATCGTACCGACTACTCCAACGACGCCGACTACCTGGACTACACGCTGAGTTCCTCGCATGTCGATGCTGAAGCTGCTTCGGCTATCGTTACGACATTTTTGTGTCCAAGTGACCCTGCTTCAGTGCCGCAATTTACGTTGGGCACACAAACAGGACCAGGAAGCTATGCCGGAAACATTGGTTGGCCGCGATCGTCGACTGGCCCTGGTGTAACGACACCGCTGCAAAAACAGAACGGTGTGATTGGGCTGCTCAATCCGGCATCGCCCGACCAATGGCAACAGCCTCGTATTCGGTTTGCCGATATCACCGACGGTTTGTCAAACACAATGGTCGTTGGCGAACGTGTGATCGCTCAGGTCTTCGAAACTCGAGACGCGTTCGGAGGCTCGTCTATTAGTTCCAACACTCCGATTTCGATGCAGTCGTTTTGTGGCGGCGGGTCGACAGGGCGATCGTTATCGAAATGGGTGCGGTATTGCGAAGGAGTGTCGCTAGCTGACGTTTCCTACAGCGTCAGTCACGGGCACGCCTGGATCGCGGGCTGGACCTTTGCCGCCAACCATTTCATGCCGGTGATACCCGTCAATCAAAGGAATTGCCACGTCTACGGCGGGGAAGATGACGGCATGAATTTGGTCACTCCTAGCAGCCATCACTCGGGTGGCGTCCATGTCTCCATGGCCGATGGAAGCGTGCGTTTTATGACCGAAACGATCGATCGCGAACTCTATTGGGCTTTGGGCAGTCGGAACGGAGGTGAAGTGATCAAAGAAACTCCATAGCCAAACAGAACACCCTGTTCCTGCAAACAACGCAATCCTGATTGATCCACCTCTCTGATTTGATAATTACCATGAAAACGAAACTGCTTTGGGTTCTCTCGATACTCTGGTTCCTTCCGTTCACCGCTGCTAATGCCGCCGTCGTTGAATTCGCCTCTGGCCACGGAGACATCGGCTTGGCCTACGAAAATGGCGAGCTGGAACTCCACTATCACTTTGGCGACGGAGCTGTCTTGGGCGGATCTCCCCTTGTAGGTGAAATTGAATATGGTCCAAGTGAGGCCTACGTTCGCGTCGGTGACAGTGCGATGGTCACGACAACTGCTGACGTTTCTTTCCTGGGAACTTTCGCTGGCGATTCCGTTTGGTTGCTGCCTCAATCCAATACTGCCGGGCTGCCGTTCCTGGGCATTGCAGCGGAGGAACTTGACTCTTCCTTCGCCGGTGCAATGCTCAGCATGTCGTCATTTAGCGGCCCGGGCGAGTTCGCATTGTGGCAGGCGGGTGGGATTGGTGGAGCAACTGTTCGTTGGCAAAGCAATAACGGCATTGATAGTACCGATATGCTGAACCTCAGCATCGGCGGTCATGACCACTACAATTACGGTTTCACTGCCGAAGGTATCTATGACGTCGGCGTTACCGCTGTCGCCGATTTCGCAGCGGGCGGTTCGGTGACTGACGTTGGAACGTTTCGTTTTATTGTCGGAGACGCAACTGCAGTGCCCGAACCCGGTTCGCTAGCGATTTTGGCCGTAACAAGTGTTGCTGCCATCGTCACGCGACGGCGTCGCAGAACTGCCGGTTCGTCATTGAACTAAAGTCGCGAACCTAGTTGACTGGCAGTCGAAGGTCGCTAACGGGCCGTTTCATAAGCCCATTTTGCTCGAAGGAATGAAACGTATCAGATTGATTCCAGGATCCTTGGCGATCCGTTACGGTATGGCGGTGGTGGCTGTGGAAGGGCTACGATGCAACGAACGGATCGGCGATTCGATGAAATCGATCGACACACCTTCGGAGCGATGGAATGACGGCGGTAGGTTTTGGACTGTATTTTGTCGCAGTCGTGGGGCTGTTTTTTTGGACGCGAGCGTTCACTTGGACCGAAGCGGACGCTTTGCCTCCGGCGGATAAGAAGCCTGGCTTTGGCGCCCGAATCGATCTGTCGACCGCTGCTCGCGACATGTTCAAGTTCTGGGGACCGCGTGTTCTAGTGGTCGTGTGCTTGGCAAGCTTGGCCGTTCGGATCGTGGTTGGCGATTTTGCCTGGTCGGATTTGATTGTTACCGTTGGTGTGATCGTGTCTTGGCCAATTCAAGAATGGCTGATCCACGCTTGGTTGGAACACCGCCCCCCCATTCGCGTCGGCGGTCGCGAAGTCGAGTTGCTGATCACGAAGACGCATCGGGCCCATCATCGAAACCCTTGGGACCCACGATTCGGTTTAACCACGACCTACTTTGTGATCGCTTTCGTTGGCGGTGTTCCCATGATGTGGGCCGTTCCCTACTTGTTAGGATGGTTGCCGATCGGAGCAGCGATGACTGGCAACTTGATCACATTTGCCCTGATCTTGAACTACGAATGGATCCATTATTTGATCCACACTTCGTATGTTCCCAAGACTCGCCTGTATCGGCGTTTGTGGCGCAACCATCGCCTGCATCACTTTCAAAACGAAAACTACTGGTACGGACTGACGATGTTGGCGGGCGACCAAGTGCTCGGAACTCAACCCAAGAAGAGCCTCGCCGGTCACTCGGATACGGTGATGAATCTCGGCGTCGAAAGTGTTGCAAAGACGGATCCTGTTGCTCATTAATTGTGGATATCAATGTCATCAACTCGGCTCACTTCCACTCGGTCAAGCTGTTAAGATTCGCCTTTTCGTTGGTGGTGCTCGAATCTATTCGCAGTACGCCAATCACAGTGGCGATTTCGGCAAGCGGTCGAAAGCCTTTTGAAACGATCATTTCTTGAGTGGCAACTATGGCTTCGTGTCGATACATCAATGAAGATGGCAAGGTTGAGTACGCGATTTACAGTGACGGAAAAATCTGTCCGCTTCCGCACTTGAACGACAGTAACTTTTTTGAACAGCACCCGGTTTTTGACCCGTCGGGCGAGACTTGGCGGAACGCGCCCAAGGTTTTGTTACCGCCGACGCCGACGCCCGAAAAAATCATCTGTATCGGTTTGAACTATCGTGACCATGCGATTGAAACGGGCGCAGAGATTCCTTTTGAACCGGTCGTGTTTAGCAAGTTTGGAACGGCGTTGGCGGGCCACGGCGACGTGATCCGATTGCCCAAGGTTTCATCTCAAGTCGACTACGAAGCCGAATTGGTGGTCGTTATTGGAAAAACCGCGAAACATGTTTCGGCGGCCGACGCGATGGACTATGTCTACGGGTACTCGTGTGGCCACGACGTTTCGGCGAGAGACTGGCAGAAAGGCCGGCCCGCAGGTCAGTGGCTGCTGGGCAAGACGTTCGACACATTTGCGCCGGTTGGTCCCTGTGTCGTTGCCAAATGTGACCTGCAAGATCCCACAGATTTAAACGTGCGGATGAAGCTAAACGATGAAACAGTCCAAAACAGCACGACGGCCCAACTGATTTTTGATATCCCAGCCTTGATCGCACACTTAACCAAAGTGATGACGCTGAAGCCCGGCGATTTGATTTTCACTGGCACGCCGCCGGGTGTCGGTGCGGCTCGCAAACCGCCCGTCTTCTTGAAGCACGGAGACGTCTGCAGTGTAGAAATCGAAGGTATCGGCATGCTGACCAATACTTGCAGAGACGAGTAGTCGAGCTGCAGACCCGCCGGTGACGCAAAGCAAGGTGATAGCAAATCTTGCAACTTGTGGGGGATCCGAAGCGACATTGTCGCCGGGTGGTCGGATTTGGTATGGCTTCCAGGCAAGCGTCGACATTTTCGTAGGCGTTTTCGCCGCCGTTTACCGGCGCCGTCCCATTTGCCTCGCTTCGGCTGCCTCGGCCAAGGTCATTTCCAACGCGTGAGTCCGGCGACCACGAACGAACCGTTTGTCTTTCGCCCCTCGGCTAATCAGCCGGCGGGGACCTCGGACATTGTCGTTGATACGCGTCGTGAGATCTCCGAAATCGTTCGTGAAGTCGCTGCGGCGGTTCGCAGCGATCGGTCTCGTGCTGAATTTCTAGCTCTGCTAGCCGATCGCACGTTGCGAGCGATGGCGGCTGAAGGAGTCGTGATTTGGCAGCGTAATCCGGACGCGAAACGAATCACCTATCGATGTGTGCATCGCCTGGGACGTGTGACGGATCGAACTCTGCCGGACGAATCGGCTGGCGCTCACCAGCGTTTGTTGGTTGAAATCGGCCACGATGGTTCGCCCGTTGTTGTACCGCCCACGCCGGGCGCAGCGGATTCCGATGTCCCAGCCAATCCTTCCGACGTTCCTGTAGCGCTGGCACCGATCGATTGCGATTCGACCGCCGCAGGTGCTGATATGATCCTGGAAGTCTTCTTGGAATCCGGTGGCGGCGTCGCGACTCAGCGAGGCTATCTGCGATTCGTTGCTCAAATGGCCGACTTGGCCGGTGAGTTCCTAAGGGCCGATCAACTTCGAGTTCTCCGTCGGCGCCAATCGATGGCATCGACGATCGATCAGTTGACGACAAGGATCCATCAAATTTTAGACTCAGCGAAACTGAATGAGTTGATCGTTGATTCGGCGGCCGACGCTTTCGGTTTTGATCGCGTTGGATTGGTGCGGATCGATGGCACGCTGTCGCGAACCAAAGCCACGTTGATCGCCGTCAGCCATGTTCACACAATCGATCAGAAATCACCTGCTGCCCAGCAATTGCGTCACGCGGCCGAAACCAAACTAGCCGCTGATGGGTGCCAATGGCTTGATGGATCCGCCGACCCGGACGCCGAACCAAAACAGGATTCGTTGATCGTTCGTGCGGTCGCTAGCAGCCGTCCTGATGCGAATAAAGAATCATCGTTCCGATTGATCGGATTGCAGACCGCCGATACCCCGGCGATCTCGTCCGAGTCGCGAGACCAGTGGCTGCGTCTGGTCGTTCACGCAGGATTGGCGATTGCGAACTTAGAAACTTCTACGTCATCGTCGTGGTTTTCCGTTGCTAGAATGATCCGCGGCGAAGGTTCCGCATCACCGCTTCGAAAGGCTTTGAAGTGTGGTGCTGCGGTCGCGACTGTTCTCGTCGCTGGTATGATACCGGTCCCCCTGACGGTCGACGCGCCAGCGATTGTGCGTCCTGCGGAATCACAAGTGGTTTGCGCGCCTCGTGACGCAGTGGTTGATTCAATTTCGGTCACACACGGTGACACTGTCACAGCCGGCCAAACTCTGCTGACGATGTCGGACGAGAGGCTCGAAGAACAGCTTGAGGTTCTGCGCAGCTCGCTGAGGGAGTTGGGAGAGAAACGAGCTCGGTTGACCGAGGCGATGATGGACGCGTCATCATCTCAACTTGATCGAGCCAAGCAAACACAAGACGAACGAATGCTGGTGACCGAAGAGATTCAATCGGTCAACGACCAACTCAATGTATTGCTGCGCACGCAACAGAATCTGGTCATACGCGCCGATCGAGACGGCATCGTCGACGCATGGCAAGTCGAGTCGCGATTGCAGTCACGGCCCGTACGTCGCGGCGACGGTTTGATGCGAGTGATCGCGAGCGATTCAGCTTGGTTGGTCGAGGCTCACGTTCCGCAAAACCGTATCGCCCATTTAAACGATCCCGTGGCGCACGTCTCGTTCGATGCCGACCCCGGTCAAGTATTCGGCGCCGAACTGTTGCAGATCGGACCCGCCGTGATCTCGGCTAGCGATCCGGCGCCAGCGACCGCTGCACTGTTGAAGCTCGGCGGACAAGAATGGGAAAGCAGCATTGGGCGAGGGCTTCAAGCTGGCCACCGACATTCGGATCCGTCCGGGGCACCAGCCCGGGTCATGTTTCGGTGTGGCAATCGGCCCGCTGCGTATGTGGCGTTCCAAGACTTGATCCACTGGGTCAGCAGCACAACGTCGCTCTACTTTGCCCGCGAGACTTCGCATTCCGATACTGACAACGCGAGAGACTGATCATGAAACCGACGATTCAAACCACCGCTGTTCTGATCGCGATTGCACTGGCAAGTGTCGCAGTCGCAAATCTTGAAACCGCCCAGTCCGCGTCACAGGTCGAAGTGGCGGACTGCATTGTTCGATTTGCGAGTGAGTTGAAGGTGCCGGCGCTAGAGACTGGCTTGATCGAAGAATTGAAGGTCAAACAGAATGACATGGTCACCGCCCGTGACCAGATCGCACGACTCGATGACCAAACTTTGCTAAAACGTCGACGTGCGGCGGCTCTGGAATTGGAAGCCGCAATGTCGGACGCGGCCGACGATAGCGAACTGCAGTACGCAAAAACCGCTAGGGACGAAGCGGAAGCCGAGTTGGCGATGAGCAAGTCTTCGCAAAAAGATTTTCGCGGTGTGATTCCTGAAACCTACCTGACGAAACTTCGGCTCGCTGTCGAACGCGGCAAACTTGAAATCGCCCAAGCTGAACTTCGCAAGAAGCGTGCGGTGATGGAAAGCGAAGTTCGTCAAGCCGAAGTGTCGCTGATCGATGACCAACTGAGCAAACTTCACGCGGAAAGCCGGATCAGCGGTGTGGTGCTGAATCTGTCGCATTCTGCGGGTGAATGGATCAACAAGGGGGAAACGATCGCAACCATTGGCCAGATCGATCGACTTCATGTTCACGCACTTGTCGACAGCAAAGATCTTTCGCCGGCAATCTGCAAAGGGCTGCCCGTCAGTGTTCGCTGGAACGCTTCGTCAACGGGACAGTTGCGAGCTCTCCGCGGCAACGTGTTGTCTGTCGACCCGCAAATGCTCCCCAATGGCGTGTTTCGCTTGCATGCTGAAATTCAAAACGAGAACGTCGGCGGTGACTCCGGCGGTTGGGTTCTGATGCCGGGAATGGAAGTTCAGATGACGATCTACGTTTCGGCGGCGACAGCACGCTCGGCGAACGGAACCTCGATCCGATGAGTGATGTATCGGCCAATGACAATTCGTCAAATCGATTGCGGCGGGACCTGAGCTGTGTGGTCACCGATTCGTCTCGTCGTAGCATGCGGATCGTGATTGACGAAATCAGCGGACGGTTCACTCGTGTTTCTGCGGACCTGTGGCAAGCTTTGCAGTCCGGCCATGCTTCCCCCGATCAATGGCGTCAAGCGGATCAAGTCGGCTGGACACGCCGGCGAACGGTAACAAGTCGTGCGTTCATCTTCAGCAAATTTTCGCCGCTGTATATTCGCATTCCGATTGGATCGGGCGATGGAATTGCCCGCCGATTGACTCCTTGGACGGGATGGCTGTTTTCAAAAACTGCGGTCACTTTTTGGCTGGCGTTGGTCGCTTTATCGGCCGGATTGGTACTCAGTCGAAGTCAGCAGTGGATGACTTTGTTCGGTTCGCTTGGAATGTTTCTGGCACAAACCAGTCCGGTTGTTCTGGGGATTTGGTTTGTCATCACAAAAGTGATTCACGAACTGGCTCATGCGGTGATGTGCCGGCGAGTCGGTTCACGCTGTGGATCGGTCGGCCTGCTGTTGTTGTGCGGAATGCCATGTCCTTACTGCGATGTGTCAGATACCTCACGCAATCCGTCAGCATGGCAGCGTGCGTCCGTCATGCTAGCAGGGATCTATGTCGAACTGATCATCGCATCGCTCGCGGCATTGGTTTGGCTTGGGGCCCGCGACGTGGTGATTCAGTGGCATGCATTCCATTTGATGTTCGTGTGCAGCATTAGCACGTTGATCTTCAACGCCAATCCGCTGATGCGTTACGACGGGTATTTTGTGTTGGCCGATTGGATCGGCAGTGTGAACTTGCGAGCCGATTCGAAGAACGCGTTTCGCGACGTTGTGGTGGCTCGATTTGCCGGTTCGGGTTTCGCAACCCAGCCAGAATCAAGTTCTCGTTCGATTGGACTGTCGATCTATCATGCTGCATCGACGGTGTACCGGTGCTTTGTGTTGCTCGGGATCGCTGCGATGCTGCTGGTGGTGGCCGACCAAATGCATTTGCGGCCCTTGATGGTCGCCGTGATCGCAATAGTGGTGATCATGATGACATTTCGAAGTGCAAAACGCATCGCCCAGATCGTTGGCGGCCAGGGTAATTGGATCAAGGTGCCGGCGATTCGGCGTTTGGCGTTTGTGATCATGTTGATGGGTGGCGGCGCGGCGATACTGTTTTGGCCAACGCCTCGTTACCGGACGACCACCGGGATGATCGACGCGGTTGATGCCGAAAAAGTGTTCCTACCCAGTGACGGTTTTGTTGAAGTTGCCGCAGTTGATTTCGGTGATAGGGTCGAACCTGGCCAAACGATTGTTAGACTGCGGGATGAAGCGATTGAGTTCGAAGAAACTCGAATCACAGGCCAGCTTCGGATCGCAAAAGTTCGGAGCCAACTTTCACGCCGCGCTGCGATGGGTCAAGGAGACAACGCCGATACGTTGCGAACGCTGCAGGCTCAGGAAGAGGGACTGCAAGCAAGGCTGGTCTCGGTTCAGACTCGTGCCGATCGGTCCAATGTTCGGACCAACATTGGTGGAGTGTTGTTACCTGCTGAATCTACGCTCGAAATGGATCCAATCAACGGAACTCAGTCGCTGGCCCGGCGCGTCGGTTCGCTCGCTACATCACGTCAAGCTTGGTGTCGCATCAGTGGCGACGGTCAACTGCACGCCGTAATCACGATCGATGCACGCGATCGTCAAAGGATTCGTCTAGGGACAACGGTTCGGATCACGGCGACAGCGATCCCCGGCCAAGTCTTTGTGTCGCAAATCGAAAGCGTTTCGCCGATCGACCAAGAGACTGAATCGGTGGTGCGTCGGGCTGGCTATGAAGTCGTGTGCCCCTTGATCGAAGTCTTGCAAACCGACATGCTCGAGTTGCTCGGCAGTCAGGTTCGAGCGGCGGTTCGCATGCCAGATCGGACAATGGCCGAAGACCTGTGGCAAAATTGCAAAGACTTTCTCGGTGAGTAACGAAAAAGATAGCGGCGGCAAAAATATCGCGAAAAACGACGGTGATCAGGACATTGCACCTGTGATGCCTCGCCAAGCCGATCGCATGTCGGTCGTGTTTGTTGGCTCGCCTCATCCGGCGCTGTTGGATGACGAGACGTTATTGTCGCAGTGCGACTTGCGATTTCAACGCCGCAGCGGTCCTGGCGGCCAACACCGCAATAAAACGAGTTCTGGTGTGTTCCTGCATCACGAACCCACCAACGTGACGGCCGAAGCAACCGAACGACGAAGCCAAGCTGATAACCGCAGCGTCGCACTCTCGCGATTGCGATTTCGTCTCGCGGTGGAACGGCGTACTCTGTCGGTCTGGGACGCAGATCCCGTGGGTCCGGCTCACCAGCTGAGAGAAAAGTACCGCCACGGTTCCCTAAAGTTCCGCGAATCGAACCCCGATCGACCGAGGGTGCTGACGCTACTGCTGGATGATTTGCATGCTGCTGGCGGTCAACCGAGTGCGGTCACGAAGTCTTGGTCCGTTTCGACCAGCAGCATCGTCAATTTGCTGAAATCGCACTCGCCTGCTATGACGCTGGTCAACCAGATTCGTGCACATCACGGACGGTCGGCACTGAAATAGATATTGGTTGGTAGGGAAGCTGCTCTGCACGGCAAGCCGATCTCACAACGACTATACTCTACACCGAAGTCGGTGATGCCGCGTCGCTCAATTCGCAGCGCACCTTGAATGACCGAAGCCTCAACTTTGTGCGAACCCAACATGCCCTTTCGACTTTCTTGTTCGTTGCTTGCTGTGCTGATCCTTGGAGCCCTTGCGCCGGCGGCGGAAGTATTCGTCGAAGCCGAGAGTTTTGCCGATCATGGTGGATGGAAATTGGACACCCAGTTTGTCCAGCAAATGGGATCACCCTATTTGATCGCTCACGGTTTAGGGAAACCGGTCGACGACGCGTCGGTAACGGTGACTATCCCCGAAAATGGTCAATACCGGGTCTGGGTGCGAACGATCGACTGGGTGGCGCGTTGGAACGCAAAACCATCACCTGGCAAGTTCAAGTTAATCGTCAACGGCAAGCCGCTTGACGTGACCTTCGGCACCGAAGGCGCGGACTGGTCTTGGCATGATGGGGGTATCTTGTCTTTGGAAGCGGGCGAAGCTGAAATTCGGTTGCACGACGAGACCGGGTTCGATGGCCGCTGCGACAGTGTCTACTTGACCACGGCGTTGGATGCCAAGCCGCCAGCCGACCCCGAAATGCTGCTGCCTTGGCGCCGCCAGCAATTGGGCTTGTCCGACAAACTGCCGATTCGCGGCGCCTATGACTTGGTGGTTGTCGGCGGCGGGTACGCGGGCATGGGCTCGGCGATTTCGGCGGCTCGCATGGGATGTCGTGTGGCGTTTGTGCAAGATCGGCCCGTTCTGGGCGGCAATGGATCCAGCGAAGTGCGAGTCTGGGCAATGGGCAACATTCGCCGTGGTAAGTACCCACGCATCGGCGAGATGATCGAAGAGTTTGCGGACAAGGCAACAAAGTCACCGGGAACGTACGAAGAGTTTGGTGACGAGTTGAAAGAACAAATCGTCCGCGCCGAACCGAACATTGATTTGATGCTGAATCATCACGCAATGTCGGTTCGCATGGACGGTTCGAAGATCGCTTCGATTACCGCAATCGATACACGAACGGGCAGCGACGTCGAAATCACAGGCGATTTCTTCGTTGACTGCACCGGCCACGGTTGGGTTGGGCATTGGGCCAGTGCTGATTTGGACATGACCGACGCTGGTCGGATGGGGATGAGCAATATGTGGGCTTGGGACGAAGCCGAATCCTCCACTACGTTTCCCGACACTCCGTGGGCACTCGACCTGAAAATGGAAGACTTTCCGTACCCACGTGATCATCACGGTCAATGGTTTTGGGAAAGTGGTTTCGATAAGGATGCCATCGGCGGCGCCGAAGCAATTCGCGACTGGAATTTGCGAGCGGTTTTTGGCGCGTTCAATGCAATGAAGAACCGTGACGGTGCCGACCAGCACAAGACAGCCGAATTGACATGGGTCGCCTACATTGGTGGACCGCGCGAGAGTCGGCGATTGCTAGGCGATGTGGTTCTGACCGAGGAAGACATCGTCACCAAACGCGACTTTCCCGACGGCTGTGTCCCCAGTACGTGGTCGATCGACTTGCACTATCCCAAAAAAGAATACGCGGACAAGTTTCCCGACAATCCGTTCATCTCTGTCGCCGTCCACGACCGACGCGTCGACCGATCCTATGGCTATCCAGTCCCCTATCGATGTTTCTACAGCCGTAACGTTGACAACCTTTTCATGGCTGGTCGCAACATCAGCGTGACTCACCAGGCACTCGGCACGACGCGTGTGATGAAGACGTGCGGCATGATGGGCGAAGTCGTTGGTAAGGCAGCCTCGATCTGTACGCTGAACCAGTGCAGCCCACGGGACGTCTACGAAGAACACCTTGACGAGCTGCTGGAACTGTTGGAACTGCCCGGCAAAGCCAGACGCAGCACGCCATCGGCCGACATCATCATCCCGGACGACGCGATGCAGAAAGCCGGTCCCAACGGGCCACCGCCGGGATACAATCCCGCCACCATGGAAGGCGTCGTGGTCGACGATTCTGACGCCAAGTTGACGGGTGCGTGGACCGAGGGAAGCGGATTGAAGGGATTCGTCGGTTACGGCTATCGATATGCGTCGCCCAATTCAGATGCAACTGCCACGTTCACGATCCGGCCGAAGCAGTCGGGGAAAGTCGAGCTGCGTTTCTATACCCATCCGCATGAAAACCGGTCATCCAAAACGCCAGTGACAGTTCGGCAAGGTGATGTGGCACGTTCGTACACAATTGACCAGCGCGCGGCGCTTGACGCTGGATGGATCGTTGTGGAGCAATTGTCAGTTAACGAAGGTCAAGACGTTGTTGTTGAATTGAGCACTGATTCCGCGGATGGCTTTGTCCATGTCGACGCTGTGTCGCTGGTCGAAGTCAAGTGACGCGGGCCGCCGGACGTTCAAACATCAGAGCTCGAGTCGTCCATGCGATTCGGTTTGCGTTGGTCTCCGCACTGCTGCTAGCAATCCCAGCACCTCATCGGAAACCCGTTGGCTCGTCCGAGCCACCGCCGATCGACAAGGTGCGCGACCTGCTGCAGCGACCGAGCGTTCAATTCAGTGGTCAAGACGTAAACGGAATGTGGCGGCTGACCGATGCCTCCGGCGGCAATGTTGGAACGATTACCAGAACACTGCCGATCGCTCGCGACATTGTCGGCTATCGCGGTCCTAGTGAAGCGATGATTTTGCTAGACAACGAGCTGCAGATCGTAGCTGTCCATTTATTGTCGAGCGACGACACGGCCGAGCACGTCGAAGCGGTTCAAGCGAATCCCGCGTTCTTTGCTCAGTTTGTGGGTTGGCGGTGGGGCGGCGGTGGAAGCGAATCTCGCATTGACGGTGTCTCGGGCGCAACACTGACTTCACTCGCGATTGCCCAGGGTGTTATCAAACGCATCGGAGGCCAACGACCGTCGTTGGTTTTTCCCGACGACGTTACGGATGAAGAACGCAGCGAATCGATCGCGGATGATGACGACGTCAGCGAGCTGCTGCGTAGCGGGCCCTATTCCGATTCAGTGATCGGATATCAGGGACCAACCGAGTTGCTGTTGAAAGTTGGCTCCGACGACCGTGTCGAGAAACTGGCGATTCGAAAATCCTTCGATAACGAACCGTATGTCGACTACGTGCGAACCGAACGCGGATTTTGGAAGCGGTTTACCGGACGCACGCTTGCGGATCTTTCGACCATGGATCCGGCGGCCGAGGGTATCGAAGGAGTTTCCGGTGCAACGATGACCAGTCTGGCAGTTGCCGATACGATCGTCGCAGCCAGCAGTGGCATCATCCGGCAAAGAACCGAGTCGCACGACAAGTCGACATCGGCAATGGTTCGCTGGACGATCGTCGACTGGATCACGGTTGCGATGATTTTGGCGATCACGATTCTAAGTCGCTGGGGAGCCTTTCAGTCACCGGTCGGGCGTCGAGCCTGGTTGGTCGCGGTGGTCCTCGTGATCGGTTTTTGGACCGGCAATTTGATGTCGATGGCGCTGCTGGCGGGTTGGTCGGCGCACGGGATCGCTTGGCGATTGGCACCAGGGCTAGCCTCGATGGCTGCGGTGGCGTTTTTGGTGCCGCCAATGAAAAAAGCGAACCCCTACTGCAATCATCTGTGTCCGCACGGCGCACTTCAGCAGCTGGTTAAACCGTCGGCAAGATCAAGGCGTCGCATCCGGCTGTCACCGCGTGTCATACCTTGGCTGAAAATGATCCCAGGAGTCACGCTTGTAGCTGCTTACGTTGCCGTCGTGTTTGTTCCGACGATCGATCTGGCATCGTGGGAGCCGTTTCATGCTTACTTGTTTCGAATCGCCAGTCGTAGTTCGTTAGGGTTTGCGATTGTCACATTGGTGGCGTCGGCGTTCATCCCGATGGGGTACTGCCGGCTGGGATGTCCAACGGGGCGGTTGATTGACTACATTCGGCTAACGGCGACGAGCGATCGGATTCGACGCGCTGATATCGTCGCGATCTCGCTGTTGATGATGGCTTGGGGTGTCCAGTTTTGGCGTGAAAGCTAGTCGCTGGGCGAAGTTCTGACGCCCGGTCGCGGTTTACGATTTCGGTTCGCCAAACGAGCCGCCGATAGGGACAATTGCCCAAACAGGCTAGGATACGAGCTGTCCATCCCCACGATTATTCAAGCTATGAATCCAAAACCGAGTTCACCATCGCTGACGTCGCCGCCCAGTGGAGCAACGAAACGATCTGATGCCAAACCGCCCGGGCCGAAATTGACTCCCGCGTTATCGTCAGACAAGGCGACGGCGGTGGAGATTCGGCAGGCAGCAAATCCCAAGATCGAATACCCGGCCGAACTGCCCATCACAGCGCATCGTGAAGACCTTGTGCGACTGATTCGCGAGCGACAGGTCATCGTTGTCTGCGGCGAAACGGGCAGCGGCAAGAGCACGCAGTTGCCAAAGTTTTGCCTCGAAGCCGGGCTCGGTCGCAGGGGTATGATCGGCCACACCCAGCCCCGACGTCTGGCCGCGCGCAGCATCGCGACTCGCTTGGCCGAAGAACTTGAAACGCCACTTGGCAAGTGGGTCGGATACCAAGTTCGGTTCGGTGATCATACGACGCCTGAAACGATGATCAAGTTGATGACCGACGGCATCCTGCTTGCCGAAACACAGTCGGACAAGCGACTGGATGCCTACGACGTCATCATCATCGATGAAGCTCACGAACGGTCGTTGAACATCGACTTCTTGATGGGTTATCTGCGGCAACTTCAATCGAAACGTCCGGACCTGAAGATCATCATCACTTCGGCAACGATCGACGCGGATCGATTTGCCGAACACTTTGGCGATGACGACGGCCCTGCGCCGATCGTCAATGTCGAAGGCCGCGGGTATCCGGTCGAGATCAAGTACCTGCCATGGGAAGACGTTAACCGTGACGAGACTCGCGGCTACGACGTTTCGCGGCACGTCATCGAAGGCATCGAAGTTGCCAGCCGTACCGGTCACGGCGACATGCTGGTTTTCTTGCCAACCGAACGTGATATCCGTGAAGTTTCGCACCGGGTTGCGGGGCACTACAAGCGATTGGGCGCGACCGGACGCGTGGATCTGTTGCCGCTCTACGCGAGGTTGCCGCAATCGGAACAGCAAAAAATCTTTAACCCGTCGGGCAACAAACGCCGCATCATCTTCGCGACGAACGTTGCGGAAAGTTCTTTGACCGTGCCTGGGATTCGGTTTGTGATTGATTCGGGAACTGCGCGGATTAGCCGCTACAGCGTCCGCAGCAAAGTCCAGCGTTTGCCGATCGAACCGGTCAGCAAGGCGAGTGCGAACCAGCGATCCGGGCGGTGTGGTCGTGTTGGCCCCGGCGTCTGCATCCGTCTGTTTTCGCTTGATGATTTTGAAAATCGCGAAGACTACACGACGCCCGAAATTCGCCGCACCAATTTGGCGTCCGTTATTCTGCAGATGAAAACGTTGCGACTGGGACGGCTCGAGGCGTTCCCGTTGCTCGACCCGCCGCGGCCCGAGGCGATCCGCGAAGGCTTGCGAACGCTGACGGAACTTGGTGCGATTGACGATCGGCATGACGTCACCGAGATCGGTTGGAAGCTCGGTCGAATGCCCGTTGACCCGCGAGTCGGACGGATCATCTTGGCCGCGCACGAAAACGGAGTCCTGGCAGAAGTCTTGCCGATCGCGGCGGCAATGGAGCTGCCCGATCCTCGCGATCGCCCGCCCGAAAAACAACAAGCAGCCGACGAAGCTCACGCGAAATTCGCGGATGGACGCAGTGACTTTCTGTCGTACTTGCGACTGTGGCGGTACTACGAATCGGCACGCGAAGAACACAGCAAGAATAAGCTGATCCGTGTGCTGCGGCAACAGTTTTTGTCGCCGACACGCATGCGTGAATGGTCCGATGTCTATCGCCAACTTCGCGAGATGGCAACGCAGGCCCTTTCGGACAAAGGCAAACCGAAAGCTCATGTGGGCAAGATGCGTTTCGTCGATGACGAAACCAAACTGGTCGCCGAAGACCACTACGCGGCAATCCATCAATCGCTGTTGGCGGGACTGCTGTCGGGCGTTGCCTTGGCAGGCGACAAGAACGAGTACACCGGCGCCGGTGGGTTGAAGTTGTTCTTGTGGCCGGGCAGTGGTGTGTTTGCAGCAAAGCCAAAATGGATCGTCGCGGGCGAGTTGGTTGAAACGGCGAAAGCCTTTGCGCGAACGGTGGCGCAGATTCAACCCGGATGGATCGAGTTAGCCGGCGCTCACATGCTGAAGCGGTCGCATCATGATCCGCACTGGAGCGAGAAGTCGGGGGCAGCGTTCTGTTACCAGAATCAAACGTTGTTTGGACTGCCTGTCGTTACTCGCCGTCGAGTGCCGTTGTCACCGATCGATCCTGCGACCGCGCGCGACTTGTTGATCGACCACGGGTTGGCCGAAGGCCAATTGCGTACCAACGCCAAGTTCGTCCGTCATAACGAAACGCTGCGCGAATCGATTGCCGGGCTCGCCGCCAAAACGCGCAGTCGTGACATGGTGATCGACGAGTATGTGGTGGCCGCGTTTTACCAGTCGCGTTTGCCCGCGGATATTTGCGACCGTGGCCGGCTTGAAAAGTTTGATCGTTCGATCGAGACACCGGATTGGACCAAATCGATTCGTGATTCGGCAGGCGTGTCGCAGTGGTTGGCCGAGCCACCCCCGGAGTCCGACGAACCGTCGTTGTATATGCGGCCAGATGACTTGATTGCAACGGAAACGAAGACGATTACCCGCGACGCGTTTCCGGATGAATTAGAAGTCGGCAGTTCACGATTGCCGCTGGACTATCGGTTTGAACCGGGATCGGACCGTGACGGCGTCAACGTCAAGATTCATCAAGCAGCGCTGTCTCAAATTAGTGACGACCGGCTTGGATGGCTGGTACCGGGACTGCTGCGACCCAAGATCGTTGCGATGATCAAGTCGCTGCCCAAGCGGATTCGTCGCAATTTGGTGCCCGCGGCCGATGTGGCTGAAAAGATCGCAAATGAATTGGCTGACGACTACGGAAAGGTCCCCTTCATGCCGGCCGTTTGTGCGGCAATGTCCCGTCACGCCGAAGTCCCGGTGTCCCCATTCGATTTTCAAGACGAAAAACTCGATCCCCATTTGCAGTTCTTGGTCACAGTTGTTGACGATGAAGGAAACTCGATTGCCGAAGGCCGACAGATCGCGCCGTTAGTCGCCAAAGTCGGCGCGGGGCCAGCAAACCTGCCTGAGTCGACCGCTAAAATCGACGACGTTTGGTCACGCGACAAATCGACGACATTTGATATCGATCAACTACCTCGGGAAGTCGTTCGTGTTCGTGGCGGTGTGCGGGTGGCACAGTACCCTGGGCTGATCGACGAGGGAGCGTTTGTGAAAACGACATTGTTTGCTGATGCGACTTCGGCCGAGTCGTCGATCCGCAACGGTTGTGTGCGTTTGTTTGCGATCGCCGAAAAGAAAGAACTTCGATCGCAAGTGCGACACTTGCCACGAATGGACCAAGCAAAAATCAAGCTCTCGGGTGTCGTCTCGGCTGGCGACATGGAAGAAGCAATGACAGACTTGATGGCGCGGATTGCGTTTGTCGAAAATCAACCCGCGATTCGATCGGCGGCCGAGTTTGAATCGCGTCGAACGGAACGAGCTCGCCGGATTGCCGAAGCGGCACAAGAAGTTGCCAGTTGGGTAGGGCATCTTGCCGACGCTTACTTTGATGCTCGAAAGGAAATTGAATCGGTTGGCAAGAGCGGAAGTGGTTCGCCGGCCGTGGGTGACGTAAAGCTGCAGTTGCAGTGGTTGGTGCATGATGGCTTTATGCGTCGTACGCCATGGGCTTGGCTAAAGCACTATCCTCGCTATTTCAAAGCGATCGCGTATCGGCTGGATAAAATGAAGAGCGGTAGCGCTGGGCGAGATGACGAATCTCGTAAGCTGGTTCAAAGTCTGTGGCAACGTTGGCTTTCGACGCAAACGACCTATGAACCAGTCGATCATGTCGAAAGTGAGTTTCGCTGGATGGTCGAAGAATTGCGTGTCAGCCTGTTTGCCCAGCCGCTCGGTACCGCCGTCAAGGTTTCACCAACACGATGCGAAAAATTGTTGAGCTGAACCTGCCATGCCCGAACCACTGCGATTGACTGAAGCACCACCGACACATCGTCAGCGACTGTCGTCATTCGTGGTGTCGTTGCTGCTGCATCTCGTGATCGCGGTCTTGATGGCTCTGATCATTCGCACCACGGTCATCCGCAAGCCAATCGTCCTTGAATTTTCGGCCGCAATTGAATCTGCGGACCAGGCGGATGAGTCGATCGCACTGGTCAAGCCAGCAACTCTGCCGGCTAAAGTTTCGTCCCAAAATGTCGTCGCAGAGGTCACAGCGACCGAGCCCGAACCACCGTCGCCTGAATCGCTGGTTCAGCCCGTCTCGCAAGCCATGAAGGCGGATTTGGACCCTCGAATCGACTTCTTTGGTGCGCAAGCCAGCGGCGACCATTTCGTTTTCGTGCTCGACAACTCGCTTAGCATGGATGCCCGTGATGGCGAGCGATACCAGCGAGCTTGCCGAGAACTACTTCGCTCGGTCAAAGGTCTCCGTTCGCATCAGTCGTATAGCGTGTTTCTGTTCAGTTGGGAAACAGCGGCGATGTATCACGAAGCTAAGCCGCGGTATCGCAGCGCCACGGGCGAACACCTTGCTGAACTTCGTCAGTGGGTCACCCGGGCAAGTCTTGGTCCCGGCACGGATCCAAGGCGAGCACTTGCCCTGGCTAGCCACATGCATCCTGACGCAGTTTTTTTATTGACTGACGGTGACTTCAACGAGCCCGATCAGCTTCGCCGTGACAGTGGCTGGGTTGATGAAGATGGCAATCCCTATACGGAATCGTTCGATTTGGCCATCGAGCACCTGTTCGTAGATCAAGAGATCCCTGTTCACGCGATTGCCTTTGAAAATCCATTCGCCAAAGGTCGATTGCAAGAGATCGCGGATCAGACCGGCGGCACTTACCGTTATGTCAAAACGAGCGATCACGCGCCGGTCAATTTGTCTCGCTTGCAGAAGGAAGTGGAGAAAATCGAACAACGAAATCGGCAAGAATTGACGCGGATCCGTTCGGCTCGGAATCTGATTCGCGACGGCGAATTGGCAATGGCCGAATACGTCCTTCGTCCCGTCGATTCTGAAAAGTTAACGCGACAACAAGATCGCGAACGCCTTAGCGAAGTCCAGTCGATTCTGATGGACGAACTGGGGCAAGTTCGCTTGGAGGACTTCACCGAAAAGTGAATTGCGATGTAAGCAAAGTGAGCGCACGAAAAAACCACTGGTGGTTTCGCCCAGTGGATTCGTTCTTTGAATTAGCAAAGGATCGACTAGGATGCGATCGCTTTGACCATCTTGTTCAGACGGCTCTTGGTGCGATCGGCCGTGTTCTTGTGCAGCAGGTTCTTGGCTGCGGCCTGGTCGATTTTCTTTTGGGCAACACGCAGCTCGGTTTGCGCCGTCGCTACATCGCCAGCCTTAACGGCGTCACGGACACGGCGAAGTTGGCCACGTAGCGTGCTGCGCTTGGCGCGGTTCGAGACGCGGAGTTTTTCGTTTTGGCGGAGACGCTTCTTCGCACTATCGGTATTTGGCATGTCAAAGGGACGCGTCGACGGCGTCGATTAATTGAGGTGAAACGTATTTCTAAGGGCCGGGTAGTATGCCAATCCGTCGGCCTCCTGTCCAGAGTCGATACAAAAAGCGCAGAATAAGCCTCTATGAACCACTCAAACCCCCTTGGGAAAGTCCATTTGATCGGCGCAGGCCCCGGCGATCCGGGGCTGCTGACGCTGCGCGGCGCCGAGCTGCTGCGTCGGTCGGATGTCGTTTTGTACGATGGACTTAGCAACACTGACTTGCTTGTCCACGCGGCCGCTGCACGCCATATTTGCGTCGGAAAGCATGGTCAGACGCGGATTTGGACGCAGTCCGAAATCATTGACGAAATGTTGACTCACGCCAGGGCAGGAAAGGTCGTTTCCCGGCTGAAGGGGGGGGATCCGGCTGTTTTCGCTCGTACGGCCGAGGAAGTTGATGCCTTACGAGCCGCTGGAATTGAGTTTGAAATTGTCCCCGGCATCACGGCCGCTTTGGCCGCAGGGTCGTTTGCCGGTATCCCGATCACCCACCGTGGGCTGGCGTCGGCGGTTGCATTGGTGACCGGGCACGAAGAACCGGACAAGACCGAGTCGGCACTCGACTGGGACGCATTGGCGCGGTTTCCCGGAACGCTGGTGATTTACATGGGTGTGACAACGGCTGCGGTTTGGAGCGGTGCCTTGATGGCGGCCGGGAAACCGCCCGGCACGCCAGTCGCGCTGGTGCGGCGATGCAGTCTTCCCGACCAGCAGACGGTTCATTGCCGGCTGGACGAGGTAGCGGATCGGATGACACCGGCTAGCAAGTTCCGTCCTCCCGCGATTGTGATCATTGGACCGGTCACGGGACTCGCCGAGTCAATGGACTGGGTCACGCGTCGGCCACTGTTCGGACAAACGGTGATGGTCAGCCGTCCAATCGATCAAGCGGAATCGATGGCCATGTCGCTGCGTGACTTGGGCGCCGACGTGATCATTCAGCCGGCAATCGAAATCGTACCGCCCGACGATTGGACCGACGTCGATGCGGCGATCGCAGACCTGGCAAACTTTGACGTCGTCGTCTTTTGCAGCCACAACGGTGTTCGGTACTTCTTGGATCGCTTGGGCGAAATCGGCTACGACATGCGGTCGTTGGCAGGGTTGCGAATTGCGGTCGTAGGATCGAAAACTGCCGAGACGCTTGCCAGCTATCACTTGCGTGCTGATCTGGTCCCCACGGACTTTCGTGCCGAGTCGCTAGCGGCGGACTTAGCATCGGATGTGCACAATCAGAGAGTGTTGTTGGTTCGCGCCAGTCGTGGCCGAAATGTGTTGCCAGAACAACTAACCACGGCGGGCGCGAAGGTCACTCAGGTCGTCGCCTATCAAAATCGTGATGTTGAGTCGGCCGATCCGGCGATCGTTGCACGTGTTGCGGCGGGGACCGTCGACTGGGTTACCGTCACCAGCAGTGCGTCCGGCGAGAGCTTGCACCGCATGTTTGGTCAATCGTTGCACCAATGCAAACTCGCCAGTCTGTCGCCGATCACATCGAAGGCGCTGCAAGACCTTGGTTACTCGATTGCCGCCGAAGCCGATCCCTACACCATCGAATCGTTGATCCAGTCCATCACTCAATCGCAAAGCGAATCATGATCCCCAAGCCATACAAGCAAATGCATCAGAGTTATCCTGAATTGATGCAAGCGTACGAGTCGTTTGGAAAAGCAGCCAAAGAGGCTGGGCCACTTTCGGAACGCGAAGTATCTCTGGTCAAGTTGGCCGTCTCGTTGGGCGCGGGACTCGAGGGAGCCGCCCATTCGCATTGCCGTAAAGCTCTTGAAGCTGGCTGCACCCCTGATGACCTGCGGCACGTTGCCGTGGTCACAGCGCCGACGGTTGGTTTTCCGACCATGATGCGATCTCGGTCTTGGGTTGAAGACGTCATCAAGAAACAGTCCCAATGAGCGAGCGTTTGCTTGGTGTCGTGCTGTGTGGTGGACGTTCCTCGCGAATGGGACGTGACAAGTCGGCTCTGCCCTATTCCAGCGGCGGTTCCAGCGGCGGCACATTTTTGAGTCATGCGATCGATCGAATGAATCGAGTCTGTGACGAGGTCGTGATCAGCGGCAATGCGATTTTTCCGCCGTACGTGTCGATTCCCGATCCGGTCGCGCATCGTGGTCCGGTGGTTGGCATTTCCGCAGCGCTCGCATTTGCGGCCGGTAAAGACTTCGAGGCCTGTTTCTTTATTCCTGTCGATGTGCCCGATTTCAGCATCAACGATCTACAGCAATTGAAGTCGACTTGGCGTGAAACCGGGCAAACAACGCTTGCGGTTTCGGATCGGACTGAACCGCTGATTGGCATCTATTCGGTTTCAAACCTGCCCGAAATTAATCGCTTGGCTGCGAGTGAAGATCGCAGTCTTTTTCGTTTCTTTAGACGCGATGCAGTGCCTCACTCGACTGTGTCGATCGATCCCCTTCGATGTCGCAATATCAATACACCCGAAGACTTGGAACACCATGGCCGGTAAGTTTGCGTTTGATCATCCCGACGAAGCACTGCGAGCGATTGCCGAGAAGTTGTCGGTCGTAGGAATCGAAAAGTGCGTGGATATCCAAGATGGCGGCGGGCGAGTTTTGGCTCGGTCGGTGATGGCTGACCGGGACAGTCCAGCGGCTGATGTTTCGGCGATGGACGGTTATGCGGTCCGGATCAGCCAATTGCAGTTGGATGCACCGGTAATTGTCGTCGGGCAGTCGGTTCCGGGCGGTCCACCGCCGGCGATGCCCGCCGAGGGAGTTGTGCAGGTTTTTACGGGAGCGATCATCCCCAGCGGTGCCGAAGCGGTTGTGAAACGTGAAGACACGGATGAAAACATAGCAGAAGGTGACGGGCAGATTCGCTTTCACTCCGTCGCGATGCAGACATCGATGGGCGAGAACATCCGACGCGCGGGCGAAAATGCGTCGGCGGGGAAATCCGTCCTTCCGCCCGGCAAACTAATGACGGCGGCCGACAAAGCCGTTGCAGTCAACTTCGGATGCTTCGAAAATGATTTTCATACACCGGTCAAAGTGGGCGTCATCACGACAGGTGACGAAGTCGGTTTGTTCGTCAATGAATGTCCCCAACCGTGGCAGTTGCAAAACAGTAACCGGTTTGCGCTGGATGGCTTGTTGGAAAATAAGCCGTGGATCGAGCGCTGTTTGAACGAGCATTGCCGAGACGACAAACAGTCGCTGGCCGAAGGGCTCGTCAAAGCGATTGCGATGTGCGATGTCGTGCTGATGACGGGCGGAGTCTCGATGGGCGACTATGACTACGTTCCGGACGTCGTCCGCGACGTGGGCGGCGAAGTCGTCTTTCACGGATTGCCCATTCGCCCAGGGAAACCGATCCTGGGTGCGGTAACAGGCGAAGGAAAGCTGATTCTCGGTTTGCCTGGTAATCCCGTCAGCGCCACCATTGGATGTCGCCGGATGGCGTTGCCGCTGATCGCGAAAATCAGCGGGCAAACGGATTGGTTGCCCAAGCAGGCTGTGGTCGAACTCGATGCGGCAGGTTCGAAGACGCTGCCGCTGCACTGGATGAGGCTAGCTCGCTTGACTGATCATGGCAAAGCCGTCGTCGTTGAAAGTCGAGGCTCAGGTGACCTCGTCTCGATGGCACAAAGCGATGGTTTTGTCGAAGTCGCAGCGACTGAACCTGGCGGCACTTGCAGCGCCGCTGGCCCATGGCCGTTTTACCCGTGGTAAACTTGCCGGGTCTGGTCCGGGGGCTTCCCGGTCGCGGACTTTAGCCAGGGGCGACCCTGGTCTGCAAAACACTTTGGAAAAGAGATCGCTCATGTCGCGAGCTTTGTTAGTGATTGATGTTCAACGCGAGTACTTCGACGGCGCGTTCCCAATCACGCACCCCGACGGTCACTTAGAACGCATTTTGTCGGTCATGGACTTTGCCGCCGAGGCGAAAATTCCGACGGCGGTGATCCGGCATCATCAACCTAGTCCCGATTCGCCGATCTTTCAAAAAAATTCCGACATGTGGCAACTGCATGCGGAAGTCGAGAAGCGTCCGCGACAAGTTCTGATTGACAAGCAGTTGCCGGGATCGTTCACCGGAACCAACTTGGGCGACTGGCTGCGTCAGATCGGTGCCGAGATCGTTACCATTGCCGGCTACATGACGCAGATGTGTTGTGACACGACAGCGAGACAAGCGTTTCACCGCGGCTATAAAGTCGAATTTCTACGCGATGCCACAGGCACGTTAGCCGTTGAAAACCAGGGTGGTAAAGTGACGGCCGAACAACTGCACACGGCAACCTTGGTGGCTCAGCAAATGTTCATCAGCGAAGTCATTGACTGCGATGCTTGGTTCGCTCGCTGTAAGACCAGCGAATGAAAAACGGAATCAATCCGTATCAACCCGTGATGCCCGTGGATGACGATCACAGGTCGCCTGGGAAACGCGTCGCCGATGACGTTTCGATCAGCACGGCCAGTTTTGAATTGACGCGCCGGGTGCTAAAGCGAGCCGAAGACCAGTATCTGTTGCAGCGACACATGACCCGTTTGTCGCTGGCGTCGTTGGTGTTGATTTTCTTAAGCCTGATGGTTGTTGTCCGGGCGACGTCGATGGGCGCGTTGGCTTTTGCCGCGGGAGTCGCGGCAAGCATGATCACGTCAACGGTCGTTTACTTAGCTTTAATTCACCGATCGAAGATGGCCGTCCGGAAACGTTTGTCGGAAATGGGGCTGGTCGCGGGCGCATCTTGCGAAGTCGAAAGTTCACCAAGCGAATTCGTGTTGGTCACGCCGGTCGACACGTTTCGGTGGCCGAATATGTTTTTGAAATTACACCGCTTCCGAGGCGGTTTCCTGGTCAGTTCGGGGCCGTTTGAATATGCGATCGTGCCCAAGCAAAGCCGTTTCGGAAACGAAAGCTTTCGTCACTTTCGCAAACGAGTCTCGCAGCGAGTGTTGAGTTGACGCGCCGGAATCGTGCCCCTCGATTCGTCCCCGATCTTCCGCTCGATAGTTTCGTCCGACTTTTCTTGCTTCGGTCACACGTGTCATGCAGAGCGTCTTCGGCTAGATGCAATGACAATATTTGCCATCTATTGCCACTGATGCTGTCTTTTAGGGAACACCAGCAAGGAACTACCTATGGCCAATACGCTTAATCTCTCACTGACCGATGAGCTTCGAGCATTCGTCGATGCCAATTCCGGGGACGGCACACTCTACGCCACTCCCAGCGAATACGTTCGCGACCTACTGCGACAGCAAAAGGTACGACAAGAAGCGCACGCGGCACGAGAAGCTATCCTGGATGGATACCAGGATGCGATTGCAGGTCGCACGCATGAATTCAAGGGCGATTTAGATTCGTTGCTCAAGAAAGTTCGCTAGTGGCCAAGAAGCAATCTGGCGTGACCCAAATTCACCTGACCGATAGGGCGCTTCGAGACATCGAAGGCATACGCGTCTATTCAGTCAAGGAGTTTGTTAAACGAGTAGCCACGCAGTGCGTCGCGAGCCTAGAAGTGGCGTTGACACACATCAGCGAGAACGCTGAGCTACTTCACGGCGAAACGGACTTCGATGCTAAGTTTCAGTTCTATTCCGCTGGCAAGCATTTACTCATTTGTGACCGCCAGCCGAATGGCATCTTCGTGTTGACGGTGCTACATGGCTCGATGGACGTCCCAACGAGGTTCGCCGAGCTACAGCCAACTCTCGTTGCCGAGGTCAGACCGTTGCACCCGAAATTGATGTAGGCGAAGGAGAAGCGGTCTTAGCGTATCGAGTCGGCAGCAAAGTGGTCAGGCCTCTTTTGCACGCATGGGCGACAAAACAGGCCTGACTCCTTTGCTGCCCTTCGCCGACTGGAAGTTCCGCGACTACGAAGATTCTAACTGGGGATGGCCACAACAATGGCTGCGATCAATGGCTCAGTATCCCCAGCAACACGACGCATGGCTGGGTGGTTCCTTCGCACTAGTCGCCAATGGCGAGCCACCGCAGCCACTGGCCTCCAACACAGCCTTCACGACCCTGTTAATGTTGGCCGACCAATCGCTTACCAACGACACCGGCGACAAGATCTGGCTCTATTGTATGACACCGCTTTACACCGAAGAACGGCAACTCGAAATAGACGAAGGAATCCCAGCTCTGCTAAACGCATTCGATGCCCACGACACTCCGATGATCGTCGACATGAACCGCAAAAATGTCGCCTTGGAATAGGCGGGCACAATCGACCTCCCATGTTGGCTCTCGAGAGCAGTGTTCAGGACCTTCCCTGAGTTTCGCAACCAACCAATCCGTTGGTCGTGCGTCTGAAGGACTGTGCCAAATCAACAAACGGTCAGAGTAAACGTGTTACGCCAAGATGTCTTTCGCGACCGTTCCGTGGACATCGGTTAAACGAAAGTCGCGGCCGGCATACTGGTACGTTAGCCGCTCGTGATCGAGTCCAAGCAGATGCAGGATCGTGGCATGCCAGTCGTGGATGTGACAGGGGTTTTCGACGGCTTCATATCCGTGTTCGTCAGTCGCACCATAGCTGAACCCTCCTTTGACTCCGCCACCCGCCATCCAAGTCGTGTATCCCTTGTTGTTGTGATTCCGACCATCGGTGCCCTGCGCGGCCGGTGTTCGACCAAACTCGCCGCCCCAGATCACCAAGGTGTCTTCCAGCAGTCCGCGATCACTCAAGTCTTGCAATAGTCCGGCGATGGGTTTGTCGCATTCTTCGGCGCGAGTCTTGTGGTCGGTCGACAATCGGACGTGTTGATCCCAATTGCCGTGCGTGACCTCGATGAAACGCACGCCCGCTTCGGCAAAGCGTCTGGCAAGCAAGCACTGTTTGCCGAAGCTATCGGTCGGGCCGCCGTCAACGCCGTACATCGCCAGCGTCGATTCGCTCTCGCCCGAGGTGTCCATCAAATCGGGCATCACGTCTTGCATTCGGAATGCTAACTCGTAGGACTCAATCACGCCCTCGACGCCGGGGTTCACCAAGTCATGTTCGAGTTTCTGTTCGTTGAGAGTTTGGATGAAGTCGAGTTGCCGTCGCTGAGCTGTTTTGGACAGTTTTGGATTCTTGATGTCGGGCACTGATTGACTACTCGCACCCGTCATGCCGCGAGACGCGAACCGGGCACTTGGACCGCCGACTTTGGTGCCGGCATAGATCGCCGGCAAGAACGAACTTCCGTAGTTTCGTGCGGTCCCAGATTGTGGACTCAGCGAAACGGATCCGGGCAGCGAATCGTTTTCGGTTCCCAGTCCGTACAGTGTCCAAGCACCAAGCGACGGACGTATGAACTGAGCGGTACCCGTGTGCATCTGGGTCATCGCGCCGGGGTGAACGGGTTGATCACACTGCATCGATCGAATCAGAGTCATCTGGTCGGCGTGCCGAGCGACTTCGGGGAACAGGTCCGAAATCCACAAACCGCTCTCGCCACGTTGCCGAAATTCAAACGGCGACTTCAGTAGCTGACCGCCATATCGACCTCGCTTGCCGTGATCGGCCACCAATTGCGGTTTGTAGTCGAACGTGTCGACATGCGACGGGCCGCCCTGCATGCACAAGAAGATCACGCGTTTGGCACGAGCCGGAAAGTGCGGTGCTTTGGGCGCAAGCGGGTTCACGCTCGCTTCCTTGGCCGCTGCGGCACTGCTGAGGCCAGCGAAAGCGAGGTAACCGAAACCGGCTGAAACACTGCGAAGAGCTTCGCGTCGAGAGAACATGATAAGGAATCCCAGGGGTAAGCTAATCGAGGTATCGGAATTCGGCGGACGCGAACAGGCTTTGGCAAACTGATGCAAGTGGTTGCATCGCAGAACCCTGCTCGGATTCGACGGACTTCATGTACGCCAACGTGGCCGAGCGTTCGGCATCCGTTGGGGGCCGTCCGAGTGCTAAGACAAAGGCGGCTTTGACTTGACCGGTTGGTCGCTTGACGAAACTCGCGATTCGTTGTGCCATCGCATCGCTTTGCGAGATCACGATCGGGTTGTTCATCATGAACAGCGACTGGTTTGCGGTATTGGATTCCTCGCGGGTTCCAATCACGGCACTAGGATCGGCGAAGTCAAATACTTCCATCGATCGAGGCAATTCGTCGCGGACCACCGGCAGGTAAACGCTGCGAAAGGTTGCGTCGTTCATGTCCAGTTGTTGACTGAGGCGTTCATAGGCTGAACTTGCCGGTTGACGACCACGGCCAAATCCTGACCGCCGTGACATCCCCACCATTTGTTGTTGCATTAGTTCGCGAGGGTCACCCAAGATGCCTCCGCGAACGCGAAGGTAGCCAGCCTTGGCGACCTCGGACCCGCGTGGTGGATCCATGTCGATCTGTCCGCTGGCTGCCAGTATCGCATCGCGAATGGCTTCGGAATCGAGTCGTCGTTGATTGGCTCGCCACAGCAACGTGTTGTCGGGGTCGCTGTCGAAACTGTCTTGATCGAAGGTCGACGCGATTCGATAAACACGTGATGTTGTAATTTGTCGGACCAGTTTTTTTACGGACCAGCCAGACTTCACAAATTCGATCGCCAAGAAATCGAGTAGCTCGGGGTGGCTGGGCGGCGAGCCTGTCGTGCCGAAATTCTCGGTCGAGGTGACCAGTCCGGTGCCGATCAAATGTTGCCAGATTCGATTCACCATCACGCGAGCGGCCAGCGGGTTCTGGTCGCTGCCAATCCATCGGGCCATCTCTAAACGACCGCTCGAGTCATCGTCGATTTTGACGGGCGATGCTGTCAGCACCGATGGAATGCCACGCGGGATCGCTCGTCCGGGCAAGTCGATTTCGCCGCGGGTTAAGAGCTTTGCGTTCGAAGGCTTTGGCGATTCTTGTACGCCCATGCAATAGCTAAGCGGCTGGCCGTTTTGATCGACAACTGCCAGTTTTGCCGAAAGGTCGGCGATCACGTTGTTGATTCGTATCCGCGCCGCTTGGTTTTGGTTCGGGTTGCTGCGGGTTTGTCGAGCTTCGTCAATCTTGCTCGTGATCTGCTGACGCAAATCCGCAAGCTCCGACGCCGTGTATCCCCGGTCGAACGGGTTCGGGTCATCGACGGGCAAGACTAGCAAGCTGCTGTTCTGGTTTGCCTGGACGGTATTGAAGCTGCCGAATTCCGAGGGCGGGTTTCCAAAGTAGGTCTTCATGCCTTGGAAGATGCCTGCCATTGCGTAGTAATCCGATTGCGGGATCGGATCAAACTTGTGGTCGTGGCATCTCGCACAAGCAACCGACGTTCCTAAAAAGACTCGCGTCGTCGCGTCGATCTGTTCGTCAGCAACATCCGCTGCGAACTGGATTCGGTTTTGCTCGTTTAAGTTCTTCGAACCAATCGCCAAAAACGTTGTCGCGACCAAATTCTGTGCCCACTGCGCATCACTTTCGGCAGGCAGAAGGTCGCCGGCAATTTGCTCTTGAATGAACTGATCATAGGGTTTGTCGTCATTGAAAGATTCGATGACATAGTCACGGTATCGCCAGGCGTGCGGGAAAGTCATGTTGACTTGACCGCCTGTGGATTCGCCATAGCGAGCGACGTCCAGCCAGTGCCGGCCCCAACGTTGACCGAAAGCTTCGTTTGCCAATTGGCTGTCCACGAATGCTGCGATCGCTCGGTCGGGATCCGATGCAAATAGGCGAGCAAAGGTGTCGATTTGTTGCGGCGTTGGTGGCAACCCGGTGAGATCAAAACTCAGCCGGCGCAGGATCAGATTCGGTGTCGCGTCGGTGGCGAGAGGCAGGTTCGCGGACTCAAGCTTCGAAGCAATGAAACGATCGATGTCTGTTTTGGGCCAGGCCGTTTGTTTGACGCTTGGCGGTGTCGACGGTGCTGGATGTCGGTATGCCCAGAAATCTTGCTTGGCCGTTTCAATGTCGTGTTCTGAGATCGAGGATCGATATTCAACAACTTCAGAGACTCGAGGATCCGGCGCGCCCATCTCGATCCAACGCCCCAGGTCAGCGATCTGCTGATCGGACAGTTTCTTCTTTGGCGGCATCGCCATGTCTTCGTGGTTGATCGCCGACCATAAAAGGCTGTCATTCAGTTCACCCGGAACGACCGCTGGGCCACTGCTGCCACCGATCAGGGTGAACGATTGGGTGTCCAGCCGAAGTCCGCCACGAACGTTGCCGCCCTCGTCGGAGTGGCATGAATAGCACTCTTTGACGAGGACTGGGCGAATCTTGGTTTCAAAGAAATTGAGTTGCTCTGGCGTTGGTTTTTCGTCCGCAATGCCGATCTGGCAAGCGAGGACCAGGAACGCGAAAGCGACCGGTAAGCGATGAAAGAGCATGATGAGATCCGAAAAGAGGTGGTCACCTCTTTTAACCCACCCAACACTCGAATGTCTCGCACGAAATGGCAAAGAGCATCCAAAATCGATTGAGAGCGGTGCGGCGGTCTCCACCCGTCGGGAATCCGCGGTCCGCTTGGGGCTGAGTCGACTTGGGGCCGAGTCGACTGAGTGCCGAGTCGACCCGTTTGCGACCGACGTAATCGATCCACCCGCCCACTGAACCCGTCCACTGAGTCACTGAACGAACATGGACGCGTCCACCAGTTCTGGTTCGTCGCTGTGATGCGACTTTTTCTTCAACCGGATCACGGCGTAGATCGCCAGTGCCGACAAGGTCAACAAGGCAATGCCCAACAACGGTCGCACGGCAATCCATGACAGGCCGATCACGATGCAGGAAACGATCACCCCTAGCAGCGCCGCGATCAGAAACAGGACCGCGCCGGTAAAGTCGCCTAGCAGAGGAACGAAGCTAGCGATCGCGCTGAGAGGTTTCAGGATCATCGAGAAGCCGATCACCGATAACGCTAGGCCAGCGACTCGCAATAACCATGCAATCACCGTGTTCTCGGTTGTCAGTTTTCCGATCACTTCGGTTGCTGTTAGCGATCCCATGTAGAGTCGCTCAATCGGTTCGCCATTGCTGGTGTGGAACTGAGAAAACGATTTGCCATTCTGTTGGGCGATCAAGCTTACCGTTCCCGGTACTACTTTTTCGAATCGAATTCGCAAGTCACCGATTTGCGGTTGGTCGGGCTGGGGAACGCTGCTGCTCCAATACAATTGGTTGCCCTGCATCAGATACTGGTTGCGTTCAGATTCGGGCACGGTCGCTAAAAAGTCGGTTCCGCTGAACTCCATTGGTTGCCAATCCTGCATTGAACGTTTTAACGGTTCATTTAGCGAGTAAGCGCCGATGTTGACATGTTTCGCCATGACTTCGCGGTTCGGGTACTTCATCGGTGGATTTTCGTGTCCCGCCGAACGGTGGAACTGATCGCTGTTGGCGACGTTACTGGACCAGGTTTGGTTGTAGGTGTAGGTCGTTGTGTGTTTTGAATTCGAGTTTGAATTGTTTTTCGACTTCTTATTTTCCTGCCACTGAAACATTTCGACCCGCCGCGCCAGATGGATGGCGGGCAACGAGACATGGAAGTCCGGATCCTCGAGCGTTTCGTCGGTTTCGGCGAGTCCGGTCAAGTGAACCAATTGGCCCTCGCGTGCAGGATCGACCGCGTTCGGATCCGAAATCGTTTCGACTAGCTCTGCCGCTTCGGCCAATCCGCGTGTGCGGTGCACCGTTCGGTATTCGTTCCATCCATGCAAAACCACTGCGCCCGGAACCATCAAAAAACCGACGATCATGGCGCCAAGCGCACTTTTTACGCGGCGAAAGTATCCGAACATGTTTTCCTCTGGGGGCGCAGGTCATTGGGGCATCGTACCACTTTAGCGGGCACGAACGCTCGGGCGGTTTGTCACCGCGTCGGAGTAAGTTCTGTCGTTCGTTCGGCTCAATTTACCTTGGCGGCAATATCTGTCATTTAGTTAAATCGGATTTTTGATATCCGAATGCAGTAGAATGTCTGTCAACTTATGACGACGGGACATTTTGTGTTCCCTATCTTTCAAAAATAACGACGAGACTCTTGTGATGCGAAGTTTGGGAACGTTTTTCTTGTGCCTTGTCGGCGTCGTCACTGCGACGGCCGATACGCCCATGAACTTGGTGATCATTCAAACCGACGAGCATAATTTTCGGACGCTTGGGTGTTACCGCGAAACGTTGCCGGCCGAGCAAGCGCTAGTGTGGGGCAAGCAAGCGGTTGTGCAGACACCCGCGATCGATGCGATTGCTCATCGCGGTGCCATCTGCACATCGTTTTATGCGACCAGCCCTGTTTGCACGCCGTCACGAGCAGCCTTCTTTTCAGGACGCTATCCGCAAAACACAGGCAGTTGGCAAAACGATCTGCCGTTGGCTGGTGACATCGTCACGTTTGCCGAAGTGCTTCGACAAAACGGCTACGCGACCGGTTACGCGGGCAAGTGGCATCTCGACGGTCCGGGGAAACCTCAGTGGGCGCCTGAGCGGCAATTCGGTTTTCAAGACAACCGTTTCATGTTCAACCGCGGACATTGGAAAAAGTTTGAAATCACGGACAAGGGGCCACAGGTTGCCGCGCGAGGCAAAAATGGCGAACCAAGCTACTCACTCGCCGGCGCTGATGAAAAGTCTTTTTCGACCGACTGGTTGTCCGATCGCGCTGTGGAATTTATTCGTCAACATGCGGGCGATCCGTTTTGTTATCACCTCAGCCTGCCTGATCCGCACGGTCCCAACGCGGTGCGTTCGCCCTACGATTCGATGTACGAGAATTTGCCAATTCGACCACCAATGACATTTGCGCATGAGGGCGAAAACCCGGGCTGGGTATCCGGCGGTGGAAAGAATTCGAGTTTGAAGTTTTCGGCTCAGCAAATGGCGTTGTATTTCGGAATGGTTCGTTGCATCGACGATAACGTTGCCAAAATCACGAAGACGATTGACCAGCTTGGTTTGACCGATCGGACGGTTGTCGTGTTCACGTCGGACCATGGCGACTTGTGTTATGAGCATGGGCGTCTGAACAAAGGCAACCCGTATGAAGGCAGTGCCAAGGTTCCGATGATCGTGGCTGCACCTGGCAAGATTCCGGCGGGCACGCGAGTTGATCAAGCGCTAGGCACGGTCGACTTCTCGCCGACGATCTTGACATTGTTGGGAATCGACTCGAAACTTCAACCCAAAGCCATCGAAGGACGCGATGCCTCTGCCTTGTTATTGGGCGAATCCAATGACGACTGGAATGACGTCACTTTCTTGCGATCAGCCGGAATGAAGCCCGGTTGGTTGGCTGCGGTCAGCGATCGTTACAAATTGGTCGTGTCGGTTTCTGATGATCCGTGGTTATTTGATTTGCAATCGGATCCCGATGAATTGGTGAACCAATTTGGGCGTCCCGATCATGCAGCGGTTACCAAGTCGCTTGCCCATGCACTGCAAGAGTACGCGCAATCGTATGGCGACACTCATTTGGAATCGTCGCCAATTGCCAAATCGATCGAGTCCATGATTGGTCGCTAGTTACGGTTGATCGCTGGTGATGGCTCGTTGCCTGTGGCAGTCGCTCTACTGATTGCCGAGATCGGCAAAGACCGATCTCGCCGCTTCGGCGTCTCGAGCGGCGCGTGTTTTCGAGTCTTCAGCCCACCACTCGGTTGGTGCCGAACCCTGGGATTGAGGGCTTAGCTGGATGGCCTGGAATTGTTCGAACGCTTCGGTGCGTTCAAAGCCGCGTGCGATCCGGACCGCACCGTCACTGCCGGTCCATTGCAATCGGTCCGGTGCAGATTCCCACTGAGAATTGGTTTGTTCCGAATAGATTTTGGCGATGTCATCGCCACCGTTTGAAGCGTAGCCGGTGGTCGATTCAAAACCGCTAGCCGATACGTGATAGTTCGTTCCGGTGATGATCGACCGGCCACTCGAAACGCTCATCGTGTCGTCGCCAACCGAGTCATAGATTTCGGCGTTGTCGAATCCACCCTGAGTTGCGTAAGCGTAGACGCGTTCAAATCCGTAGGCTAGTTGAAATGCATTGTCGCTTTTCAAACTTGTGAATTGCGGACGCACAGCAAGGTTGTCGTCGCCGGCGCTGTCTTGCAAAAACGCAACGTCGCTGCCGCCGCCGATTCCGTGGACATAGATTCGCGGCACATCGATCGCTTCGAACGAAAAGCCAGTGCCCTTCAACGTGGCATTCCCCGGACGCGATTCCAAAGTGTCCGATCCAGGTGAATCAAACAAAGTAGCTCGGTCGGGGCCGCCGCCGCCATGAAACGAGATGTTTTCGAAGCCACGCAGTTCAATCGTGAACGCATTGGTCGATAATGAACTTACGCCATCGGCATTGCCGCCCGCGCTGGCGATCAATCGTTCGGCGCCGGTGCTGCCTAAGATCGTCAGGGTGTCGTCACCGCCGCTGACATCAATCACGATTGCCGCATCGTTTGCGCTCGGGGCGAGTGAGTAGGCGACGCCGCCGACTCGAAGCACGATCCCATCGCGAAGATCCAGTTCAACTTCGTCGCTGCTGTTGGATCCGTCAAAGTGATCAAGGGTTGATGGCGATGTTGTCTCACCGTCAAAATTGCCAACCGCAGTGGCCAAGTCGAACGTGCGATAAGTTAGGCCCGACGTGGGATCGATTTGTTCGATCGACGAATCTCGCATTCGTTCCAGGATGTCATTGGCGGTCGGCGAGAGTCCTTCGCCGATCATCGCTTGTCGAACGAGCATCGAAGCGCCGGCAATCTGCGGCGTTGCCATGCTGGTGCCGTCCAGGCCGGCAAAGTCGTCGACTTTCCCGTCCCAGCCAAACACATGATCGGGAACCGAACTGACGATCTGGCGACCGCCGGTAGCAAAGATTCCGGATTCTCTTTGAGCAAAGTCGCTGAGGCTGCCGTCGGGATCAGTCGACGATACCGGCACGACGAACGGGCTGGACGCGGGATACAGCAGTCCCGTGTCGTCATCGCCATCGTCGAAAAAGTTGCCGGCGGCGGCGAAGACAAGAATGTTGTCTTGGCGAAGCAACGCAAATTCGTCTTCAAGCATATCCATCGCGACGACGCGATTGGCGTCCGACAGTGCGGCACCGACGGATAAGTTCACGGTCGTGATCGGTGATTCAAACGAGTGTTGGTTCGCGTGAACCCACTGCAGCGCCGATTCGATCCATTCCAGTTCGCTGTAACCGTTGTCATCAAAGACGCGCAGCGAGACAATGTCTGCTTCGGGAGCGACTCCGACGAAGTCATTTGTATTGCCCGCTAACACGCCGGCGACGTGAGTGCCGTGGTAGCCGGCGGGTCCGTCGTCATACGGGTCGCTGTCGTTTTCAGCAAAGTCCCAGCCACCGACCACTCGATAGCCCGGCCCAAATCCGGGGAGTGCTATGTCGGATTTCAGTGCGACGTGATCCCAGGCGACTCCGCTGTCGATGACAGCCACGGTTTGTCCGGCGCCAGTCAGGTTTACTGTTTCACGCAAGTCCGCTGCTTGGGCGATCACGTTGGAAGCGGGTTCAGGATCTGGCGAATCGTCCAGCAGCGAATCGTCAAACAGATGGGCGCTGTCGAGCGCCTGCAGTAGCACGTCGCCGGCTAACGACGCCGAAAGCGCGAGCCGCGGCTCGCACGGTTCGATGCGCGAACGATTAGCCTCGATTCCGTCGTCGATCGGCTTTTTTTTTTGTACGTCGCTTTTCATGCGTTGCCGTTTAGCAGGCGATCCGAAGGGAAAGGGGGGGCGATCAGTGGTGTCCATCGCGCGATACCTGGTGTCTACCACCAGAACCAGGGCCGTCCTTCAAGGAAGCCTAGGTCGTACACTCGCCCACGGTCTACCTAACCGGATCTTCGCGAGATGCATTCCACGAAGGTGGCGGAAGGTGCCGATAAATCTGGGTAAGTCGTTACATTCGCGCCTGTTCTTCTGGATTTTGAGGCTTCGTCCGATGCCACTGCTGAAACTTTGGAACTCAATTCGGGGCAAATCCAATTCTGAGGCTGCCGAACCGGCAAAATCGATTCAGGACCCCAGCGAGAATTCGGCCAAGCCGGCTACCGGTGCACCAGTGAATTCGAAAACGGCGAAAGCTGTGAATCCTGCGCCCGTCGCCGCCGCTCCGGCACCTGCTGCCGTTCCCGCTCCAGCCAAGTCACGTATTTCTGCGCTGGGGATCTTTGGATCCGCCAGTCCTCACGCTGCGCTTTGCAAGCAAATCAAGTCGATGACGACGCCCGGTCGCGGCGAAGCGAGCGTACGTGAGATTCGAACGGTGCTGGAAATCAGTGCCGAAGACGGATCGCGTGCGATCGCGGTGCTTGAGACGTTGGCCAAGACGCTACCAGTTGCCGCAACAACCGTGAAAATTGCTGACATCGATGCGGGCGACGCAGCTGACGATGCCGTGGCTGCGGCTGTCCCAAGTGTCCGCTACATCGTGATCGATCAGTTTGAAATGGCGGGTGGTGCGACCACGCTGAAGCAGTTCCATCAAACCCTACGTGGGGCGGATATCCGGCCCCAAGTTTATCCCGAGCCGATCGATCGCGGACTTATTCGTGTCGCCCATACGATCGGCGCAGTCGATTTAATCTTGTTTGCCGCACCGGCGGATCAATGGGACAAGCCTGAGATTGCCAAGCTGATCGGACGTGTCTCGCACGCTGATACGAAAGTTTTGGTTCGTGACGGTGACGCGTGGAAATCGCCCACGACCAGTGAAACGCCGGTTCGCCGCGCAGCCTAATGGCGGGTGATCGCCCCCGTCGCGGCGCGACTGTCGATCGAGACTTCCCTAGGGCGCCGTGTGCGCCTATCGTGTTTAGCCATCGAGGCTTGCGAAGCTGAAAAGTTGCGCGGGCGCTAATCGATTTTATGGCCTAGACTTTCGAAATCGTTGAATCGCTCTGGTTCAATGAATGATCGATATGGGAACGAGAAGACTATGTGCGGCATTGTGGGTTACGTTGGCGGCGATGATGCGTGTCAATTCTTGATCGACGGTCTACGTCGGTTGGAATATCGCGGCTATGACTCATCAGGGATCGCGATCCAAGGCGACAATGATTTTGCGATCACTCGGTCAGTTGGACGCATTGATTCACTGGTTGGACGGATCGGCGATGAATTACCGACCGGTACCATGGGCATCGGGCACACTCGATGGGCCACTCACGGACCAGCCACTGAACCGAACGCTCACCCGCATCAAGGCGGTGATGGCGAAGTCGTGCTGGTTCACAATGGTGTGATTGAGAATTTTCTGGATCTCAAGAAGGAATTGATCGAAAAGGGATATGTCTTCAAATCGGATACCGACAGTGAAGTCGTCGCTCACTTGGTCGCCGAGAAGTTAAAAACAACGGCTGAAATCGCTGGCCAGCCGAACATGCGTTACTTGAACGCCGTCCAGGCTTCGGTGGCCCGGCTGCGTGGGACGTATGGTTTGGCGATTGCGTTTCGGGACCGGCCCAACTTTATCATTGCCGCACGATTTGGCAGCCCGCTGGTCATTGGCGTTGGCAAAGGCGAGTACTTCATCAGCAGCGACGCATCGCCGCTAGCCGGTCGCACTGACCGTATCGTGTACTTGGCCGATCACCAGATTGCTGTGCTGACGCCCGAAGGCTTTTCTGTCATTCACCGTGATTCGGGGCGAGTTCGTGTTGACATCCGGCCCTTGGAAGTTGACACCGGCGATGTGAGCCTGAATGGTTTTGACCATTACATGCTGAAGGAAATCTACGAACAACCTGAATCGATTCGCAACGCGATGCGAGGTCGACTGGATGACCAAGACGCCACCGCAGTGTTTGGTGGATTGAACCTAACACCCCAACAACTGCGCAGCGTCGAACGAATCGTTTTGACAGGCTGTGGCACCAGTTGGCACTCGGCGCTGGTGGGTGAGTACCTGATCGAAGAACTCGCGCGGATTCCTGTTAGTGTCGAGTACGCCAGCGAGTTGCGGTATCGCAATCCGCCGATGGAAAACAACACGTTGGTGTTCGGGATCACACAAAGTGGTGAGACCGCCGACACGCTAGCAGCACTGCGTGAAACCAAACGCAAAGGGCACCGGACGCTGGCGATTTGTAATGTCGTCGCAAGTTCGATTGCGCAAGCAGCCGACGGCGGCGTGTACTTGCACGCCGGACCCGAAATCGGCGTGGCCAGCACCAAGGCGTACACGTCCCAGTGCTGTGTGCTTGCGATGTTGGCGTTGTACTTTGGTCGAACTCGGCACATGAGCTATGAGGGTGGCAAACGTTTGATCGAAGAGCTAAGACGCTTGCCCGCAGCCGTTCAACAAGCACTGACGACGGACGAACAAGTGCGTGACGTGGCCAAAAAGTACTGTAACGCCACCAACTTTTTGTACTTGGGACGCCAATACAATTTTCCGACGGCACTCGAAGGCGCTCTGAAGCTAAAGGAAATCAGCTACATCCACGCCGAGGGTTACCCGGCCGCCGAGATGAAGCACGGTCCGATCGCATTGGTCGACAAGGATACGCCAAGTCTGTTCATCGTCCCGCGTGGCACGACGCACGATAAGGTCATGGCCAACATGGAAGAAGTGAAGGCTCGCGGTGGTCCGATCATCGCGGTCGCTAGCCACGATGATCCGCACATCGAAGCAATTGCCGATGACGTGATTCGCGTCCCCTCGGTCCAAGAATTCTTGCAACCAATCGTGACGGTAGTTCCGCTGCAATTGCTGTCCTATCACATCGCGCTGCTGCGTGGCTGTGACGTTGATAAGCCACGAAATTTAGCAAAAAGCGTTACTGTCGAGTAAACTGGCCTGCAAGTCGGGGGGATGCTTGGTCGCCGCGGGTGTGCATTTGAACACCGCTGGAGGGTTTTCTTCGCATTCGCGTTTTCGTATCTTTTAGTCTCAATCTTCGATTTCTTTTCTTCTCCTCTTCCTGAATTTGCATCCAAAAGGCACAACGATGAAACAACATGGCCTCACCTATAATTCACGCAAAGCCCTGATGGTTAACCTTGGCGACGTCGCCGGTGGCGAAATCGCCAATCTGATCTCGCAAATGGCGGCGGAAATCGAAGAACTGCGGCGGACAAAGGTGAACGTCACCAAGATTGTCCCGGGCGTGGTCGATTCGATCAACGATCACCTCATCGAAGAACCTGTCTAGGGTTTTCCCATTCTTCGTCGGGCTGAGTATCTTTTTCCGCCCCCGGCACTCCGACGTTTTCGGCCTTCTATTACCTGACGCCCGCCCACCGTGTGGCGTCAGCCGGACTTAGTGCGGCGTCTGCAAACCGCGAAGGGCCTTCGCCACCATTTGCCACCGCGCAGCGTTTTTCCTAGCCGTCGTGTTGAGACGCCCGCCCTTAGCCGTTGACAGTCCGGCGGTCACAGTTGACAGTGGGTGGACGAAACGTTTCTCTCCTTTTATGCCGCCTTTCGCAGCGCCAAAACGCACATGACCGACGCTTCTTCGTCCGCCCCGCGGACCATGCTCGACAAAATCTGGGAACAACACGTCGTCGACGCACCCGAGTCTGGCCCCGCCATCATCTACATCGACCTGCACCTGGTTCACGAAGTGACCAGCCCGCAGGCGTTTGAAGGTCTGAGGCTGAACAATCGCCCCGTCCGCCGCCCCGAGCGAACAATCGCGACACCCGACCACAATGTTCCGACAAGCGACCGCAGCCTGCCAATTGCTGACCCAATCAGCCGCAAGCAAATCGAAACGCTGCGTCAGAACTGCAAAGAGTTCGGTGTCACGCTGTTTGACATCGATGACGTTCGCCAAGGCATCGTTCACGTTATCGGCCCTGAAAATGGCTATACCCAGCCCGGCATGACCATCGTATGCGGCGACTCCCACACCGCGACTCACGGTGCATTCGGTTCGCTGGCATTTGGGATCGGAACCAGCGAAGTCGAGCACGTGTTGGCGACTCAGACGTTGCTGCAGTTCAAACCCAAGACGATGGAACTGCGAGTCGACGGCAAGCTGCCTCGCGGTGTCACCGCCAAAGACATGATTCTATACCTGATCGGCAAGCTGGGCACCGCCGGCGGAACCGGATACGTGTTGGAATTCACCGGCGACTGCGTTCGTGCACTCACCATGGAAGAACGCATGACGGTTTGCAACATGTCGATCGAAGCGGGCGCTCGTGCCGGCATGATCGCACCGGACCAAACCACCTTTGATTATCTTCGCGGTCTTCCTGAAGCACCCAAGGACTTTGACGCCGCCGTCGAACGTTGGAAGCAATTGCCAACCGACCCGGGCGCAACCTACGACGTGTCAAAGGTGTTCCGTGGCGAAGACATCCAGCCGCAAGTGACTTGGGGAACCAACCCCGGTCAAGTCCGCAGCGTTACCGACAACGTGCCGGACCCGTCGGAGTTCACTGACGTCACGGAACAGAAGTCGACGGCCAGCGCGCTGGAATACATGGGGCTGAAAGCCGGCATGTCGATCGAAGACGTTTCGTTGTCCCGAGTTTTCATCGGTTCGTGCACGAACGCTCGCATCGAAGATCTGCGTGCCGCCGCCGCCGTCGTCAAAGGCTATCACGTTTCCTCGGACGTCAGCGCCATGGTGGTGCCGGGCAGTGGCCGAGTCAAATTGCAGGCTGAAAAAGAAGGCCTGGACAAGATTTTTGTCGAAGCGGGTCTCGATTGGCGCGAAGCCGGTTGCAGCATGTGCTTGGCGATGAACCCTGACAAACTTGAACCGGGCGAACGCTGTGCCAGTACCAGCAACCGGAACTTCGAAGGCCGCCAAGGAAAGGGCGGACGGACTCACCTAGTCAGCCCCGCCATGGCCGCCGCCGCAGCCATCGAAGGTCACTTCGTCGACATCCGTAACTGGAACTATAAGGAATAGGAAAAGAGGGTCTAGGTGTTAGGTTTTAGGATTCAAAACCCAAACGCCCGGACGCCATACCGTTTTTCCTACTACCCAACGCCTAATACCTAACACCTGCTTTCCACCCATGCAAAACTTTACCATTCACACCGGCGTCGTTGCCACGATGGACCGTGCCAACGTTGACACTGACCAAATTATCCCCAAGCAATTCCTAAAACGAATTGAACGAACGGGCTTTGGCCAGTTTCTGTTTTTCGATTGGCGTTTCTTGGACGATGGCAAAACGCCGAACCCCGAATTTGAACTCAACCAAGACAACGTCAAAGGTGCGTCGGTCTTGGTCGTTGGCCAGAATTTTGGCAGCGGCAGTTCTCGCGAACACGCTGTTTGGGCGCTCGATGATTACGGTTTCCGAGCCGTCATCGCACCTTCGTTCGCGGACATCTTCTTCAACAACTGTTTCAAGAACGGCGTGCTTCCTATCACGCTCTCCGAAGCCGATGTCGCAGAACTGTTCAAACGCGCCGCCGCGAATCCGTCGTATCAATTGACGGTCAACTTGGAAAACCAAACCGTGTCCGATTCGGATGGGTTTGAACGCTCGTTTGAAGTCGACGCTAGCCGCCGCGAGAACATGCTGAAGGGACTCGACGACATCGACCAAACCCTGCTTCGCGAAGCAAAGATTACGGCTTACGAGAACGCCCGCACCTGGTAATCGATTTTTCCTCTCAGCACATCCAACAAGAATCGGTTGCACTTCATGACCCATGATATCGGTCCCAAGAGCGTCGCAGCGTTCCAGCGTGCTAGCAAATTGATGCCTGGCGGCGTCAACAGTCCCGCTCGCGCGTTCGGTGCCGTCGGTGGAACGCCGCTATTCATCGACCATGCCGAAGGGCCGTACTTGTTCGACATCGACGGTCGGCGATACCTGGACTACATCGGTTCATGGGGGCCGATGATCTTGGGGCACGCCAACGGCGAAGTGATCGACGCGATCGTGCGAGCGGCCAGTCGCGGAACCAGTTATGGTGCGCCGACCGAAGCCGAGTCGATGCTAGCCGAGCAGATCATTGATGCCGTTCCAAGCATCGAAAAGGTTCGGCTGGTCAACAGCGGTACCGAAGCCACGATGAGTGCCATTCGCGTAGCTCGCGGTGCCACCGGACGTAACAAGATCATCAAGTTCTCGGGCAACTATCACGGCCATGTCGATTCGCTGTTGGTTGCTGCTGGTAGTGCCGCGGCGACTCTTGGCGTTCCCGATTCACCCGGCGTCACACCCGGTGCGGGCGGCGACACGATTGTGTTGGCGTACAACGATCCGCAAGGCGTCGTCGAAGCATTCCAGAAGTACGCCGGCCAAATCGCCGCTGTCATCCTGGAGCCTGTCGTCGGCAACATGGGATGCGTTCCAGGAACGATAGAGTTTCTGACCTGCCTGCGCGAACAAACGACCGCCGACGGCGCAGTCCTGATCTTCGACGAAGTGATGACGGGTTTCCGATTGGCATTTGGCGGTGCACAAGAGCGTTTCGGAATCACGCCCGACATGACGACCCTCGGCAAGATCGTCGGTGGCGGCATGCCGCTAGGCGCCTACGGTGGCCGAGCCGACATCATGAATCAAGTGATCCCAGCCGGAAAGATTTTTCAGGCAGGTACGCTGAGCGGCAATCCAGTCGCCGTCGCCGCCGGCAGCACCACGCTGCGGATCCTGAAGGAAAAGCCGCCCTACGAATATCTCGAAAAAATGGGACAGCGACTGGCCGACGGCCTGGACCGGGCAGCCACTGCCGCCGGCATCCCGCACACGATGGGGCACGTCGGCAGCATGGTCACGCTGTTCTTCAACCCGGATCCGGTTCACTGCTGGGCGGACGCAGATCGCTGCGACCGCGAGGCGTTTGGGCGGTATTTCTGGGGTTTGATCGGCGAAGGCGTCTACATGCCCTGCAGCCAATTCGAGTCGCTGTTCTTCAGCAGCACCCATACCGAAGCGAATATCGACCAGACCATCGCAGCGGCAGAAAAGGTGCTGAAAAAGATTGCCTAAAGACTTCTGCAAGCCCGGCTTGCAAAAACTGCCTCAGGTTTAGATACTTGTCCCTCTCGAGTAGTCGGAAACGGCAACGACGAGAAGCCGGAGTGGCGGAATGGCAGACGCGCTGGATTCAAAATCCAGTTCCCGCAAGGGAGTGAGGGTTCGAGTCCCTCCTTCGGTACTCTTTGTGAGAAAAGGACTTAGGGCTTTGGCTCTGAGTCCTTTTTTCATGCGCTCTCAGAACCATCAGTGGCAGATCAGTGGCACCCCTGCGTTTGTGTTGGGCTTGCGTCGCTGGCCTGAGCACGTCGCCCAGAGCTAGGCTCACTCTCACTTCAATTGAGAGAGACCGAGAAAATGGCATGGCTTCAAAATGATCCTTCCGGCAATTTCCACATCAGCTTTCGATTTGCCGGCCGCAAGTACAAACGCTCCCTGAAAACCAAAAACGAAACGGAAGCACAGACAAGGCTTCACCGACTGGAGGAGAACATTCGGCTGGTTGAAAGTGGGCGTTTGGAGTTGCCTGACAACGCGGATGCTCCAATTTTTCTTCTCTCCGATGGCAAGCTGGAATCCAAAAGGTCGGCCACCGAACGGGTTCAGCTTTCGGGACTGTTCCAGCGATACTTCGATGGCATACCGGACGATGCATTAGAGGACACTACAGTTGATGGCATGAAGACGCACCAGACCCACCTGGAGCGACACATTGGTGCTCGATTCCCCATAGATTCACTCACTCGTGAGACGTTACAGACCTACGTTCAGAAGCGAGCCAAGGCGCCAGGGATTCGCGGTCGAAAGCTGAGCCCGGCGACAATCAGAAAGGAACTCGTCACACTCCGTAGCGTCTGGAATTGGGCGTTGGCGGAGAGCATCGTCGCGACTCCTTACCCACTGAAGGGAGTTCGCTTTCCGAAGACGGATGAAAAACCGCACTTTCAAACGATGCAAGAGATTGCTGACCAAATCGAGCGTGGCAATTTGGACGAGGCTGCTTCCCTAGATTTATGGGACTGCCTCTTTTTGACGCGCGAGCAGATTGAAGAGTTGCTTGACTACGTTGAGCAAACCGCAAACCACCCGTTTATCTATCCAATGTTCGTTGCGGCAGCGCACACGGGTGTACGGCGGAGCGAGTTGATGCGTTCTCAATTCGTTGACTTCAACGCGACGCACATGGTCGTTCGCGAGAAAAAGCGAGTCCGTGGGCAACGGTCAACGAGGCGAGTCCCCATGTCGGATCGCCTGACCAAGGCGATCAAGCAGTGGAGAACGGTTCATCCAGGTGGCCTGCACACGTTTTGCATTCCTGATATCGCCCGCAGCAAAAAGAGTCGCGAGAGCCTGTTGCCAATTACTCGCAACGAAGCGAATGACCACTTCCAACGGACGCTGGCCGGCTCAAAGTGGGAAGTCATTCGCGGGTGGCACTGTCTTCGACACTCGTTTTGCAGCAACTGTGCGTCGCAGGGCGTCGATCAACGAATCATCGACGCTTGGGTTGGTCATACTACCGAAGCCATGCGGAAACGCTATCGGCATCTATTCCCGACAAAGGAGCAAGAAGTTATCAAGAGCGTGTTCGGCTAAGCCAATCTAAGACCACTGGCCGAACCATGTTGCTCCGAGTCACGAAGGCAACTCCGCGAAAGACCTGGATCACCAGAGCTTTCGTTCTGTACGAACATTATCTCGGGGAAAGCTAGCGACCAAATAGCCAATCAACCAGTTTCGCGAACCAAGACCTGGGCTTTTGCACTGCTTTGGGCATCGTCTCGCCAAGTTGGGTCTGAGTACCGTGCTGACGCTCTGTGGCAAGCCGATCTCTTCTTCGACCAGCAACGATTTGCTCGTCGGTCCATTGCCCCGCCTCGCGCACTCTTCCCCGCGTAATCACATAGTGCGAGCGGCATCGAAGCGTCCAGCTGCCGATCGACGGACTTAGCGAAATGCTTCGTCCGTCGTAGGTGATCTGCCAGTCCGCCGGACTCAGTGGAGTGACGACTTCTTCGCCACAACCGCAGCAGCAAAGATGCGACACGCTTTTGTACTCAATCGAAATGTAAAGCACTCCTGGTTCAGGTTGGTCAGGAAAGTGCGTTACAAATTCGTGTTTCAGCGTTTCATACTTCATCACGTTTCAAACCCGTTGGCGATCTTGTTGGTATCGATGGTGTAACTGGAATAGACCTCTTTTTTGAGATCACAATAGAAGCTCCTAATCTTTTTCCACTTCCCCACCGCGAGCATCGCATTCAACGCATTCAGGTCAGCGACCTGAATGTTTGATGCGTACAAGTCTTCTGCGTCATCACCTTTGAACGATACGCCTCCCTTGCGAACGTGATCGCGTTCGCCAGGAACACTAGTGGTGACTCGCAATATCCCGCTGAGCAATCCATCAATCAGCTCGACTCCCATCCCAACATCAATGAATGATGCGTCCATCGCTTCGAGTTTCTCGACAACCGCCCGCTTAGCCTCGCCAGCATCCATGCATAGGAAGGCAAACGTCACCCCGTCAAGCAAACCGACGTTAGAACTGTCGAGAGCTACGGCGTTGGGTGACCTGAAACTGACCGCCGTTTATCGGCGTCTGGCCGAGCAAGATTCATGCGGAACCACTGCAGTTCGAGAAGCGTTCGCCGGAAAGGCATCTGACACCGTCCGACGCAAGCTCGAACGATGTCTTCAGTTACCGGAAGAGTCTCTCAGCTATTCTTCACTTAGCGCGGAAGATTTGTTAACGAGGATTCGAGCTTCGCGCTACACCCACAACGAATGGGTTCGACACCACGACGAAGACACCTTCAAGCAAAGAGCTGAAGAATTGTGTCACCTTTCGCCGATGATTCAGGCGGCATTGGAGTTGCTAAAAGAGGGTCACTACGCTCTGAGTGAACAGTTTGAAGTACTTGACTCTGTCGAATGGCACGTGACCTACAAGCATCTTCTGGAGGATTCCAAGCAGAGCGAATTACAAATCAACAACCTGATTGGGCAAGCTATCGAGGCAGCCAGTCGAATTTTGCTGTACTCCGATCTGGATGAGCATCGCAACGCACGCGCCACCGCACTTATTGCCGAGTTCTATCATTTGCATGTCCCGCCAAGTGGAGATGTTTGGAAACGCGATGCCGTGACTCCCAAAGAGGCACGCGGTGCCTGCGCCTTCCACCGGAAATCGGATTTCTACTTTTCTGAGGCAAGCCGATGGGCAAGTAACAGCAACCCGCACTACGATTTCCGACGACTTGTGGAAGCTGAGGCGCAAACGCGATTGCTTGCGAAGGCAGACCTTGTGAATGAGGCATGTGAACAACTGGCAATCGCAGAAACGCTCGCACTTCAGATTCCGGTACAAGCAGTCCAAGCTGATATCCTCGTTCTGAAAGCGATGGTTGAACGAGCCAAGAACAACGATCTATCGGCGATCCGCCACACGAAGCAGGCAATTGGATTATACGAGGATGAACTGGGCAACGAACACCACTATCCCCAGTCGCTTCACCTGTTCCTTGCTAAGAACTATCCCAATGAAAGCACCGAAGATGGATTGGCGCAGGGACTCGATTTCTTCAGTCGTTCCGTCATGGCAACTCATTGGAACGTTGACTTGGCTGAACTGCCAACGCGAATTGACAATCGCAAATCGGTTTCTTTCCCTCGTAAGAAGAAGCCAAGATAGTCGTTCTCATCTAACTGTATCGCGTGCTTTTTTCCCTTTAGTACTTCTTGTCGAAAAAGACGATCATTCGCATCTTGCTGAGCGAAATCGTCCTGCTCGAAAATGGCGAGTGTAACGGAGTAACCCCTCTCGTCATGGCATCCCTCAGTAGATGCGTCGTGCCCCCTTCGCAAAAGTCTCAGCGGATCGAGAGCAACCCTTCGTTCTGGATTCGCTGTAGTTCGGTGTGCGAGATCATCCATTCTTTTGATCGCCCGCGCCCGCAAGGTCGTTTCTCTGCATGGATGCGGTACAGGCGGCACCATTCGCGGACGGTAAATTCGGCACGCCCCAGAATGTTGGCGACTTCCGAAGTCGTATAGAAATCCTTCACTTTTTCTTGCTGCACCAGCGAACTAAGCAACGTTTCGATTCGTTCGAGCCGTGCGACCACATCGGTCTCATTCATGTTGGATTTCCTTTCAATGGCGGGCGAACCCTTCCGAGTTGTCTATGCATGTTGATAAGCAATCAGATTTGTGATTCGACATGCTAGACAGACTCTTTGTAACAACAAAGAAGGTGGCGATTGCGATGGCACGCGAAACTGGCGATACCCTTTCCCTTTCGCCGGTTTTCACGGGGGAACTCTCGTTGTTTAATCTGACACCTACACCAACTCGGCATAGCGACGAAGTCGATGGCACATTGAATAACCGTGTGGTCTTTCGCTTGCCTCTGCTTCGGTCGCTCATCACAGCAACGCTTACGCCAGACTTCGTCTGTCATTCGCCTTGCCGTTGCTCGCCGCTCTCTTCGCATGCTGCGCGAAAGGCAAACAAAGATTTTTGAATTGTTTTCTTCCGAGCGGGCCTTCAGCAGGAGTGAAAGGCCACTCGGAAGGAAAACAATTTGCCTTCGGCGGGTGGCCGTTGGAAGAAACGGGCAACATGCCCATCATTGGAGACACCACCGTGAATAAGAACGCAACGCACGAGAGTATCAATAGAATAATCGAGATCACAAAGTTCTCGCTTGGGGCGTTAGGGGCGACACCGGGCGCGCTAGAGCACCTGGAGGAGCAAGAGTTGTACGATCTGGTGCAGCGCCACGCCTCAGGCGATTGGGGGAATTGCAGTGAACATGACCGCGAAGCCAACGAAGATGCAATTCGGACCGGAGCACGGATATTCTCGATCTACCAAAGCAAATCAGGCGAAAAGATCTGGATCATTACGGAAGCTAGCCGGGCCTCGACGACCGTACTGCTGCCAAGTGACTATTGACCAAACTGCCGGGCGTCGTGCCCGGCTTTACTGTTCAATCATGGCGATGTTTCATCCGCCTTGATTCTTCGCGAATATCCAGTCGTGGGCTTTCGCCGCAACCTTTTCGATTAGTGGCAAGTCGTCTCGCCCAAAACGTGTCGACTCGACCCAACTGTCACCATTCTTGAAAAGCCGCGTCAACGTCGTCGTGTATCGGCATCCCTGTTTCGTCTGGTTCTCCCATACAGTCGCCTTGATTAGGCCCATCCGAAATTCGATCACTGGTGGTTTGCTCATTGTCTATTTTCTCGTCGTTTGAAATTAGGTAATCCGGCAATCCGCGAACGGCTGCCGGGTGAAGTTTGCCGCACGGTGGACACCGCATCGGCTGAAACGGGGCAAACCATTTGCTCCCGCACCGCTCGCAGGACGCGATGAACCAATCAGCTTTCATCGTCGACCTGACAGCACTGCCATCCGCGAGCCGTCTTATTCGCAAAAAGCTCGACGTAGGGTCCGGGGCTGACGGCCTCGACCAGATCGCGGACGGCGGAGGGCTTACCGCCATTTCGTGGCTTGTTCGCCTTGATCCAGCTATGGACGGTCTTATCTTGGAATGGGCAATCACCTCGGACACCGAGCATCAACAGCTCGTGAGCGCGACGCCAATACGGGCCCGGGCCGCGTTTGGGCCTAATCCAAACGAGAATATCTTGCGGCTTGAACCCCCATGCCTCGACCACACGATGAGCCGCCGCGCACTGCTCATTGCAGGTCCACAAATGAAGGTGTGCATTCTCGGCGGCAAGATCACCGATCGGCAATCCACACAACTGATCAATGCTCAGCGTTCCCTCTCCGTCCCCCGTCGCTGGTGGTGCAGCATAGATGCAACCAAACTTAGCTCCCGATGCAAGGACCTCACTCAGCATAGCTGGCGGCAGCCAATCATTTTCCGTCGCGGACTTTCCACCCTTTCCAGGACCACGAATCGTTCTTGCGTAGCGAAGCGCCTCAGCGGTCGTTAGTTCGACACGACGAACGGTGAATTGCCCGATGAAGTCATCGAACAGGTTTTCGGGAACCGCCGCGAGCAGTTGCCAACGCGACGATTGATCCTTCGAGATTCCCAAGTCCTCTAGCGTTCTTCGGTCGGCACTTTGGTCACTGCGGCGGTCGCCTCCGTGCAGTTTCATTTCCGCGAGCATCTCGCCAGCTTTTCGCTCCGCTCGAAGCTTAAGTTCCGCGGCTTTGTTTTGGACCTCGAGCCCGAGACCTACGCTCTCGATGTACTTGCGAACGGCCTCGGCGCGGTCTCGGATCTCTTTGATGTCTTCGACCCTCGACACGACCGCCAACGCTTGCTGCACTCCATTGAGTGCAATTAGTTGTGCTGACGCCGCGTCATTGTGGTCGTTCGTAGCAGCGACTTCTCGACCCTCTTGCTTCGGTTCCGACTGCGATTGGTCGGAACTCTCTTCTTTCGTGAAGAGTCCCATGCGATTGCCTTTTGTTAGGAACAAACTGATTCGCCAACGGTTGGCGATTACCCTGACCATTGAAAACTCAAAACAGCCAATCGCGAAGAATGTGGACGTTGTGATGGCACGTCCACTGCAAGTTCGGTTGTCGTCGACGTTGATTTTCACGGCGAATACAGCCGTACAAGACCTGACACCCTTTCCGATTTGATTCGTCAAGCATGTGACGCAAAACCTGTCGAGATTGGGGGCGTTCCTCGGTCGGTGCAGGAGCCACGCGGGTACGTCATTTCCGCTTCGCGGAAGATGACCGTCATGCGTTTCCGCGTCGCGGAAAACGCACGCCGCCCTCTGCCATGCTGCTCGCTCGGCCGCAAGGTCCACTCCGCTGCGCTCCGTTCTCCACCTTGCCCCCGGCTCGACAGCACGTCAGGTGTCTCCTGCACCGACCGAGGAACGCTTCGGAGACGGTGCTAAGAATGAACCAACAAATGGAGACACGCCATGTTGAGAAGAAAGAAGGCTCAGCCAACCGCTCAGCCCCAACGAAACGAAACTTTAGATTTCGAGGAGAACCGCCCACTCAAGCAACGAATTTACGGGAGCGTAATCACAAGAATCTGGAAAAACGAAAGCATCACGGGAGAAATCAGCTACACGTTTTCCCAAAACCGCATCTACGAGAGATATGGCGAGGAGCGGCTCGCCAAAAGCTTCCGCCCGAGTGACTACCCGGACGTTATTCGTGGTTGCCAATGGATTGCGGGATTCGCCAAGGTGCCCGCTCAAGATAAGTCGCCCGCAAGCACGCGCCCCGAGCTGCGAGTACATCGCACACAAACGCGACGAACAGGAGGTCAATAATGAACTGGACAGCGGATGACTACCAGATTGAAGCGACGAGTTTTGGTTGCGTTGTTGTTGGAATGCGGCGGCAAACACCAAGCTCAGAAATCGAAATTGGCATGTTTCGAGACGAGAGCCTTGCTGGTGAAACGTCACGCTTCTTCAAAGCGAGCGACACCCGCGACATCGCACTCGCAGTCGCTTGGGTCGAATTGACGACTCGGAAGTGGCGGCGAGAATGTGACGCCTTAGCCGGCATGAAACTTGAAAACGCTACTAAGCAGTAAACACGGAGACAAAAAACATGAGCATGACAGTCAGAGAGAAAGAGCATTGGAAAGAGAGAATTGGAAAACGTATCGAGTCAACGATCGCGCGGATCGTTGCCGAACGCGATCCGAGCTACTTGGAAACGATCGAAACAAGAGCGGAAGAGTTGGCGCAACAGCGGCTTGGGCTTGACGAAACAGTGAAGCGAGCCGAAGAAATCGACGCAACAATCGAGCGGCTGAAGGAAGAAAGGGTGGAGCATCTAAAACGCAATGCCTCCCGATTGAGTGGGCGATCCGTCAGCAGCATCGCCGACAGGGGCGAGTGGGTCGCGAAGGGTATCATCGACAAACGCATGGAGTCACAGCAAAAGTTGGAGAAGCGTCGGCTAATGGAAAGCGATGAGCTTGGAAAGCTGATTTTGGCGTTGCTGGATGAGCAAGACGCAATGCTTGATACCGTTTGGCTCGCAACCTCACCACGTCAAATTCGCGACCTTTGGGAAAGTGTCTCGCGTCTGCTAAACGAGCAGACAACGTCCCTCCAAGAAGGTGTCCTTGCTGAGACTGAATGACGGACAGCCGGAGGCGACATCGTCGCTTCCGGCCTTGTACCACTAACAAACGAACAATCCAGTTCTGCAGCGCAAGCAGCGAGCCTAAGCAACGAATAGAGTGCAGTCGGAACCGTGCAATTTTTCGACAAGAGCGCACGTCGCGTTGCGACGTCCCCTCTGTCCTGGCGTACGATTCCCGATCGCGTGCGCGATCAGGAGATCGGAACGCCTGGCCGTGATTGGTCCGCGCGGCTGGGGCCGCGGGCTTTGTCTTGCCGCTGCTCTCGGGATTCCCCAGTGCTTCGCACTTGGGAGATCCCTCCCTCCGCAGCCATGCGTGCTAGGGCACGCGACCTGAACGGTCTTGCACGGGTCCGCTAGGGCGGACGCCATGAGCGACGAGGGTCGCTCCGCCTCGCTTGGCCGCTCGGCCACCGATCGAACCGCCTGGGGCCGGTTGCAATCGGTCTTGCGAGTCCTGGACGGACTCGCCATTCGGTCGGGCTTGGCCGCCCGACCTCACGCCGCTGCTTCGCAGCGGCTACTTCAGTGCAACGTCGTGGTGGCACCCCACCTCACCGTGCCATGTGCCGCGTCATGTGCCGCCTCTCAGTTCCAAATAGGCGTAAATTACGACGTAAAAGACTTCGTTTCGTGCTGAAGTGTCAGATCTGAGTATCTGGAAACACCTTGGAAACACGATCAATTTCTTTTGTTGAATTTTCAGCTCCACGAATCACAATATGGGAGTTTGGTAGTTCATCGTGACAAGATTAACCCCACGCGACAAGGAGATTCTCTCGATTCTGTGTCATCAGGTTCGAGTCTTGAATCGTATCCAAATTCGCGATACGTGGTGGCCTGATACAGTCGCGACAAGCGACGCAGCGATTCGTCGCATCAACAAGCTCGCAGAGGTCGAACTCGTTTCGATTCAGCACGTGTTTGCGTCGGAACTACCACCGATGGATCACCCCGTAGCAAGTTGGAAGCCAAAGACGCCTGCGCCTGATTTTGGTGCTGTTGCGTGGAAGCTACAGAGTCGATGGACGGCAGGTGTCGTCAAAACTCCGGTTTATACCGCGACATCAAAATCGTCCAAGATGTTTGGTGGCCGAGGCGGCAAACGCCTCAAACTTTCCTTTCATGCCACCCATGACTTGGGCGTATCCCAGATGTTTCTCAACCTCCGCCGCAACGACGCCGACAAGGCCGCGACATGGATTGGAGAGGATGATCTCGCACCGTTTCGCTATCGCCAGAAGCTACCCGACGCAGTTCTAGCAAAGGCACCCGATCAACGTCCGCGCTTGGTTCTTGAGTTCGGCGGTAGCTATGACAAGCAACGAGTTGAAGCATTCCATCGGGATTGCCAGAAACGTCACCTGCCATACGAGATCTGGTAATGGCGCGTCGAAAACCCACCCAACATAATCGTGCCGTTCGCGGTAAAACGATGGATCGAGATTTGGAGATTCTTGATCACGTGCGAGTCTACGGATTGACCACGCGTGATGTTTTGCATCGGTTGTTCTTCGACGATTCCCAGCTCAATGCTGTCACCAAAGTAACGACCAGGCTTATCCGCAACGGATTGTTGGAACGTCATAAGATTGATCATGAATCGGTCTACTACAGCTATGGACCTGCCGCGTGCGATTACTTTGGCTATTCAAGAAATCGAACCGGTGGGTTCGGTAGCCAAGCTTTGCCCACACGACTGGCGATATTGGAATACTGCAGCGCTGAGCCTCAAATAAGAGAGAAGCTAACGCGCGGGAAGATCGACAAAACTCAGCCGAAACTACTGGCCAAGAAAGTCGATGCCAAGAACTACTTTCTTGAAGTTGATCCTGAATTGGGCACAAAGCGACTTGGATTGATCGTCGTATGCCTCGGTGGCCCCGTCGATCACGCTGCTCGAAAATGCAAGGCAGAAATAGACAAACGATTGGAAGTGCCCGCGTTTCAGCAGCTAATCGAAAACCGTCTCTTCTTCATTGTCATGCTGACACCGAGCCAAGCTAAGGCTGACACTCTAGCAGCATCAATCAAGCGACGTCAGTTCCCTGTCTCCGTTCGTGTCGAGCCTTCGCGTTGGCTTGAAACGTTCGCAATCTGAGGCAAAGGAACAAAGAGTGAAGATCCAACAATTCATCGAAGGCTTTTTCCAAACTCCCGCATATCCAGACTCGGCTTACACTTCACGCGACAATCCAACGCAGTATTCGGAACTTCCAGACTACAGCAAATTGGATTTGGAACTTCCGATATTTGGAAATCGTCCCAAGCAAACTACCCCTTGGCTGCGTGAAAGGAGAAAGACCTGGGCAACCATATTGGCCGCGTTTGCTCTTGGTGCGAGTTGGCTAGCGATCGCGGGTCTTGGAGAATATCTGGCGTGGATTGCAGGCTTGGTCACACTGATCTACCTGCGAACAATCATGCTCTCAAGGTGCTCACACTGGCGAGTGACATCTGCGATGTTGCCCGCCTTGGTCGGTCTGGCGATTTGCTATTCGGCTTCTCTTCTCAGCCCATCCTTCGTCACGCTCTTTGTTGCAATGGTCATATCGGTGCATGCCGCAGACCGTTTGGCGACACAAACGATGGAGCTTCAGACTATTCCACCGACGCTCTTGTCCGAATGTAAGATGTTTCGCGAGAGTTGGAAGAAGCGATTTGCTCGGCAGTTTTCTTCGCAATACATTGAGTGGTATCCCCTCGTGCTATTCACGCCGGCGATTCTCTACATCGTTTCGTTCTCGATCTTTTTGCGCGGCTCCGACTCGCCTCTTTCTATTGCGACAACTCTACTCTTTTTGGTCACCGCATGGCTAATCATGTCTGTTAGCTTGCTACTCGCAACTGAGTTTGTACTTGGAAAGATACGTCTTCGTCCGTACCTCACACCGCGACGAATGTACTACGGAATGAAGCGAGCCGTTCGTCGATTTTGCGTATACAACTGGCGGAACCAACCGGGTGTGGGAAACTACCATGCAAGTACCGGCAACTGCCAGCAACGCTGGACTCAAGTCATCACAGTCGCGTCACTTGGCATCCTTGCCGCTGCTGCACAGATCAGCGTTCCGCAAGACTACCAAGCTCCTGCCAAAGCAATTCAGGCTTCCAGTAGCTCGCAATCAACGGTTCTACAGCCGTATCAGAAAGCTTTTCTCGACCGTCTTACGGAAGATGAACGAAATCGTTGGGAAATAGAGATTGCTGGTCCAAGATCATTCCAGAAGAACACAAACACTTCCACATTCGACGCAGAAACCGTTCGCTATCTCACGTGGATCGTTTCACCCATCGTTTGCTTTTTCGCCGGTCTGGCTCTCACACTTACGACACCAATGATCGTGGTTTCTAGATTAGGTGCCCGGTTTCCAAAAGGAGTCCGTGCCGGCCATTTCCTGACACCAGAGATTTGGCAAGACATCACCAAACGTGTCGCCAATTGCGATGACCGTCGCACAAACGAATCAATATTTATGGGGGTCAACTCCAAAGATAACACACCTGTTCTGATTCCTAGAGCGGCGTTTAAGGAGCATGTCCATATCTTGGGGAAAAGTGGTTCACACAAGACGAGCTGCGGATTGATTCCGCTGATTATTCAACTGATGGAGCATGGAGATGCATCCGTTGTTGTGATGGACCTCAAGGGTGGTGACACGGCTCTATTCGAGACGCTCCGTATCGAGAGCGAAAAACGAGCCATGCGATTCCGCTGGCACACACTGCAGCGAGGCGAGTCAACTTATGTCTTCAATCCTGTCGACCAGCAGTATTTAAAAGGGCGTTCGCCGCAAACCAAAGCAGACTTTTTGACTCAGGCTTTGGGATTGCAATATGGCGTTTCTTACGGTCCATCGTTCTTCTCCGACGCCAACTCTGATCACCTTGCAGAAGTGATCACATACGCGGAGAGGAAAGACGAGGTTCGATCGTTCCGCGAGCTTTGCAAAGCGAGTGAAGAGGTCTCGCTCCACAAGCCTAAGCGAGGAAAAGACGACTCAAGCCACGTAAAGATGGTGCTTAGACGAATGGCGGAGCTGGAGTCGGTCAATGCGATTTCTGGGATGGGGCATTCCAATGAAGCTCTCGAAAACGCCATCGACTGCACGCAGTTTTTCAGATCACCGCAGGTTTGCCACTTCGATCTGGGGAGTGGTGACGGAAGCATCACCAGTGCAAACCTCGCCCAACTCGCCCTCCATTCAATCTTCAAATCTGCGTTGCACTTACGAAAACAGTCACGAGTTCAAACCTACGTAGTAATTGACGAATTCCAACGCATTCTATCGCCTAGCCTAAAGGAAGTTTTCCAACAAGCCCGCAGCTTGAATATCAGCCTTATTGTTGCCCACCAGTCTCTTGAGGATCTGAAACAATCCGGCTTAGATTTAACGACCACCGTCGAAGCCAACGTGCAGGTGCAGCAGTATTTTTCGGTCACAACAAAGTCAGAGATTCAGGATCTTTCAATCACCTCCGGTAACAGCGTCGTTTTGTCCAGAAGTACAAGCCAACAACCGGGCGAGCAACCGACCGTATCATTTGCCGAAGTTGAGCATCCGCGTTTGACGGCCGTGGACTGCAATAACATAAGTGCCAAGCGAAAACGGAGCATCATCCGCCTCAAAGCAGACCGTGACTACGCTCAATACGGCGGACTGACGATGCCCATCGACTCCGAATTTGCAATGTCATTCGCCGAGCACGAACGACGCAGCAAGCAACCCTGGCCGGCACTCACCGAAGAAACTGTCATCTGCGAAGATGAGTGGACTCGGCAACGGCGACTCGAGGACGAAATCGCCGGGGCGGATGACGACGAACCGGACGCAGACACTGGTGACGCCGATGACCCACCAGCAGGGGAAAAGCCCGATCCCGATCCAGGCTCAATCCTCGAAAAATTCTGAATACATTCCAACCAGCCTCTGAGAATGCATCAATGACGAACAACGATAAAACTGAAGCAAAACCCACACCTCGCGAACGAGCACTCATTATTCGCGAGCCTGACAAAACCGCATGGACGAAGGCAATTGGCGTTCTTTCCAATCGTGGTTGGTTCAGCGTGCTGCTCGGATCGGCCGCAGTTCTCTTTTCTCTCTGGATGGTCCTGGCTTACGCATCTTCCTGGCGCACTGAGAATGTCTTGAGCGGAATGGAGAGTGACGTAGAACTGCGGACCCGAAAAGCTAACGCTGAACTTCAGGACAAAATACTTCGGCAGGCGGAGTTGGCGAATCAAGAGGCGTTCGCTGTTGCATCTTCCAAGCTGAGTCTCGCTTTGCGTGAAGTATCATCCGCGGGTTCGGCAATTGACCAACTCAAAGCCAACACAAAAGCGATTCAAGTCGAAACGGATCAGTTTCTCGATGGACCGCTAGGACGCAAAGTCGTAAGTGATGCAGCAATGATCGAGGAAGTTGAGTCTTTGGTTGGGGTCGCTTCTGATACGGAAAGCGTCGACGTTGAATTGCTTCAAGAACAATTGTCGACACTCGCGAAACCGCTGCTTGATGCACAAAAGGATTTGCCTGCCGACTTTTCGCCTAGCTCTGAGATTCTCGGCGCAGTGCGAGAGCTAAAGAGACAAGCTGAGCGTGACGACCAAGCTTCCGAGCGTACTCTACTCAGCCTTCGCGACCTCACATCGCGAGCCTCGAAGCTCACGAGCATGTCGGAAACGACATTGCGAAGCCTGCTTGCACAACGAGCCACCGACAGAAGATCTGCCGAACTGCGTCAGCTAGCAGAGCAACTTGAGATCTCACGTCGTGAGAACGCTGCAATGACGACCAACGCAACAATCGCGAAAGAACGTCAAATTGCTGAAGCAGAAAAATCAGCTCTGGAGAAAATCGCACGAGAAGAAGCCGAGCGAATCAGAATCGAGGCGAAGCGAAAAGCAGACGACTTAGCTGATGTTAATGAACGCAAACGGAAAGCAGCCGAAGCAACGAAGCTTGAACAGGAATTCCAGCGTGATCTTCCCGCGATCCGCCAATATCTCAGTCCCTTGTTTGGTAACGGCTATAGCTTGCGCGGAAAAGAATCCTCGAAGCCTGGCCCCGCGTCCTATTCTCACCTCGTTACGCTCGGAACAGAGGCAGCAACTCAAGATGGACTCATTCACATGATCAAGGTACTCGATGCAGGCTGGAACGACCGCACCACCACAAAGTGGGGTTCCGCCGACTATCGTTACCTCAAGCCGACTCATTGGGGTCAATTGGATATGACGACGCTACAGGCCGCACACGATCTGTTCAGAAAGTATGGGAAGACATTGAAGGACAAAGGCATGCTCGACCCCTGAATAGCTACCTGATGCGCGCATGAAAAAAGCCAGTTTTGACAGACCTGGCCCACGTCTGGCCCCCTTATTTTATAACCCGGCGGCTGGGGCAGTGAACCTTCATTATCTTCGCTGCTTCGTTCGTTGCAACCAATATTTTGGACGAAACTGCCGCTTAGTTCGTGACCGCTGACTGCATTCGTCCGCGATCAGTTACTGAATTCACGTCGCCGCATGGCAAAATCGCGAGATCGCGACGTGATTTCAGAATCTGCTCGCTCGCGTGCAATTCACGCTCCGCCAAAGGCACGGCGAGACAGGCAAGCTGCTCGCCCAGCCATCGGCTCCGCTCATTCGTGCCAGAGCCGATTTCGATTTCGACCAGCCCCAAGCGGAATCGAAACAACAAAGCCACTCGTTCGACGTATGGAGTGATTCCGCCAAAGCAGGCTTCATCGTCCTTTCACCGAGCGGGGCCAAGGGCCTTCGGCCTCTGCGGGGCGAGCCCCATCGGTGAAAGGACGACGAAGCCACTCTTTCTTGTTGTTGGCCAAAAAAGCGTGTTAAGGAAGCGAAACCATATGCGTGCAAATTCCTCACTTCTGTGGTAGGGAAAGCTAGCGACCGAGAATTGACAACTGAATCTGAGTAGACGTATGTCGGCTTTATGCCCCACGCTCAATCGTGCGGCATGAGGCCGGTGGTCTAAAAAGGTTTTCGCAGAACATCGCTGCTCGCTGGCAGCGAGCTGAATGTTGGACTGACTTACTTAGAGCCAGCCCATTGTTCAGCTCAAGCGATTTCGCTAACGCACCTTGTCGGTCGTCAACGAATCGTTCTCGCCAACACGCAGGAGTATCTGCCATGGCTACGCTCACCCGAGCAAACGAAGAATTGTTTCGGCGAACGCCGGACCAATGCTTTGCAACATTTGATGCGCTCTACCAGAAGTGTCAGGACGACCAAGAGTCGGCGGAGGATCAATGGATCCTTCCGCAGAACCTAGTTGTCACTCACGATTTGACCGTGTCACTAGGTGATACGCCCGACTACAACTTGAACGATTGGTCGTTCTCGCAATTGTGTCGCACCGCACGTGTCCACAAAGACACGATCAATCGGCTGTCTCCGAAGACGGCAAGTAAGGCTCTCGAGGAAACGCTGCCATCGACGGCGGACAAGCCTTACCAAATTCTTACGGTCAATGACGAGATTCGCTCGGTTCACGGAGTTGCGTACACGCGACTTTGGAACACCGAGATGCTCGACATCGCCAAAGAATTTGCATCGGACTTTGTGCCACCGCAAACAGCCGCCGACGGCGAAAGCACCGGTTTGTACTGTGGTCAACAAGACATGTTCGCGTTCCTGATTGACCCAACAGGTTGGGCGGAAATCGAGGGCGAAGCGTTTGCTCCAGGTTTCTTCCTTTGGAACTCCGAAGTCGGCCGGCGAACGATGGGCGTTCAGACGTTTTGGTTTCAGAAGGTCTGTCGCAATCACATTGTGTGGGACGCCACCGAAGTTGTTGAATTCAACCGCAAACACACCGCGAATGTTCGCGATGGATTGCCCGAGGTGCGCAATGTTATTGAGTCGCTAATTGCGAAGCGAGATGAACGTCGTGACGGATTCGTCAACTGCGTTCGGAAAGCAATGCGTGAAAAGCTGGGTCACGACGATGAGCAAGTGCTTTCGGTGCTCACCAAAGAGGGTGTGCCTCGGCATTTGATCAAGGACGCGATGGAGATCGCCCGTCAACACGGTGCTTTCACGATTTTCGCGTTAGTCGATGCGTTAACGCAGGTGACTCAGCGAGTGCAACTCGCCGGGGACCGCACGGAAATGGACGCCAAGGTTGGCAAACTTCTCTCTCTTGCACTGGCGGTTTGATGATGGACGCTCAGAAATACTGGAATGACTTGATAGCCGTTCGGCGTTTGGCAGATTACGAGTCAATCGAATCATTGGCAACTGATCTTCTCGCTTGCTTGGACGCTGGTGACGCGCCTCCGTCAACGCTTGCCAGCCTTGACCGCGACGACAGTCTCAATGGTCCGATCGCTAAGTTCGTCGCCACAGAGTTTAAGCGAGATGCTTCACTGTGTTTGCTTCAGCCAGAGACTGCAAGTCATCCTACTGCTAGCAGTGGGACGCAACCATTGGCTGAGTCGCAGACGCGATGGGAGGCCATGCTTGCAGCTTGGAGTCGTGAAGGTGGTCTCGAAGACGCGGCGGAAACCGCTGATTCGCTCCTGCTTGACCTGCATGACGGAATGGCTCCGCCGTATTCATTGACGGCTGTGCCATTCAACGATGCGATCCAAGGACAGCTTGCCCAATGGGTTTGCCAGCTCATCTTGCTTACACGTGACGGCGAACGAGACGGTGAATCCCGAGCCGCAATCGAGTCTGTTTGATGGACCCGCAGAAAGCTTGGATCGAGATGCTTCGATCGTGGACTGATCGTGAGTGGTTGGAAGTGACGGAATACGCACGAGCCCTGCTGGACTGGCTTGCTCGTGACGGTTGCGCACCCAAAACAACTCCGATTGGTAATCTCGGAGACGAGTGTCACCGGAAGATAACTCGAACAGTCGCACGATACATGCTCCGACGTGCGACAAGCGTTTTGGAAGACGCTAACGGCATTCCTCCAGGGGTCTACTTTTCGCTCTGTTGTGCGGATTGCTGTGATGAAGGCCCTGACCAATTTACTGTGGCAACGCAGCAAGGTTGGACGGGGATCGAGTACACGCCTGCGGGCTTGTCTGAAAATTTTCTTGGTCGATGCCCGGCATGCAGTCGCGGTGACTGAACCGGCAGCCAAATGCGTCGCCGCTCGCCAAGCGGATGACGTTCCTAACATCCTCTTTACCCAAGAGAATACCATGGCAACGAAAACGAAGACGCGACCCGTTCACGAAGTTCGACTAGGTGTTGTGAAAGCAGCAATCTGGGCGAACGATACTGACAACGGAGTCCGTCACAACGTGACAGTCAGTCGTATCTACAAAGACGGCGAAGAATGGAAAGATTCAACGAGTTTCGGTCGCGACGACTTGCCATTGGTGGCAAAGGTCTGCGACCAAGCTCACACCTGGATCTTCGAGAACGCCAGTAAGTCAACTGATTGAGTCACTATAAGGCGATCTTATGATCAGCCTGGAGAGGTTTCTTTGGTTCCCAGACCACCGATGCCTCTTCACGTTTCGTGTGGTGGCTCAGCCCTATAAGTATGCCTACAAAAGAAACATGTGTTGCGGCTCTTCCAGAATGATTCAACCTGAAAAATTTGAAAGAACCGCAGCGATTGTTCACGTTTTGAAGACTTAGCAACTTTGATGTATTTGCTACTTCTTCTTCTCGGGATCGCGTAACCACTGCCAATCTCGACCAAAAGGGTCTGGATCATCGATGAACATTGAAGCTCGATCATCTTGAGCACGTTGGTCACAGTTCGCAGCGTCTGCTTGATCCGGTGCGACTGTCGAGGGACTGACCACAGGCTCGTTTTCGTCTAGTACTGATCGCCGAAAAAACAGTGAGCGCAAGAATGCGTGCATCGCAAAAACCTTCCTAACTGGAGGACCGAAAGAACCGCCCGCCTAGGCTGCCTCAATTGCGAGGGCTGCGCAAACTGCTGGAATGGACGCTTCGTTGGGCGTCTCGGCGTTCAGGCGTCGTCTTCGCTATCCAGAAAACACTGAACGGCTGCAACACACTTCGCCAAGTGCGAATTCTCGGAAGGCCGCCAGCTCGATCCGACTTCCAACCATTCGCCAGGAACCTTCGTCGATTTCACGAGACGGAAGTACTTCAATATTCGCCATCGAATGCCGATAGTGGGACCGATGACGACCGCTCGCACCGGACCGGAACGTGTCTCGAATAGTTTGACTCCTTGCGGTTTACTCAATTGGTGGGCAGGCATAACTCGGAACGTTACAGCCAAATCGATCGTACGTCGAATCTAGTTTGGTCGATGGTCAGTCAAATGGCCGGCTTAGGGACACGGGCGTTTTCGTTAGCTGATTTTCGGTGGCCCCACATGACGACCAGTCTCTCAATCTCGGAACGTTTGAGCAAGTTCAGCAGGCCTTTATGACCCTATTGCTCGTCAACGTCGATGCCTACAACGAAACCGCGTCGGAGCGAACAGTGCCCAAACGCGTCGCCTTTCGCCAAGCGGCGGGCGTTTGCCCCTGGTGGCAAAAACAGCGACAGGCTCACGACTGGGGCTTCGACAGCGCTAACAAGTCAACGGACTGACAAGCGACATGGCGAAATCACGGTTCCGCCAGAAGAAGTTTCTTTGGTTTACAGATCACCGATGCCTCTTCACTTGTTCACCCAAGTTGCAGGCTCTAACGGATCACTCTGTTGTTCTGGCCAAGCATCTTCGCAACGTCCAATGCCGCGTAGGTCACGATTCCTGAACATCCCGATCGTTTCAAACTAAGCAGTGCTTCGACCATCACTCGGTCAGCGTCAATCCAGCCTCGTTCGCCTGCGGCCTTCACCATCGCGTATTCCCCACTGACGTGAAATGCGAAAGTTGGCATTTGGAACTTGTCCTTTATTTTACGAATGACGTCTAAATAGAAAGTGCCGGGCTTTACCATAATCATGTCCGCACCCTCACGGATATCCATCTCCACTTCATGGAGCGCTTCTTGGTAATTCCCGGGATCCTGTTGATATGTCTGCTTCCCATTCTTTCCCAAGTTCGCTGACGATCCCACAGCATCGCGATATGGTCCGTACAACGCGGATGCATATTTTGCCGAGTGGACGATGATCTTTACGTCGTGCATTCCTTCACTTTCGAGCCGACTACGAATTCCTTTCACTCGACCATCCATCATGTCAGATGGTGCCATCATATCAGCTCCCGCTCTAGCCTGAACAATCACTTGTTCTGCTAACGCCTCGACTGTCGCGTCGTTGTCCACGTTACCGGTACTATCGAGTATTCCATCGTGGCCATGCGATGTGAACAGATCGAGGGCAACGTCACACATGATACCCACATCAACCTTGGCCTCCCGAATCGCTCGCACAGCACGGCAAACCAGATTGTCACCGTTCCCAGCCTCAGAACCTCGATCGTCCTTCTTATCTTGCTTAATGACTGGGATGATGTTGACGACAGGGATTCCAGCCGAAGCTGCTTCCTTGGCGGCTGTAACTGCGAGATCGATGGACAATCGATCGACACCCGGCAATTCTTCGACAGACTCGCGGTGGTTGATTCCTTCAACAACGAAGATGGGCCAGATAAGATCGCTGGGAGTCAACTCGCATTCACGAACGAGGCGGCGGCACCAATCGTCACTCCTCAATCGTCTTAGCCTAGTCATGGGAAAATCACGCATTTCGATTACTCCTTGGTATTTGATTTAATGAGATTTTCTGCCCCTTGCTTCAAGAGCTTCGATGACAGCGAACGTCCAATCTCTTCGGCTTGCTCTATAGCACCTACTTCGCTCCCTGTAAGCTCTTCATCGCACTCCTGGGATCCAATCCATGCCCGTAGGAGAATTTGCCCGTTTTGGACTGACGCATAGATCCCGAGTACGCTGTCGCAACTCGCAGACAAGCCCTCAAGGCATGCACGTTCAGCAAGCCATGCCGACTCTGTCGTCGCATCCACGACTGATGTAATCAGCTTTTTGACCTCAAGGTGGTCGTCTCGATATTGAGCGACAAGAGTTCCCTGCGCGGCGCAGGGCATTAGCTCATTCACCGGAAACTCGCGAACGAATAGTCCACTCAGGTCCAATTCGCCGCTGGCGGAAAGTCGATTGACACCGGCACTTGCCAACACTACTCCATCGATACCATCGGACTCTCGAAGTTTGGTGAGTCGCGTAGTGACGTTGCCATTGATTGAAAATAGCTCGGCATTCGGAATCAACTTCCGCAAGCCAACAGTGCGTCGGAGGCTTCCCGTGGCGATACGAGGCCGCCTCAGTTCGTCCGCGTCTGAACTTGGAAGTTTTGTTACCAGTACGTCCGTGGCGTTCTCACGGACCATGACGGGGCGAAGCACCGTACCCGGCATCACTTCGGAGGGAAGGTCCTTGCCTGAATGAATCGCGAGGTCAGCTACACCAGACTGAACTGCGAGTTCCAATTCATACGTCCATTTGCGTTTCGCCGTTCCCGGATTTGCATCTGTAAACTCAACCCAAGACTCACGATATCTGTCACCGAGAGAGTCTTTGAAGATGATCTCCATGCAATCGCCGCCGTCAAGACTTTCGGTCAATGCCGAGCACACCAGACCAGTTTGATACTTCGCTAATTCACTTTTCCGGGTAATCGCTTTAAGTCTTCTCATTCTTGACGCTCGCTGAGGATGTGGGTGACAAATCTTGGTGAACGCTCTTCATCGCTTCGACGAATTCAGCGATCATTGACTCGGTATGTGCCGATGTGATCGCGACCCGGATTCGCGAAGCACCCGCTTCGACCGACGGAGGATTGATTGCCGTCGCTTCCATTCCAAATTCCAACCTCAGCCGTCGCTGAGCTTCATTGCAGCGTTCTGCCGATCCGAAAACGATCGGAAAGATGTGCGTGCCTTTTCCGAGATACGGCACATTCGCAGTTTGTAGCTCCGACGCGAGCAGGCTCGCATTCTGATGCAGACGTTCACGTTCTTCATTGGATGAAGAAAGATGCTGAACTGAAGCTAGGCATCCAGCAACCACATGCGGCGGCAATGCCGTTGTGAAAATGAAATCGTCGCTGTAGCTCCTGATTGCATCGATAGTGTCCCGGTTTCCGGCAATGTAGCCACCAAAGCAACCGAATGCTTTGCCGAGCGTTCCCATTACGACTGTTGCCTTTGCGCTGACAGCCTGTGCGGCTGCAATCCCAGCACCCTTAGGGCCGTAAGCGCCGACTGCATGGACTTCATCAACGAACGAAAACGCGCCAAAGTCCTCGCAAATATCAAGCATGGTTTCAACATCAGCAATGTCAGCGTCCATTGAGTGCAGCGATTCAAATACAACAACTTTGACCTCAGCAGTTGACCGCGATAGGCATTCGACGAGGTGTTGAGGGTCGTTGTGGTTGTAAACGGATTTTCGTTCACCTGTCGCAAGAATCCCTCGCACCAGAGACGCATGGTTGGCTTTGTCAGAGAAAAACTCAACCGAACCGCTGAATAGCTTGCCCAATGTGCTAAGGGCACCACGATTGGCGCAGTAACCCGAGGAGAATAGGAGCGAGGCTTCTTTGCCGTGAAGTCTTGCCAACTCGCTTTCAAGTCCGCAGTGAAGATGAGATGTTCCAGTGATATTTCGTGAGCCGCCCGACCCAACTCCGAACTCTTCCAGTGCGTCGCGGGTTGCCTGAAAGACAGTTTCGTGTTGGCCCATCGCGAGATAGTCGTTGGAAGCCCAGTTGACCAAATCGGCAGATCCGCCGTTTGAACGCATCAAAGGGAACTCGCCGGCAATCCTGTTGACCTCGGAAAACACCCTGAAGGTTGATGCTTCTTTCAACTCGCGAACTAAATCTCGGAGTCTACGTGTAAATGACATGGCGTCTCTCTTGTGGAGGCGTGGATCTTGATGGACTCTCGGCCTTGCTTTGGAGATCAACCCTACCGTCACTACTTCAAACCGCCATCTGAATGGCCATCTGGTAAACTGGGTAACATTGGTGCTAGGGCAACTTGTGGGGGGCTAACGTGCAGATTCCGGATTTACTAGGCGACAAGACAACATGACTGGCAAGCGTAAGACCGACGAGCGAGTCAACTTCGATGAAAGACGTTTTCGTGTCTTGGTTTCGAAACATGGCGGCGACCGTGGTTTTCGGGATCGATGCATTGAGCTAGGAATCATCACTCCGAAGAGGACGTTGGGTCATCGAACAATCACACCTGAGACTTTTCGCAAGGGCCTCTCATCTGGATTGCTAAATCGCAGCGTGCTTGAAAAAATTGGTCTGAAGTTTGAGAACGACGAATCGTTTTTCTTTGAAACCAAGTTGCAAGAGCACAATCGGCTGACTCAATACTTCAGATCACCCAATGTCTTCAACGGTTGGCTTCCAGGTGTCAGCAAGGAAAAGAAGCTAACCGGTTTGTCGAGTCATTCGGTCATAGATGACTACCAATTGCCAAACATGTATGCCCGTTTTTCACAATGGTTGCCCTTCGTGGGAACGTCAGATCTGTTCTGGAACGAATCTCGCTTCCTGTTAAGTTGCCTGGTTGAATTCTCCACGCATCAACTGATGGGAAATCCGGAAAGACTTCGGGTTAACCACCACAATCGGCTTTTGGATTCCGCTCTCAGCCAAATCGCCCTGATGAAGAAACGTGCCAATGATGAGCAACTCATCGAGCTTCTTGTCATTCGCGGTCAGCTCAATCGCAAGCGTGTGCCGGGAAAATTTACCTGCTGGGACAAAGATGACCCCAACCCCGATGCATCTCAAAAGAAAGCAGCACTACATCAAAAAGCGATAAAGGATTTCAAAAGGGCTCAAGCCTTAGCCCGGAAATTGGATGATCGCTCGATGGAGGCGAAAATCGAATCAATTATTCACCACGAAATGATGGCCTTGGCAAGAGTGTTAGCTAAACGAGGAACGCCGAAAGACTTGCGTGCGAGCGTTGATATTCAGAGAAAGTTCCCAGGCTTTTTGTCGATGTACGAGCAATCCGAAGATCTCACTATGCCTCAACCAATCTTGTCGACGAAGTTTGATCTTGTAGCGTCGATCGCACTGGCCAAAGATGGCCAAGTTCGTGAAGCACTGGCGACGCTCAACCAATGCAAATCCCGTCTTGTAATGAACAACATTCAAAACAACCGACTGGAGCATAGCGCGGTGTTGCTCGCTTGGAAAATCGGTTCGGCACACGGAATCAGGACGAATGATTCACCGACAACGGGATCTGACGAGTTGGAGCGTGCGATGAACTACTTCAATTCCGAGTCTCCGACACAGTTGGACTGCTTCGTCGAAGTTCCCTCAGTGGTCGCTCACCTCGACGGCCACTCTTCGTGAAAGAATTGCAAGTAGCGAGATCCGTTTGGCTTGCAGGGTGCACCTGGCACGTCCAAATTACGTTGCTATTCCTTTTCTGCTGGGGCAAAGTAACGCATCACAAAGGACGTTATGAGCTACTAACTCCGATGCCCGATAAGTTCACGATCGACTGATTCCCGATGTGGACGATGCGTAAAGCATTTGCTTGGTTACACCATGGAAGACTTGCCAACTAAATCAATTGCTTTGTTAGTCAACGACGAGACTCAAGTGGTGTCCGCGTCATCCGGCGACGAGTTGCCCGTTTTGGTCGCCAAGGCTGGTCCCAGTGCTCAGTTTGCCTGGGAGGAGTTCATTTACGGCAAGATTCGCAATCCCCACACCCGCGATGCCTATGGTCGCGCGGTGCGTCAGTTTCTTAAGCATTGCGACGGACTTGGTCGGCAACTTCCGAATGTTAGCCCTCGCGATGTCGGCGACTATCTCGATTCGCTCGACTATGCTCCCGCGACGAAGAAGTTGCATCTGGCTGCACTTCGTCATTTCTTTGACACTCTGGTCACGAGGCATGTCGTGGTCTTGAATCCAGCTGCGTCGGTTCGTGGAGAGAGATTGCAGGTCGTTGAAGGCAAAACACCAGAGATTACGATTCAGCAGGCTCGCAAGCTACTTCGTAGCATCAACGTTTCTTCTGCTGTCGGCTATCGCGACCGAGCCATCATTGCAATCTTGATTTACACAGCCGCCCGAGTGGGTGCGATTGCAAAACTTCGGCGGCGTGATTTCGTGGACGCCGGGGAACAATACTGTTTGCGTTTCAATGAAAAAGGCGGCAAGCAACGAGAGATTCCGGTTCGACATGATTTGCAGCAGTACATCGCGGAATACATGCGAGTGGCAGGACTCAGCAACGCGAGCGACAAGACTCCCCTTTTCCGAACAACGATTCGACGCACCAAACAATTGACCGACAAGGCGATGTCGGCAAACGACATGAGTCGCATGGTGAAACGTCGCATTCGTGACGCTGGGCTGCCGAACCGGCTTTCACCGCACTCGTTTCGAGTCGCCACGATCACTGATCTGTTGAGCCAGGGTGTGTCACTCGAAGAAGTTCAGCAACTAGCCGGCCATGCGGACCCGCGAACAACTCGCTTGTACGATCGTCGCCAGCGAAAAGTCACACGCAACATCGTTGAGAGAATCTCGGTTTAGCGAATTCGGCTAATTGCCACCGCAGGCCGTCATCTCTATGCAGCCTCCTATTGGAAAACCGGCGGAGTGATTCCCTTGGCTTTGAGGGCCGCGAGGTACTTGTCTGGTTCGGCGACCAGCTTTTTGGCACAGCCAGGACAGCAGATGTAGACGGCTTTTCCGTTGACGCTGACTTTACCTGGGACGCCCATGCCGCCCAGCGGTTCATCCATCACGGGACAGGTTTTCTGTGCGGCGATTGCGGCAGCATCGGCAAGCGTGGATTTGAAGACGCCTTCGCGCACCTGTTCGCCTTTGGCGGTGTAGTACTTTGTGAGGTACTGGTCGGGTGAGGCTTCGACTTTCTTCGTGCAGCCCGCACAGCAGACGAAGAGCGACTTGTCACCGATCGTGATCTTGGGTGGCTTGCCCATGCTGCCGAGCGGTTGGCCGCTGACGGGACAGGTGGCTTGCAGGCTGATGAGCAATTCGTCGGATAGCTTGCCGCTGGCGAGTTTACCCATGGCGTGGAAGATCAGTGGTTCCGTGCCGACTTTGGTGATACGGACGTTCATGTGTAGTGGTTGATCGACGACTTTGGAAAGGTCCACACCGACTCCGATGGCGAGGTTCTTGAGCGTCTTGAGTTCGTAGGTGTATTCCTTTTTACCTTCGCCGATTCGTAGTCTCAGATTTCCTGTCGCGTCGGGTGGTGCGATGGGTTGATCGTTCTGGCCAAGGATCATGAACATGATTCCCTTTTCGACGATCACCGTTTCGATTCTGCTGTCGCCAACGGTTTGAACGGTGCCACCATGTGGGCCAGTTGCATCGGCGGCATGGCTGTGGCCAGCGTGGTCGTGTGCGGAGTGGTCATGCGCGTGATCGTGCGGTGCGGCTGCTTCCTGCGCGATCACGAATTGAGGTGTCACCAGCAAAGCTGCTGTACAAGCGGCTGCAAAGAGTTGTCGTTTCATGGGAAGTTGCATTCGGGAAAAGGTCGAGGGAAAGGTAATCAGTCTTGCGTTAGCTGACGTGAGAATACACATGGAATACGGCTGCCCCGTACTTGTAAATTAGCGATTGCTCGAAGTAGTGATCGTTGACAAGTAATTTGGGGAAGCGGAATTCGTCGATGATAAGACACAAGTCTCGCGGATGATCCTTGAGCGACTGCCGTATCATCTCGAGAAATCGCTCTGTTACCGAGCAGCCGAACGGTGAATACAGAAAGAAGACGGTTTCGCTTCCGTCCATCTGATAGTCGAGGATATTGGTGCAGACGACTTTAATCGAACCCGTTTTGGGCTTCGCTTCTTTGAAGGTCGCGACGTTTCGCTCTGCGATCTGACACAAGCCAGGCGAGATTTCTAAACCGACGACTTGGTCAAATCCCTGCTCCGCAGCGAGCAACAGGATTCGGCCCTTGCCGCATCCAACATCGACGAACACTCCATCGCGGGGGAGATCGACTTTCTCCATGATCTTGCGAAAGTATCTCGCGCGAGTCGGTTTGTATTTGTCGGCATGCTCCTTGTCTTCTTGACTGATGTCCAGGTCGTCGATGGCGACCTCGGATCGAGTGTCAAGTTGATAGCGTTTATCGAACACGTAGTCGTCGTAGACACTCAAAGCACTTTGAAGAGTGCTTGTGGGTCGCATCGAGAAAACCCGTTTCAGAAATTCAGTCGTGGCCATTGGTGCTTTCGTTAGTAGACTCAGTCGGTGCCAATCACTTCAACTTCGCGAGGTACTTGTCGGGTGCGGCGAGCAGTTTGTCTTTGCAGCCGTCACAGCAAATCCAGACGGAGTTGCCATTCACGTCAACTTTCTCAGGGGCTCCCATCGTTCCCAACATCTCGCCGCTGACGGGGCACATGTGTTGGGCCATGGCAGACTTGTGATCTTCCGGCGATAGCTCTTTCAAACCCGACATCATCTTGGCCATCGACGAATCGGCATCGGCGGTGTCGCCGTGATCGTGATCGGCGTGGTCGTCATGCTCATGTTCGGCATGGTCCTCGGCCGTGTCGCTGGCAGGAGTCGTGGGTAGAGTCACTGGATCGGGTTCAGGCGAATTGCACCCGTAGATTCCGAGAATGAGTAGCCCGCAGAGTAGGATAGGAATGAGTTTTGAGCGTCGCATGGGGTTTTGCCTTCGCGGATGAGGAGGGCGGGTTTTTCGATTGACGTGCATTTGGATGCGTGGGCGGTCGCTTTCTTCACGCGGCGCGACAAGAATTCTTCTATTTGGTCTAAATGCGTGAAGAAACGTCGACTTCGGGCATCCAAAAACACATCAGCAGAAGCGTCTCACAGAGAATGAGAGGGTTATGTCATCCAACGATTGCAAAACGGTGCAGCCATACCTGTCGGCTTATCACGACGGCGAGCTTGCGGCTGGACAAGCGGATACTGTGGCGGAACACGTTGAGTCATGCGAATCGTGTGCGGCAGAGCTGAGTGCGTTTGAGTCACTCGGCTCGGCTTTCGCTCAAACTTCCTTCCCGGCAAAACCGTCTGATCTGTGGCAACGCATCGAACGTGAGCTGCCAACAGCCGCCGAACCGGTAACATTGTCGAAGCGATTCAGTCTTTGGGTTCGCGAGTCGCCATATGGTGCTGGGCTGGTGTCGATGGCGGCGTCCGTTTTGGTGCTGTTGGGTGCAGGACTGTGGTACGGCGGCGGAAACAATCACGACATGGCAGGCGGTGGTGCGATGGCGACGCACGGCAGAGATGGGCATTCGCATGATGATGAAATGTCTGCCGAACACATGGCTGAGTTCGCCGTGGTGATGGACGACTATTTGCAGAAACTGCCCAGCGATCCAGACGGAGCGGAACAGATGCTGCTCACCAAGTACGACGGTGAGACAGTCGACGCGGAGAGAGCCGTGAAGTTGGTCGGCTATCGACCCATTGTCTCGGGTGGATTGCCCGAGGGCTATTCCTTGGCGTCGACTAGCGTGTTGAAGATGCCTTGTTGCACTTGCGTGAAGGCGGTTTGCAAACGAAGTGACGGTTCGACACTGGTTCTGTTTGAACACGATGACGAAGAGACGGCTTGGTTTGGCGATCGCCCCCAGAGTATGGCAACATGTGGTGACAAAGATTGCTGCCTTGTTGATCTCGATTCCAGTATTGCGGCAACTTGGAGGCAAGGTTCTCGAAGCGTCACTGCCGTCGGCGTTCGCGACCAAGACGAAGTGACGAAGCTAGTGACCTGGTTGGACAAAATCTAGAGCGAACTCATGAACGAATTCTTCAAACGACACCGCGGAAAACTCTGGATTGCACAAGCGGTGGCGTTTGTGGTGCTCGGTATCTTCGTCGCATCTTGGTTTAGCGGCGGCTCGAATGAGCCGAAAGTCTCTCCGACTTCCGCTACGTCGAACTTGGAGGCAATGCAAAGTAAGCCGTCGATTTGGACTTGCTCGATGCATCCCCAAATACGTCGTGACGGGCCGGGCAGTTGTCCGATCTGCGGGATGGATTTGGTTCCAGTCAGAGAATCGGCAGACGGAGTTCGCACCGTTTCGATCAGTTCTGAAATCAAGAGCTTGATGAACGTGCAGGTCAGTCCCGTGCGCCGGCAATACGTGACATCCGAAGTACGCATGGTGGGCAAGGTTGATTACGACGAAACACGCCTCGCACACATCACAGCTTGGGTTCCTGGTCGCTTAGAACGCATGTTCGTTGACTTCACCGGCGTCGAAGTCAACAAGGGCGATCACATGGTGCAAATCTACAGCGAGTCGCTCTACACCGCACAAGAAGAACTGCTGGCGGTGACCAAGCGTGATCGACTGCTGAGTACCTCACGATTAATCAAACCACTCGATCTTGCCGAGTCCGCTCGCGAGAAACTGCGTTTGCTCGGTTTGACGACGAAGCAAATTCAAACCATTGAACAACGCGGCAAGTCTTCCGAAACCGTAACGATCTATTCGCCCGTCGGGGGTGTAGTGGTTGCAAAGAACAAGCAAGAAGGCGACCGCGTTCAAACTGGCGACCGTATCTACACCGTTGCTGACTTGAACGTCTTGTGGGTTCAGATGGATGCTTACGAATCGGACCTGGCTTGGTTGCGGTATGGGCAAGACGTCGAGTTCACGACGGAAGCGTATCCAGGCGAAGTGTTCCGCGGCCGAATCGCGTTTATTGATCCGGTGCTGAACGAGGACACACGAACGGTGAAGGTCCGAGTCAACGTGCCGAACGACGATGGTCGCTTGAAACCGGAAATGTTCGTGCGTGCGATTGTGCAGAGCGACATCGCGGCTGGCGGTCGAGTGCTGAGCGCTTCGCTGGCGGGAAAGTGGATCAGTCCGATGCACCCGGAAATCATCAAAGACCAGCCGGGTGACTGTGACATTTGCGGTATGCCGTTGGTGCGAGCCGAATCGCTCGGGTACGTCACCGCCGAGCCGACGAACGCCGCGAAGCCGTTGATCGTGCCGGTGAAGGCTGTGTTGCTTACCGGAACGCGAGCGATCGTTTACATCCAGGTTCCCGATGCTGATAAGCCGACTTACGAGGGTCGCGAGATTGTGATCGGTCCGCGAGCCGGCGATTTCTATCTCGTCAAAGCCGGTCTCGACGAAGGCGACTTGGTGGTGACCAACGGCAACTTCAAACTCGACAGTGCGCTGCAGATTTCCGCAAAGCCCTCGATGATGACGCCGCAAGGTGGCGGTGGCGGTGGACACAATCACGGCGGCATGGAAATGCCAAAGGCGGACGAAGGCGTGGCGATGGACGCGAGTCCGATGGAGTTGGTGCCAGCAGCACGCGATGCGATGCAGAGCCTCGTTGAGCAATACAAAACGATTCAGGAAAAGGTCGAAGCGGCGAACCTCGCAGAGATGCGTGCAAGCTACGAACGACTGGGACAAACTGTTGAGGCAGTGCCGGCAGACTTGATCGGTCCTCAAATGCGACCGCAGTGGCTCGAGGTTGCGATGTTGCTTCGCAATGACGTCACCGAAGGTCGCGAAGTCAAATCCATGCGTGAAGCCGACCGGGTATTCGCGTTAACTCGCCAGCACGTCAATCAGATGAAGGGCCAGTTTCCGTTGCCGATGTCACATGACGAGATGCAGATGCCGGCCATGGCGAACATGGATGCTCCGCCGGAGGTCGTTGGACAACTGAACGGCTTCGTCGCTCCCTACTTGGCACTCAGCCAAGCACTCGCGGCCGACGATTTGGATGCGGCGAAGCAAGCCGTCGAACCGTTGCATCAACGTTTGGCTTCATTGGCGCCGATCGTTTCTGAATCCAAAGCGGTCGGAATGTGGAGCAAAGAAAAACGCGACTTGTCCGAGATCATTGCAAGATTGCAGAAGGCGAATGATCTCTCCGCCTTGCGGAGCGGGTTCGCGTTGCTGTCCGAACAGATGTTGAGCCTGCAGCGAATGTTCGGGCTGCCGACTGACGAAACACTTTATGAGCTTCATTGTCCGATGGCCTTCGAGGGTCGCGGTGCGTCGTGGCTTCAATCCGATGACGCGGTTCGCAATCCGTACTACGGCGCTTCGATGCTGAAATGTGCCGACAAAGTCGAAAAGCTGTAGGCCAAGTAATCCAACATGACAAACAACGATGAGACCATTAAAAACGCGAAACGCTCAATCCTCGGCCGACTGATTTGGTTCTGCTTGACCAACAAGCTGGTCGTCATGTTGTTGGTCATTGCGACGATGGGTTGGGGCGTGATGGTCGCTCCATTCGATTGGGACACCGGAGCGTTGCCTCGCGATCCCGTTCCCGTCGATGCCATTCCCGACATCGGCGAAAACCAACAGATCGTGTTCACGCAGTGGATGGGACGCAGCCCACAAGACGTCGAAGACCAGATCGGTTATCCGCTGACGGTCGCACTGCTGGGAATCCCCGAGGTCAAGACGATCCGCAGCTATTCGATGTTCGGCTTCTCGTCGATCTACATCATCTTTGGCGAAGACGCGGACTTCTATTGGTCGCGAACGCGGGTGCTGGAAAAGCTGAACAGTCTGCCGGCTGGCACGTTGCCAGATAGTGTGCAACCGACGCTGGGGCCAGATGCGACGGCGCTCGGACAGATTTATCTCTACACACTCGAAGGCCGCGATCCTGATGGAAAACCGACCGGTGGTTGGGATTTGCGAGAGCTGCGAACGATCCAGGATTACAACGTCCGCTATTCGCTGACTTCGGCGGAAGGGATCAGTGAGGTCGCTTCGATCGGAGGCTTCGTTCAGGAATACCAAATCGACGTGGACCCTGATGCGATGCGGGCCGCCGGTGTGACGTTGGCCAGTGTGTTCGAGTCGATTCGCATGACGAACGTCGACGTTGGTGCGAGAACGATTGAACTGAACAAGGCCGAATACGTCATCCGCGGTCTGGGCTTCATCGAGAGCATCGAGGACATCGAAAAGACTGTCGTAAAGGTGACCGACAACGTGCCGATCACGGTGGCCGACGTGGGCAACGTGTCGCTAGGTCCGGCGTTGCGGCGAGGTGCGCTCGACAAAGCCGGTGCGGAAGCCGTGGGCGGTGTCGCGGTCGTACGCTACGGATACAACCCTTTGGCTGCGATCAAGAACATCAAGCAACGAATCAAAGAAGTCTCGCCAGGTTTACCCACGAAGGTGTTGGTCGACTACACGAAGGCGTCGGCTGATGAAGTTGACCTGTACGCCGAGCGTCATGATTTGGAGTCGATCACCGGTGCGACGACCACCAGCGACGCTTGGGTGAAGCACCTTCGTGGAATGTCACAAGAGGAGTGGCCGACATGGATCACGACCAGCCAAGTCGCGGTCGTGCCTTTCTACGATAGAACCGGGTTGATCTACGAAACGCTGGGCACGTTGAAAACTGCGTTGTTTGAAGAAATCCTTGTCACCATCATCGTGATTCTGGTGATGGTCATTCACTTGCGCAGCTCGTTCCTGATCAGTGCGTTGTTGCCGCTGGCCGTGTTGATGTGCTTCATCGCCATGAAGACATTCGGTGTCGACGCCAACATCGTGGCGTTGTCGGGAATCGCGATTGCGATTGGGACGATGGTCGACATGGGGATTATTGTCACGGAGAACATTCTTAAATATCTCGATGAGGCCGATCCCGAAGACGACAAGATGACGTTGATCTTTAAGGCCACTCAAGAAGTGGCCGGTGCGGTGCTAACCGCCGTGACAACCACCGTAGTCAGTTTCCTGCCCGTGTTCACGATGATCGGTGCAGAAGGAAAGCTGTTTCGGCCGCTCGCCTTCACCAAGACGTTCGCACTCGCAGCGTCCGTCATCGTTGCGTTGACCATCATTCCGCCGGTTGCCCACGTCCTGATGGGCGGACGAATTGAATCAAAGAGCCTGCGTCGTGGAGCTTGGTTCGCGTTGCTGATCCTCGGCATTGCTGCGTCGATGCTGCTGACATGGTGGGTCGGTGCAATCTTGATCGTGCTGTCGACCTACAAACTGTATGAAGATCGGATTCCCGAGAGTTACCAGCGTTACGGCCCGTATGCGACCAGCGCACTTGCGGCGCTGGTCGTCGGCGTGTTGCTGACTCAGGAATGGTTGCCGCTGGGGCCACAGAAAGGTTTGCTACTGAATTTGCTGTTCGTCGGCGGATTGATTGGCGGCATCCTGGGGTTCTTTACCGTCTTTCAACGATTCCTGTACGAACCGATCCTGCGCTGGTGCCTCAATCACAAACTTGCGTTCATGACGCTGCCGATCGCGATCCTTTTGTTCGGCGGCTCGGCTTGGCTGGGCTTCGACAAGGTGTTCGGGTTCATCCCCAAGGCGCTCTCGATGGTTGGCGTTTCGGAAACCACCGTTCGGCAATCCGGTCCCTGGAAAGCCGCAACGAACGTACTGCCAGGGCTTGGCAAAGAGTTCATGCCGCCGCTTGATGAAGGCTCTTTCCTCTACATGCCGACAACGATGCCGCACGCTTCGATCGGTGAAGCTCTCGACGTGTTGCAATTACAGAATCAATTGCTGGTGTCGATTCCCGAAGTCGAATCAGTCGTCGGCAAGATCGGTCGCGCCGACACGCCGCTCGACCCGGCTCCCGTGTCGATGCTCGAAACCTACATCACTTACAAATCGGAATACAAAACCGATCAGAACGGTCATCGGCTGAACTTTCGCTACGACAACGCATCCGAAGAATTTGTCCGCGAAGAAACAGGCGAATTGATCCCTGATCCCGGCGGCCGACCGTTTCGACAATGGCGTGATGAGATTCGCAAGCCGGATGACATTTGGCAAGCGATCACGACGGCGGCACAGATTCCCGGCACGACCTCGGCACCCAAGCTGCAACCGATCGCAGCTCGGATCGTAATGCTGCAAAGCGGCATGCGGGCACCGATGGGAATGAAGGTCAAAGGTCCAGACCTAGAAACGATCGAGCGGGTTGCCTTGGAACTGGAATCGCTGCTGAAGCAGATTCCCACCGTTCAATCATCCGCCGTGATTGCTGACCGCATTGTCGGCAAGCCGTATTTGGAAATCGACATCGACCGAGATGCGATCAAGCGGTACGGGTTGCACATCCGCAGCGTGCAGGACGTAATCGAAGTCGCGATCGGTGGCCGGCAAATCACGACGACTGTAGAAGGCCGCGAACGGTTCCCCGTCCGCGTGCGTTACGCTCGCGAACTACGTGACGATCTCGAGTCACTCGACCGAATTCTGGTCCCGACGCCGATGGGGCCACAGATTCCGCTCGGGCAGCTCGCCGACATTCGCTACACCCGCGGCCCGCAGGTCATCAAGAGCGAAGACACGTTCTTACTGGGTTACGTTTTGTTCGACAAGAAGCCAGGAGAAGCGGAAGTTGACGTCGTTGAGGATGCTCAGGCGTTCTTGCAATCGAAGATCGACTCGGGCGAGTTCACGCTACCAGCCGGAGTGACATACACGTTCGCAGGCAACTACGAAAACCAAATTCGATCGCAGAAGACGTTGGCAATTGTGTTACCGCTGGCACTCGGGATCATCTTCTTGATCCTCTACATGCAGTTCAAATCAGCCATCACGACATCGCTGGTTTTCAGCGGCATCCTGATCGCGTGGGCAGGCGGTTTCATCATGCTGTGGTTGTACGGCACCGATTGGTTCCTCGACTTCAGTTTGCTTGGCACGAATATGCGTGAACTGTTCCAAGTCAAAACGATCAACCTCAGTGTCGCCGTCTGGGTTGGCTTCCTGGCCCTGTTCGGCATCGCCAGCGACGACGGCGTCGTGATCGCGTCGTACCTCGACGAGAGTTTTCGCAAGGACCGCATCGAAAACGCCAAACATGCACGCGAAGCCACCGTGACCGCCGGCATGCGACGAGTTCGCCCCTGTCTGATGACCACGGCGACCACGCTGCTCGCCCTTATCCCCGTCCTCACCTCCACCGGCCGGGGCAGCGACATCATGGTGCCAATGGCGATCCCCAGTTTCGGCGGCATGACGATCGAAATCATGACGATGCTCGTCGTACCAGTTCTCTATTGCAGTGCGATGGAGTGGAAGTTGCGACTCGGCATCAAAGACGAACGCTTTACAAAGGACGCATAGATCAACACCATGCCCGTAGTCGCCAGAACCAAGTCGATCGTTTCGGCGATCAAGTTCAATTGGCAAGTCCAATCGTTGCCGGATCGCGTTTATCTTCGACAAGTGATGCTTCCAGCGATGGCGAGGATGAAACCCGCCAATGTGCTGCTTGCTGGAACACGCCGCTACACAAAGCGGTATCCCGAACTCTTTGACCGGGAGATGACGGCGGTTTGGACGATCGACTTCGATCCGTCGGCGGCACGTTTTGGCAACGGTCAACTTCACCGCACTGGCGATATGTGCGAGGTGGACAAGGTCTTTCGTGGCGTCCGCTTCGACATGATTCACATCAACGGGCTCTTGGGCTTCGGCGTCGATACGCCAGAAGGTGTCCGCGCCATGATCACGGCATGCCATCGAGCTTTACAACCCGGCGGCCACCTGATGCTCGGGTGGGACGCCGACCGAACACGCGATCCTTCCCACAACAAAGACATCACTTCCCTTTTTGAGCACACCGGATTCATCGACGCCCCCGAGAGACACGAAGTGCCAGGAGTAGACGGCTACGATCACGTTTTCGACTGGTTTTGGCGTAGAGACACCACACACGCTGGCAGTTCCGAATGTCCATCAATGGGCTTGCTTCGTTAGGACCCGAACATCCCCTGCAACTCGAGTGTCGTTACCAATATGATGGGTTGATCAGTGTTGACGCGGCCCATTCCCTGAATCATAATTCAGTCAGATAAAGGCATTCCTCGGCTGCGGTCGGGGATTGCGAATCTGCAAAGGAAAGGGTCGCTTCGGCGGCCCTTTCGACGTTTACAGAGGCAGATTCTTGTTCTTTCCACAACAGTATTGGTGGGACTCGGCCGCTTGGCAGGTTCCCGATGGGGTCAAATATCTGTCTGAGAGGTGGTGGGAACTACTTAAAGACTGGCACTGCATCACAAGCTACTCACTGCCAAGCAGTTTTTGCGTAAGTGTGCTCGAAGACATCGCAGAGGTTTTGGACGACCTTCAGGGTGGACGCCTTCGTAGCTGTCACCAGCTAGATGCGCTCTATGATGAGCTTGGGCAAATACTTTCGTCAAACCTATTGCTTGCACACGCGTTTCCAGCAGAAGTAAACGCAACGGTTGAGACCTTCAAAAATCTATATGACTCGCTACCCGCGAGTCCACAAGATAAGTACGCGGAGTTGAAGAAGCGTCATAAGGAGTGTCGGCGAGCAGCTGCTGCCGCGAGACGATTGCATCATCGGTGTTTTCGTCGCCGTGCTACCGAGGACGACATGACATGGACAGGGTACGGTGGTCTCGCTGCGATGGAGTTGTGTCGAGAAGTAGCAAAAGACGAGCCCAGCTACAACCGTCTTGATACTCTCGTTGAACAACTGTTACTCGATTGCGTTTACCGTGGATACAACGCAGACTACCTGACGTCTCTGCTCGACCGCTATCTTCCGATGAAGAGCGATCTTCGAGACGGTATGCTGCACATGTTCCGCAGACTAAGCAGTCTGAAACGTCATCGCTACAAAATCTATTTCGTTGTTGACGGAGCTACGGACGCTGAAATTCGTTCGAGCGAACTTCGCATCGATCAACATACAAAACAGAGCGTGGAGGATCTAAAGTCCAAGCTAGACGAGGGGCGATCTGCGCCAACAGAAATCGAGAGCGAAGAAGGCGAAATTGCTGACGCCGATGACGTCGATGAGGGGACTCTGTCAGCAGGTTCCGTCGATGTCGATGAGTTCTTATCGCAGCTGGATTGCGATCAGCTAATTTTGAGTATGCACTGGCAGGACAGCCCTGACGCGGGAGCGGCAGCAGACGATGCAAAAAGACGGCTTCAAGAGATTATTGATTTTCTCGATTTCCAGTCTCCGATGCAGCGGTACGACCTTCATCCAAAGATGTTGGTGACGTGGGAGGACAGGAATGGGAAGCTCTTCGCCCGCACTTACCCTGACGACTCGGCCCAGCAACCGCCTCAGGCGGACTACGCGGCACGTATCGATCCAAATTCCGCTGGAAAGCTGAGCGGTTTGGCCGAAGCGTTGCGATGGTCAGCAGTGGCGAGACGCGAAAAAACACCTGAGGTTTCGTTGCTGGCATCTTGGTTCGCATTTGAGTATTTGGCGGGCACTGTTGAACGAACCGCAGTTGAAGGGATTGTCAGCTATTTTCCCAAGGTAATCGCGATTGGAAATGTTCGTAGGCGATTGCTTTATTGGTGGAGTTCGTTTGCAGCATCTCCTGGTTTCCAAGGTCACGAGAAAAAAGATGCTCTCATCGAGATCGCGGTCGCGTACCGCAACCGTCCGAACCTTTCTGGTATCGCAACGTTGCTTTACGATTCTGCTCAGTCTTCACCCAATGAACTTGGACAGGCAGTCCTAGACATAGCGAGTCAGTCAGTTTTGCTTCGCCATCGTACAAAGATCGAAGGTAAGCGAATGGCCAACCACCAGGTCCTTGCACACACCGTGCAAGACGACGACAAAGAAATTCGCCGTGAGCTGTCACAGTTTCTGATGATACGCAACAAGCTGGTTCACCGAGCAAGAATTGATCACCCGCTTCTAACGGTCGTCAGTGATCGAGCAAAAAACCGACTATACGATCTGCTCCGCGACCTAAGCGTTCAACTCACCGCTGAGCGAATCGACGGCTCGGTCGACGAAGTTCTGATTGACTATCGCGATACGTTCGACGAACTACTCGACGAACTTGGGTCAGGTCCAATCGACATGAACGTACTTATTCAACGAATCTCGCTTGCGTAAAAACCTTCGATTGAAATGCGAGACGAACACACGCCTCATCACCTAAATCGACTTTCTTGTGATTTCTTGCCTTTTCGTCTCGATGGTCTGACGGGTTAGTGCTTGGACACAGGAGCGAAAACACTATCGATCATGTTGCCGGTGGTCTGCGGGATCATCTTTCAGACTTTCATCTTGAATTGAAATCAACCATCAAACCTTCGCTGGAATTCAGCTGCATCCCTATCGCATGGGCTGGCATGCTTCATCATGTTGTGGTTGAACTGCACCGATTTTTGAACTGGAAAGCAGATAATCGAGACTCTAAAGAGTTGTTAGAGATCGAAGGTCACTAGGTTTCCGTGAGTCGACGCAAACAGATGAAAGCCGTAATGGGCATCGACTGATGAGGAAAAGGACGCCGTAGGAAGCTCTTCTCCGCCCGGCTATTTACCCCCTGCGGGTATCGCTAGAATGGTGGCAATGGAGCCTTCGCATGAAAACCCTGCTCATGATTCGATTGACGACCCGACGGTGCAAGCTGCTGCGGCCGGCGATCGACGTGCGCTGCGGGAGATTTATGAGGCTACCAGCGATCGGGTATTTCGGCTGATGGTTCGGATGGTCGGCATTCAAGATGCGGACGATCTGACTCAGCAGGTTTACGTGCGAGCGTTTTCCAAACTCAGCCAGTTCAGTGGCGACGCAAAGTTCGAGACTTGGTTGTACCGCCTGGCGACCAACGAAGCCTTGCAGCATCTGCGACGCGAGAAGCATCGCCGGACGAAGGAGTTGGTCGTTGAGCCTGCGATGCAGGCAACCGACCCCGTCGAGCAAGACGAACGAGTCGCAATCGTTCGCCACGCCCTCGATCAACTCGATCCGGAACTAAGGGCGATCTTCACGCTCAAAGAAGAGAGCGGTTTGTCGTACCAAGAGATCGCAGCGACGCTCGGAATTCCCGAAGGCACCGTCGGATCGAGGCTTAATCGGGCGCGGCGGGAACTTCGGAGGTTAATTGACACGCCTCAATGATTTGCGCGCCCTGTTGCACTTGATCTCGTGCCAAGAAACTGTTGGTAGGAACACACGAAGGAGAAAAATGACAGACAAAAAGAAGAGCCGTCAGATGAATTGGTCAGCAATTTCGGCGATTGCAGCGGTAGTCGCCTCTCTCGTTGCCGTCGTCGCACTGGTGCTTGGAGCGAATCACGCTACAGAGCAACGCGCCTTGGCGGTCGATCAAATGCGGCAACAGCAACATCAATTCGATGCAGAGCGAGATATGAGGATGCAGCCTTTCGTTGCGTTTGATCGTGTCACGTTTGTATTTCCCGTTGAGGCTACGGACGTGAAAGGACACCGGTTTGATTTGGTCCGAAAAGACGGCGCCGTTATTGACCAAACACTCATTCCAACTCTCACCAACTACGGAGCCGGTCCAGCGCTGCACGTTGAGGTCAGCTACGAAGGGGATGACGAAACGCTTTTTCCGACTTCGCCAATGCACCTGCTTCCTGAGCAGCAAACTGGCTTCTTCGCCATCCCGGATGCCTTGAATAACAGCGAAAAACCAGAGCGGATGACTAAGGGCACCGCGCTTATTCGCTGTCGTGATTCCCGTGGCCGTCAGCATCGTGTCGAGCAAAAATACACCTGCAGCACGGATGGGAAGACCATGCAGTTTCAGTTTGGAACTATCACGACCCTACCCATCGACTTCACTATGCCGGAATACTCTATGTATAGTTCGTGGTCGGCTCCTGATGTGAAGCCGACCTATGAACTTCAGCCCTGACGTTCGTTATCGCCACCCAAGCGGGTCGTCCTCTTCCGTGTAGCGACCGAAGGGATCACGCAGTTGATCGGGGCGTTCCTGGCTCCGTGACGTTGCCGCTAAGACGACCATTCGGTCAGCTTCAAGGGTTTGTCGAACGATCTCTTTTAGACAGTCCGTTTGGGCCGATGAAGATCCGAACCATCCAGATCGGACCATGTTGCAAAATTCAGTGTTGTTCAACGAACGAGGTTTGCTTTCCCAATCAATTCGCAGGCCGCCTTTTGGGCCTTTCGATGCTGGAGATGCAGCAAAAGCATTCCACAAACCGAGTGGAATGTAGAAACCGGAGGCCATGCTGTTGTCCAGAGAACTCTTTTGTTTCGCCTCACAGAACTTCAGAAACAGCGTCTCTTCGCCCAGACGGTAGCTTGCAATGGATGGCTCAGCGTCCTCCAATTTTCGCAGCATCGTTGCTGCTTCATTCATCCGCTCCACTTCCCCTGCGTAATTCTTGTCGCTGTTGGGGTAGTAAGTCGGTTTGCCATCTCCTTTAGCGGATAGCCTTTTGTACTGGACCATTACGAACGATTCATGGACATGACTGAAATAGATCAAGTCCACGCCGAGCGTGTGTTCGAGCGGTTGACGATTGCAGTTGATAATCGAGAGCGTCTCACCGGTGTCGTTGGACACATCAACACGACTCGTGATGTAGGGTTTAATGAAGTTGAAACCCGGAAACGACATTGCATCCAAATTGATCTGCGAGTCTTCACGGACGTTGTAGTGTGACAATCGGTTCAGAAAGCTGGTTGCCTCTTGTTGTGCCGGTGTCGTGCCACGCAGGATCTCTTTGCGCAGACGCAACCCGCCGAATATTTCGAGCGACGTTACTACTGCGTCACGCTCGATGTCGGCGATGCCACCTTCGGCTTGGCTGCGAATGGAGGCGAGTTCAGCTATCAGCGATTGAATTCCGGGCATTCCCGCCCGCAAGCTCTGTGACACGCCCTGAAGTGCCCCAAGCAAGGCTTCCGACGTCTTTTCGGGCAATCGGGTCGCCTCACCGAAGTTCGTGTCGACTCTGTTGCGAAATCGCCCGTCCAATCGTTCAAGAACAACCTCAACGTCAGTCCGACCCGTTTCAACAACGCCGCTGACTTTCAATTGCTTCTTTCCCGTTGCGATCCACTTGCCCAGCTGGGACACGCCGACGAAGTCGATGCTTAGCTCGGGGCCATCATCGCTTAGTCTGCTTTCGTCGTCCTGTAGCGATACCAAGCAGATTTGATTCGTCTGTGGCGCCACGTCTGCTACAGATACGACCGCTGTAAACTCGCCTCGATCTTCGATTGCTTGCTTGATGCTTTCCGCATCACCGCCTCGAAATTTCAGCCATATCAATTCATTCTTCATGTGATTTTCCTCTTATAAGGGTTTGATTTACCTTAAAAGAGTTCGCTTCGCAGCACTCTCGCAGCAAATTTCAAAAATATTTTTTGGCCCGCAAATTACCGCGATTCCGTCGTGTACGGGCAGCCGACTGTTCGATCCAATTGAGCGATCGTGCCGGCCAATGTGGCGTCGATGCGGGCGAGTTGGGTCTCGAACATCAACAGTTCGCGGTAGGTTTCGATCAAGGTGAAAAAGTCGGTGCGTTTGCCTCGGTAGTCTGCGATTGACAGTTTGAGTGTGTCTTCTGTCCGTGGGATGATGCGTTCTTCGTAGATGTCGCGTTGCTCGACCAGGGCGTCGGCTTGAACAATCAGGCGGCGAATCTTGCCGTACAGTTCGTCGCGTTCGGCTTCTAGGCGTCGAGTCGTGCTGCTGCGACGGTGAGCTGCTTCGCGGACTCCGGCGTTGATCTTCTCTCGCCAGATTGGCAATGTTGTGCCGAAACTGACACTGAGTTGATCGTTTCCGTTGGCCACTGGGCTAAGGACATCATGGTTGTCGCTGACCAATCCCCAATTCAATCCGACACTGAAGTCTGGGTACTGCTGCAAGCAGGCCAAGCGTTCCTTGTCGCGATCGCGTTGGATTTCCCATGCGAGGCCGCGTAGCTTCGGGTTGCACTGCTCGGCCAACGCGATCAATTCTTCGATTTGCTGTGGCGTGTCAGTGATACTCAGTTCATCCGTCGCTTCGGGAAGAATCCCGACGGGTTGCTGTAGCAAAGTAGCGAGGTCGGCTTGGGCAACCAGCTTTTGTCTTGCAAGCGTGATGAGTTGTTCGTCGAGTCGATCGGTTTCGAGTTGTGCTCGCAGCACGTCTTGTTGAGAACCGCCACTGCGGTAGCGTGCCTCAGCAACGTCGGTCAGGTCGGCAACGAGGTCTTTGGTTTCTTCGATGATGTCGATCGCGCGGGTTGCGAACCAAACTTCGTAATAGGCGAGACGAACTGACTCGGTGATCTCGCGAGCAATCGCGTCAACTTCCGTTTGAGCAATTTGCACTTCGCGGCTGGCGATGACCGCTTTGGTTTTCAGCTTGTCAGGAAACGGCACCTTTTGGTTGACCGACATCTGGTTGGCGACCCGGCCAGCCGCGGTTTGAATGGCGGTATCGTGCAATGGCCAGAACGTGTTGTTGAACGTCGGGTCGGGCAAGGCTTTGGCTTGCGGGATAACATTGGTTGCCGCAGCGACACGTTGCCTGGCGGCGAGGATTTTGGGGTGACGTGCGAGGGCCGTGCCTACGAAATACTCGACGGGCTGGCCATTGAGCGCGGGCGTCGCGATCCGCTCGGCAGTGCGATCGGCCTCACCATCTTCGGAGCCTTCCTTTTCGTCGGATTCCCGATCCTTGGAGTCTTTGCCTTCGGTGTCTTTGTCGTCTTTCCTCCCGTCCTGCTCGTCGCCCTTTTCAATCAAGTCCGGTTCATCACCATCCTTCTCCCCATCTTCCTTCACTCCCTTCGATTCATCTCCCTTGGGCGGATCGAGTTGCAGAAAGTCTCCGAAGCTTCGTTTGCTGTCTTCCTGGGGTGGTTGAGCGAAGACGGCGGGCGATGCGATCACTACTCCGTCGTTGAAGACAACGGGCTGAACGACGGCTGTTTCCGGCTCGCTAAGGACTTGCTGCCAATCGACGTCACTGGTCGCGACCGAAGTCGGGGTGGAAGCGGCGACCGGAGCGGTGACTTTTGCTACCTGAACACCACGCTCGGAGGCACAACCGGACACCGACGCGGCAACCAATGCTGCTAGCAGCAGGCGCTTCGCTTGGGTTCTTCCGGGTCTCGAAGAATGCCGATCCATGGCGTTCAGGTCCTAATGAGCTATAATTGATCTGTCAAAGTTTGCCTAACCGGCTAATTCCTATTGAACTCTTCGGCCAAATTTCCGATACAGTTCATATACCGTGTATGGGTATCCTTTTCGGAAGGTCACAGTGAGTAACTCCCCCCTAATTCGCGCCGCCGTTAATCTTTGTCTGATCGCTGCAATAGTGATTCAGCCGATGGCGATCGTTGCTGCGCAGGGAACATGTGCTCAAGGTCAGTGCTGCGAGGCCGAAACGGTCTGCCAAGCTTGCAAATGCTGTGAAGTGAAAACAGACGGTGATCTGTGCGGCTGCTGTAGTGGCAACGAAGAAGACGCCGGCAGTTGCTGCAAGAAGAAATCCGAACGGCCAAAGCACGATGAGTTGTTCGGAGAAATCTCCGATGTCGTGCCTGAGCCACCGAAACCCGACGACGAGGACTTGGTTCAAGACCGGGTTGCATTGTCATCGTGTATGTGTGGAATTCGCTCGGAACCGATTGCACCAGCACCTCATCGCGTTCCTGTTCCGCAAGTTCGTGAATTGGTCGTGATCGCGTACTTGGATCACGTTGCATCCGAGGCTGGACTTTCAATTCGTCCAGATCAGCTGATGTCACGTTTGGCGATCGGCGATCACTCACCGCATTTCTCTCAGCGGTTTCTTTGCATCTGGCGCATCTAGCGTCGTCTCGATAGGAGAGCTGCGCGCTCGTAGCTCTTCGGTTTCAAGTTGGCTTTCACGTGAATGGTGCTGCGCGCTCATTCCCAGTGGAGTCTTTCCAGATGCAATCCCTACGCGATTTGATTCGCGTCACCCGAAACAATGAACCGGTCACAGCCTGGAGGCGATGACTGGTCGATGATGCGATCCCCCCGTCGCTTCATCGGCCAGTCAACTCTTGAGCTGACGTTCGTGGATGGATCCACAATCGCGTGCCGGAAAACGCTGTGAGAACTGTCATGAATCAGGACGAACCAATCAAGCCCGATGAAGCCGACGTTGACGACCAAGTCAGCAACGTGGATGCGGATGCGCCGACCGATAGCGAGCCAGTCGAGACTGCGACGGAAGCAACAATACCGCCAGTTGAAGCTCAACCGAGCGTTCCACAAAGTGGTGGCGGAATGAAGTGGCTCATACGCACAGGCGTGCAAGCCGCAACTATCGTCACCGTCGCCGGCCTCGTGTTTTTCCTACTCGGTATCGCACAGCGAACGAAGTGGTTGACCGCTGACGGATTTTCGGGCAGCAAAGGCGAAGCCGTGGCGGAAGCTGGCGGTGGCGAAGACAAGCGATACATCTGTCCGATGATGTGTACGCCGCCATCAACGGAACCGGGTCGTTGCCCGGTTTGTGCGATGGAATTGGTCGAAGCGACCGGCGGCGGAGGCGGCGACGGTATCTCGGTCACGATTGAGGCCTCGGCCCGTCGACTCGTTGGCATTCAAACCGCCATGTCCACGATGGGTGAAGTCAATCGAACCATCCGCACCATCGGCTCGATCGACTTCGATGAAAGCCAACTGTCGACCATCAGTGCGTACATCGACGGCCGTTTGGAAAAGATGTACGCCAACTACGCCGGCGTGAAGGTTAACGAAGGCGACGATCTGGCGTTGATCTACAGCCCCCAGCTTTATACCGCCCAAACCGAGTTCATCATGAGCATGAACAGCGACGGAAAAATCGGACGCTTTCAAATCTCTGGCGGCGATCTGAACAAGATGGCACGCGAGAATTTGGCTGAGCTTGGCATGACGCAGGGTCAGATCGACCAGCTGGGGCAGTCCGGAAAACCAATGTCGCGAATCCGCATCAAGTCACCGCAGAGTGGAACGGTAATCGAGAAGTCGGCGGTCGAAGGCGACTATGTCAAAACAGGACACAAGCTCTATCGAGTCGCCGACCTGAGCAGTGTTTGGTTGATGCTTGACCTGTTTCCCGACGACGCATCGGCGGTTCGATTCGGCCAACAAGTTGAAGCGGAAATTCAGTCGATGCCGGGCGAAGTGTTTACCGGCCGCGTTGCGTTCATTGATCCTACGGTCAATGCAACGACTCGAACGGTTCGTGTACGTGTTGAGATCATGAATTTCGACGGCAAGCTGCGACCAGGCGACTACGCGACCGCTCGCGTCACCGTTCCCGCGATACCCATGGACCAAGTTTACGATCCGGCACTTGCGAACAAGTTCATCAGCCCGATGCACCCGCAAGTCATCCGCGACCAGCCGGGCAAGTGCCCGCTTTGCGATATGGATTTGGTGCCGACATCGCAGCTTGGATTCGCGGCGGAGCCGTTGCCGATGCAGCAGGTCGTCACCGTTCCTCGCGACGCCGTGCTGTTGGCCGGCGAGAACAGTGTGATCTATGTCGAAACTGAACCGGGACGTTTTGAGATTCGCCGAGTCACGGTTGGCCCGATGAATCGCAAAGAAGCCGTGATCGTCGAAGGGCTTTCGGCTGGCGAGACGGTCGCCACTGGAGGCAACTTCTTGATCGACTCACAGATGCAGCTTGCCGGTAACCCCTCATTGATGGACCCGACGAAGGCACCGAGCTATTCGCCAGGACCGCTTGAGCTTCCCAATTCCATTCCGGTCATGTTGGCGACCGACGCTGGCAAAGCGCTTGATCGCACCTACGACGCCTACTTCGAGATTCAATGTGCGATGGCGGCCGACCAAACGCCTCCGCCCGTCGCCTTGAACACTCTAATCGCAGGACTCCGCGAGCTGGAAATGTCGGCCGGCGTCCCCGACGATGCCCAACGTAAGTTCGCAATCGCCCGCCGTGCGGCGTCTCGCATGGATGGATCGTTGGAAACCGCTCGCGAAGCTTACCGCGGCGTCAGTCACGCGATGTTGAAAGCGGCGACGGTTGCTCGTGGCCCGAAGACGGCCGTGAAGCTAACGCATTACTACTGTCCGATGGTTCCCGGTGGAGGTGGCGACTGGATGCAGCCCGGCGGCGATTTGCAGAACCCGTACTGGGGTAGCGAGATGCTGACTTGCGGCGAAGTCGTTCGTGACATGGCGATGCCGGTTGGCGAAGTTCCCTCGATCGCTCGCACCGTGCAGTAAGGAAACGAACCATGTTAAATCTAATCATTCGCTTTTGCGTCAAAGAACCTTGGCTGGTCGTACTGCTGACGATCGGCTTGAGCGTTGCCGGCTGGGTAAGTTTCAAGTCGATCCCAATCGACGCGATTCCCAACATTGGCGAGAACCAAGTCATCGTGCTGACGCCTTGGCCGGGTCGCTCGCCGAAGGACATCGAAGACCAGGTCACCTATCCGCTCAGCGTTTCGTTACTGGCTGTGCCGGGTGCCGAATCGGTGCGTGGCAAGAGCATGTTCGGCTACAGCTTCGTGCAGGTCACGTTCAAGGACGAAATTGACTTCTATTGGGCACGCAGTCGAGTTTCTGAGCAACTCGGCAGTGCGGCGTCACAGTTGCCCGATGGCGTTGTGCCACAACTTGGGCCAGACGCGACGGGCCTAGGGCAGGTCTACTACTACACATTGCAGCCACCTAATGAAGGCATGGGTCTTGCGGAACTTCGCAGCATGCAAGACTTCGTCGTGAAGTATGAGTTGCAAGCCGTCGAGGGCGTTAGCGAGGTTGCTTCGATCGGCGGTTACGTTCGCCAGTATCAGATCGAAGTGGATCCCGACAAGCTGCGATTCCATAACGTGTCGCTGGACAAATTGGCGATGGCGATCAAGGGATCGAACGTTGACGTCGGAGCGAAAACCGTCGAAACGACTGGCATGGAGTTTATCGTCCGCAGTAAGGGCTTCCTCGGCTCGGGTGGTGACAAGGACAAGGCGGTCGAGGACATCGAGGACACCGTCATCATGCAGCGTGACGGCGTTCCCGTTCGCGTCCGTGACATTGCCGCTGTGCAGATTGGTCCTGACTTTCGCCGCGGTGCGTTGGATTACAACGGAGCCGAAGCCGTTGGCGGCGTAGTCGTAATGCGATACGGCGAGAACCCACGCGTCGTGATCGACCGAGTGAAAGAAAAGATCGCCGCGATTACGCCATCGCTGCAAGGCGTAACCATCCATGGCGTCTATGATCGCAGCGGACTGATTGACGAGACGATGGCGACGCTGACGCATGCGTTGCGTGACGAAATCATCATCACGGCGATCATCATCCTGTTGTTCTTACTGCACATTCGCAGCAGTTTTGTCGTCGCAATTTGTTTGCCTGCCGCCGTACTGATGTCGTTCATCGCGATGCGGGTAGTCGGCGTCGGTGCGAACATCATGTCGCTCGCCGGCATCGCGATCGCGATCGGCACGATGGTCGACATGGCAATCATCGTTTCGGAGAACATTTACCAACACCTTTCTGATTGGGAATCAGGAAGCGCAGAGGCGAGAATCAAGCAACCTCGTGCGGAAGTTGTCTACGAAGCAACGGTAGAAGTCGCACCAGCCGTCGTAACTGCCGTGGCGACAACCATCGTCAGCTTTCTGCCGGTCTTCTTTTTGACCGGTCGCGATTACAAGCTATTTTCGCCGCTGGCTTATACCAAGACATTTGCGATTGCTGCAGCAATGATCGCGGCCGTCACGATCGTGCCGGCTTTATGTCGATTGATGCTGCGAAGCAATGTACGTCGCAAATCAACCGCGTTGGTTTCTGCGTTGTCGCTCTCCGGATTGCTAGGTGCCGTATCACATTTCCTTTGGGGATCGCGACTGGCAGAACGCTTTGGCCTGGATACTTGGATTGTGACCGCAGTCGCAGCCATGATCGGCTTCATTGGCGGTTGGCAGTTGATGCGAGAACGAATTCGACCCATCGAAGAAATTCCGTCGAGCCGCTTCGTTCGCTGGATTTACGCGGCGCGACTGCGACATGCGCTCAATCACAAAGCATTCGCACTCTCTTTTCCGCTAGTGCTGCTGTTCATCGGTGTAGGAGCCTACATTGGAATGCCGACAGTGATGCGTCCGATCGAGAAGTTCGCGAACCTATTTGGTGCCGAGCTGAATGATTTCCCCGGCTACGTCGACGCCAAGCACGTCTTCACGGGTTTGCAAAGTGACGACTGGATCGCCTTGGACGAGGGAAGTTGGTTCTACATGCCGACGCTGTACCCGGCGGCGAGCTTCTCGCAAGCGATGCAGGTCTTACAAACCCAGGACGTGCTGATCGGCCAGATTCCCGAAGTCAAAGATGTGCTCGGCAAGATAGGCCGCGTGGAATCGGCGCTCGATCCCGCGCCCGCAGCGATGGTCGAAACGTATGTGATGCTGAAACCTGAAAGCCAGTGGCGAGAGGGCGTCACTGCACGCGATGTGTGGGATGAGATCAACCGCGTCGCGACGTTACCGGGCGTCACGCCGGCCTCGGCGCTGCAGCCGATCGAAGGTCGTGTCGTGATGTTGCAGTCCGGTATCAAGGCACCGATGGCCATCCGTGTTTACGGCGACAAGCTGGACACGCTCGCCGACGCCGCAATGGACGTCGCCGCCGAGTTAAAGAAGTCACCACTGATCAATGCCGGCACGGTCAATCCCGACATTGTGCTCGGCAAGCCCTACGTCGAGTTCACTGTCGATCGTGAGGCAGCGTCACGCTACGGAATGAGTTCGTCGATGGTGAACCAGGTCATCGAGACGGCACTCGGCGGAATGAATCTGATCAAGACGGTCGAAGGCCGAGAGCGTTATCCCGTGCGGCTTCGATACAACCGTGACCTTCGCGAACAGATCGACGGGCTGAAACGTTTGCCAGTCGTCACGCACTCAGGTGCTGTTGTGCCGCTGCAAGAACTCGCAAAGCTGGAAACGACCTGGGGGCCAGGTGCGATTAACAGTGAAAACGGGCGACTGGTCGCTCACGTTTCTTTCATGGCCAATGGTAGCAAAGGCGACTTGGAATCGGTCGCTGCGATCGAAGAACAACTCCGCAAAGCGCAATCTCTTCCACCATCGGATCCCAATCGCCTGTCATTGCCAGCTGGCTACTCCCTTGAAGCCGTTGGAAGTTTCCGAAACCAGATCGAGGCAAACCGGCGATTAATGTGGATCATTCCGCTGGTCATCTGCATCAATCTGATGTTGCTCTACATGGAGTTCCGCAACTTCTCGATTTCGTTGGCCGTGTTCTCCGGTATCCCGGTCGCATTTGCCGGCGGCATGATCGCCGTCGCAACGATGGGCGTGGAACTCAACACGGCGGTGTGGGTTGGCTTCATCGCCCTGTTCGGTCTGGCGGTCGACGATGGCGTCGTGATGGCGACCTACATCCATCAACTTCTCAAGAAACGCAAAATCGAATCGGTCGAAGACATTCGCAATGTGGTTTACGAAGCCGGCCTGAAACGTATTCGACCTTGCATGATGACGACCGTGACGACGCTTGCCGCGTTAATTCCGGTGTTGATCGCGACGGGCCGTGGGGCTGACGTTGCCCGAGCGATGGCGATTCCAGTGTTCGGAGGAATGCTAGCCGAACCATTCACTTCATTCATCGTGCCGACACTCTATTGCGGCTATCTGGAATTGAAAATGCGATTTGGATTTCAAGACGAGCTTTGGGAAGGAACCGAAGCGATGCCGGAGGAGGAACTCATGAAAGCGGCATAAATTTCTTCATTTGCCCGTGAAGGAACTCACGACTCGGGCATCCAATTAATCAACCTCACCAAGATCGACGGACCCAACGGATGGCGTCCTGACTTTCACAACGGAGTTCTCCCATGAAACGAACACTCATTGTCACTGCTTTCTCGCTCGCGATGTTCACATCGTCTGTGTTTGGGCAAACGATTCAATCGCAGCACGACCACGCTGGACACAACCACGCGATGCCCGGCATGACCCAGGCTCGAGAAGCAACTCAAGTGGGGCCGCATGGCGGCAGTCTGAAACAAACCGGCAACCTGCAAATCGAAACAATTGTTTCCCAAGGCGGGCTGCAAATGTTCGTCTACGATCGCACGGGCCAGCCAGTCTCGGTCGACCAGGGACGCGGTGCTGTCTCAGTGCGCGTTGAAGGCAACGCGAAACGCTATCGCTACGACTTGCTTCCCGACGGCAAAGGAGCGCTAACGGCTCCAGTGAATCTTTCGCAGCTTGCTGGTCGGCAAATCGACGTCGATATTCAGTTGGTCGGCATGAAGGCTTCGGGCGGAAATGTCGTCAGTTTCAACGAGGTCGCAACGGTTCCCGCCAGCGAGCAACAACTGGCCGCCGCCGCAATTGGCCGTCAAAAGATATGTCCCGTCAGCGGAAAGCCGCTCGGCAGTATGGGCGATCCCGTGGCAGTCGATGTGAACGGACAGAAACTCTACGTTTGTTGTGCCGGCTGTGTGAACGCGGTCAAGTCAGACCCGGCTAAATATGCTGCCGGTCGCCCGCAAATAACGGTCACCACAGCGACACAAGCCGACGCTGCTGCGATTGCCGCCCAAAAGGTCTGTCCCGTGATGGATGAGCCTCTCGGTGGCATGGGCACACCGATCAAGGTGATGGTTGGTGACAAGCCGATTTATCTGTGCTGCAAAGGTTGCATCAAAAAGATTCAAGCTGAACCAGCGAAGTACCTCGCCATGGTTTATGGGAACGGTCCGCAAAACAGTGGCCAGCCCGCTGTCACGACTGCGGCAAAGATTACTGTCTCAACATCAACGCAAGCCGACGCAGCGGCCATTGCGGCTCAAAAGGTTTGCCCAGTGATGGATGAGCCTCTCGGTGGCATGGGCACACCGATCAAGGTGATGGTTGGTGACAAGCCGATTTATCTGTGCTGCAAAGGTTGCATCAAAAAGATTCAAGCTGAACCAGCGAAGTACCTCGCCATGGTTTATGGGAACGGCGATCAAGCGTCCGTCCCCGCCGGAACCGAGCAAGTACGCGACGGCATTTTCAAAGTAGTTTCTGCCGATGTTCCATTTATCGCAGCCCAGAAGAAATGCCCCGTGATGGACGAACCGCTCGATGCGATGGGTGGACCGTACAAGGTCAACGCGGCCGGGAAAGCAATCTACATCTGTTGCCCTGGATGCGCGAAGAAGATCGCAGCCGAGCCGCACAAGTGGTTAGCTGTCCTGAAATCACAAGGAGTCGAAGCTCCAACAATTCGTTAATCAACTCGGGAGCGAGTTTGCAAATTGGCTCCTCGCTTCCCCTCTGACTCACGCGGGGGCGGTGTCGCGTCTGATTCACGCAAGTGATGACGTCACCACGCCGTCCCTGCCTTTTTTGTTTCAACTCACGACAAGGAAGTCGTCATGAAATCGCTATGGAAATCCTGCGCTACCGCTGCGTTCATCTGCACCCTCTCGCTGTCTGCCGGATGCCAATCGCTGCCCTGGGTTGGCAATCGAAAGGACGAACCGTCTATGACTGCTCAGCAATATGCCGAACAGGCCGCTGCCAACATTCAATACGACACGGCGGTCGACCTCGATACTGACTATCAACCGCCAGTAGCAACCTCGTTCTCCGCTGCTTCCACTTCAGCATCGCCCCGCCCTTCGTCGGGCGGCGGAAGCTGCTGCCACTAACGCTGGCGGATTCCCACTGTGAAAATTACATCTTCACGCTCGCTACGGTGGTTGCCGTACCGAGCGATGCGGCGAATAGCGATTGCGAATATCTGTCAATTTTATCAATCGCCCATTGACCAGATGCCGCGAACACCCATCCCCGATGGATACACGATCGACTCGTGTTCCTCCGATCGCCTTCGCTCGCACGCGCACGAACTGGAATATCAAATCCCAGAACGTGACTTTGAGATGCTAGATGCTGGGCATGCCCGGTGCTTCACAGCGTTCCAAGCCAATTCGCTCGCCGGATTCGCTTGGGTCGCCTTCGGAGACATTCCCGGCCAGATGAACCACGACGGCAAGCCCGAAACTGGTCTGCCAATCCAGCTCTCCGACGATGCCGCGTTCGTATTCCAAGTGCTGGTCTTGCCCGCCTACCGAGGCCGTCGCCTTTACGCAGCAATCATGAGCCAAATGGCCGATCAGTTGCAAACCGATGGAATCCAAACGCTGGTGCTAACCACCGAAGGCTCCAACCAACGAGCATTGAAAGCAGTCGACCGCATGGGTTTCCAAAACGTCGCCCAAGCATCACTTTTTCGGCTTGGCCCACTATGCCGAGCAAAGTACCCGACATTGCCAAACGAAATTGGATTCACAATCGGACGGTATGTCGGCGACGATACTGCGGCCCAATCAAGTTAATTGTGCCACCAATAGCGTTGTGTCATCGAAAGCCTTTCGGCCCTTGCGAAACGCTTCGATGGATGACTCAAACGATTCAACAAGTTCACGAGCATTGCAGCTCTGGACGGAATGCAACAAATGTTCAATTCGTTTGGTGCCGTATTGCTCATCACTTGGATCAAACGCTTCAGTCACTCCGTCGCTAACGATGACTAAGCGAGCCGAATCGCCTAGTGGAATTGTTTCTTCGTCATAGTGCGTATCGTCCTCGACGCCCAAGATCAGATCGCCCACGTTCAATCGCACAGGCGTGTCGCGTCCTATCTGCAAGAACGGAAACTCGTGGCCAGCATTGGCGTAGGTCAGTTGCCTGTTTTTAGGGTCAACGACCAGTAACGCCATGGTCGCAAAATGTCCCATCATTACATACTCGCAGTAACGTTGATTGACATCTGTCAATATTTCAGCGGGGCTGGACGACTTCTTTGCTGCTTCCGACACGAACGCCTTCAACAACGTCGCCGCCATCGCGGCTGGAACGCCATGTCCCGAAACATCAGCGACGCAAAGTAGATAACGTCCATCGGACAATGGAATGACGTCGTAGTAGTCACCGCCAACATCGTCGGCCGGCTCAAACAACTCGGCGACGTCGATTCCAACCAGTCCATTCACTGTCGGGCGTAGGTTCTGTTGAATCTGGCGTGCCTTTTCCATGTGAACACGGTGGTCACGCTGAGCGTGATCCAACGCCTCAGTCATTGCATTGATCTGATCGGCAAGGTAACTCAGTTCTCGACAGCTTCGCGTGCGTGCCATCACGCTCAAGTCCCCAGACGCAACACTTTGTAACGCCGAAACGAAGCCTTGGATCGGTTTGGCAATCAATTGCCGCAGCACCGCGCTGACCACGAAGGCTGCAATCGCTCCCAGCAACAAGACGGCAAACATCTGGATCAGCAATGAGCGGCGTGTTGCGCCCACAACGGCTGAACGTTTCTCGGAAATGTAGACAGTACCCGCCGGTCCGGTGAAAGCGCCGACAACGTGCGCGCCGGAGGCTCTCGATTCGGTGCCTATTGAATCAGCTGCCGAACGCATGGCAGAGAGCATTTCGTCGGAAGCATGCCCATGCGAGATCGCTTGGTAAGGCAGCCCTCGCCAATCCGCAGCAATATGGTGACCGGGCGAATCGTCGGTGTTCATTCGAGCACAAACGTTGTCAACCAAATTTTGAATCGCGACATCTCCGTGGGCTTCGGCGACCAACAGTGATTCGTACATCGTTTTTGCTTCTTCGGTCAACGCGATCTGCTTCTCGTTCAAATGTCGATCCATCCGCAGGCGGTAGTCAACGACAAGAAACAAAACGACAAACCCAAAGAGAATCGCATTGACGAGGACAAGCAGTTGCCGGCTGATCGGCAACTGATGCCATCGGTGTTTGAATGTGTCCATATTAGCACCCTGAAAATAGAGAAGCCGGGCGAGTTTTCAGGCTCGCCCGGCTGATGTGGGATCGAACGAAATCAGAAGCGATTAGCTGCGGTAAGCGGGTTCGACTTCTGTGGAACTTGACGACCCTTTGCCGCAGCAGGCATCGCCAACGCTGCAACAGTACGCTCGCTTTGCGCAACAGGTCGGTTGACCGGCCGCGCTGACGACGTCGCTGGTTGTCGCATTCGTTTCAGCGTTCTTTCCGCAGCATCGTGCGTTCACCGAGCAGCAATAGGCACGCTTGGCACAGCAGGTGGGTTGGGAAGTTGCGTTCGCCACTTTGTCAGTGGTCGCTTTCGCTTCAGCCTGTTTGTCACAGCACGGTGCATGAACCGTGCAGCAGTAAGCGTGCTTTGAACAACACGTCGGCCGAGCCGATGCGGCGGTGTCAACATTGCCAGCGGGGACGAAGGAAACGGCGAACAGAACAGCAGAGAATACAGTCGCTAACATTTTAGAAACTCCAGGATTGATGGCGCAGCCGACATGGACATGCACCGATTGGGAAACAGAAACATCTTCGTTTTTTGAATTGGGTCCGGCTTCGCAGGTCGAAGCAGAGCCAACCGCTAAATCTGAAGACGAACGTGCCAATCAATCAGAGAGTTGAGACAGACAAAAGAATCCGGCCGACCAAGAGCGACCGATTCGGTCTTCCAACTGATCCGCGAGAAGTCGCTGCGTTCCAAGCCGCGAGGCGACGGATCGTCGCCAGAAGTTCGCGGCGGCAACCAGACTTTCGTCTCACATGAAGCCATTGCAGGGCATTCGTGCAAAGGATCACTGTCACAGCAGCCGTGCCCGACCGGCTGCGATTGGCAGCAAGCATGAGGGCAAGGCTTCGCGTCGTGTGATCCTGCCCGAGCGGCCGGCGAGGACGCCAACAGCACCGCGATTACTGCAAAAGCAGCAAACAATCGAGCGGCAGGGTTGGTGTGACGACGGTTCATGGCGGACAGTTCCAAGAGCTTTCAAAGGACTCCCACTGAGGGAATCTCTTCTTTGATGCTCTTTGGATGCACGGCCCCGACGTTTCTTCACGACTTCGATAAAGATTTCAGGATTCTTTTCGGGGTTCGCTTCTGGTGCAAACAGCAAGCGCGTTCAGGTCGTGAAGCCACTCGGATTGCTGATCGACAAAGGCGGATTTTAGCTGGTCCGATAAGTCGTCAGAGTCGCCGATCGACCGCGAAATCTCGATCGCCAACCGTGGGTCGGGAACGTCATGCGTCGAGTGACAGATCACGAAATGCCGTTTGGTCTCCTCCAGCATCTGCATGCTAGCGTGCCAAAGCCGATCGACAGCCTCGGCACTGGCGGCGGGCCTGGCAGTATCGACCTGCTGCGCCGCTCGCATCATTGAAGAAACCTCCAAACAGAATCGCAGCATTCGGCTCATCGCATAACGCGGTTCGCTAAATCGAAAGTAATGCAGGACAGGATAGAAATGATGCGACTCCAACAAGTCCGCTATGTTCGACGACATCGTGTATAGGTCTTGGTTGACCAACGAAGGATCGCTCTCGGTCAGATACGCTCGCAAATAGCTAAGGCTGTCGCCCGTTCGTCCGGTGCGATACTCAATTTCGTTGGCAAACTGGTTGCGTCGGGCGAGTGTTGAATAGACCGAAATGACATAAGCCAACACGAGCGTAAAGAAGCTGAACCCCAAGCCGGCAGCGGTGATTGTCAAGAACTGCATCGCTGGCGTTCGCGGCACCAAGTCGCCCACACCCAATGTGGTGATCGTGAAGCCAGCGTAGTACACCGCGCTCGCAAAACCAGTATCCGTCGGTGTCGATCCGGTAGCCGTAATGCCCGTGCCGAGTTGAGGCCACACGACCAGGCTGATGCCAATCAACAGCAACGTCGCCCAACACAACACTTGCGTCACGATCAACGCCGGTCCGCAGTAAACCAAAACTCGCGGATGAGCGAACATTCGCGTTCGGACTAAAAAGTGAAAGCCACGATTGATGCCTTTCGTGATCGGGCCAACCGTCGCACGAGGATGCAGAACTGCCATGAAGGTTTCCCAGACGCCAAGGCAAGTCATCAGAAACCCGCCAGCAGTCAAGAACCAGTTCATCACGTTAATTTTTCACTCGCCGTACTTACGAAAGACCGTCATCAGCTCTTCGATCTTCTCGTCACGTTCCTTGGCACTGCCACTCTTGATCGCCTCGCTGACGCACGTGCGGATGTGCTGCTCCAAGACAATTTGGCCGACTTTATTGAGTGCTCCCGTCGCGGCGGACAACTGCATCAGGATATCGACGCAGTATTCCTCATCCTCGATCATACGACCAACCGCTTCGACTTGCCCGATGACTCGTCGAAGTCGGTTGTTGAGCTTCTTTTTCTCGTCGTCTGAGAGCATTCGTGGAGACTTTTGGATAGGTTGGCTTTGCAAGAATTCCGATTTTAGCGTGATAGGTCGATAGTCGTTAGATGGGTATTGATTGGCTCCTTTAGAAGCGAAAGCCTGCTTTGCCACAGATTAGGCGAGTTTAGCGGCACGCAATCTCAACGCATTCGCGATCACGGACACGCTGCTGAAACTCATCGCTGCCGCTGCAATCATGGGGCTGAGCAACACGCCGAAGATCGGATACAGCAACCCAGCAGCGACCGGGATTCCCAATGCATTGTAAATGAATGCGAAGAACAGATTCTGACGAATGTTGCTCATCGTTTTGCGGCTCAAGTTCGCCGCCGCAGCCACACCGCGCAGATCGCCACCGACGAGCGTGACGCCAGCGGACTCAATCGCAACGCCTGTCCCGGTGCCCATGGCGATGCCAACGTTCGCTTCGGCGAGTGCCGGAGCGTCGTTGATCCCATCGCCACACATCGCAACTGTCTTGCCTTGCTTCTTCAGCTCACGAACGAAGTCATGCTTTTCCTCGGGCGAAACACCAGCATGAAACTCGTCGATGCCCAGCTTTGTCGCCACGGCTTTCGCAGTCGGCTCGGCATCACCGGTCAACATCACGACTTTCAATCCCAGGTCATGCAATGTCATTAGCGCTGCCGGCGTGCTCTCCTTGATTGGGTCAGTGATCGCGAGAATTGCTGCCAGCTTATTGTCGATCGCCACGAACACAACCGTCGCACCTTCTGCCTGATGCGATCCCGCTTTGTCTCGCCCCGCATCGACGCCCTCGATGCCTTGTTCATCCAACAAGTCAGCTTTGCCAATCAACACATCATGATCATCGACGCGAGCGCGAACGCCACCACCGGTGATACTGTTAAATTCACTTGCCTCCACAAGCTGCAGTTCGTCCGCCTTCGCTCGGCGAACGACCGCCTGTGCCAACGGATGCTCGCTCTGCGCTTCGACCGCCGCAGCCAACGTCAACAAATCGTTCTCATTCCAGTCACCAAACGTCTCGACGCCCGTCACTTCCGGTCGTCCCTGGGTCAGTGTGCCGGTCTTGTCGACGACGATCGTGTCAACCTTCTCCATGACTTCTAGGACTTCCGCGTTCTTAATCAATACGCCTTCCTTGGCACCGCGGCCAACGCCCACCATCACCGACATGGGTGTTGCCAGCCCCAACGCACACGGGCAAGCAATGATCAACACGGCAACGGCCGCTACGAACGCATGAGCCAGTTGCGGCTCCGGACCAAACACCGCCCAGCCGATGAACGCCGCAATCGAACAAACGATCACCGCCGGCACAAAGTAACGAGCCACCACATCGACCAGTTTCTGAATCGGAGCACGACTCCGCTGTGCGTCCGCGACCATCTGCACGATGCGGTTCAGAACCGTGTCGCCGCCAACACCGACGGCTTCCATGACGAGCGCACCGGTCTGGTTCAATGTCCCGCCCGTGATTTCGTCACCTTCCACTTTCTTCACCGGCATCGGCTCGCCCGTCAACATCGACTCGTCGACGCTGCTCGAACCGCTGAGAACATTCCCATCGACCGGAACTTTCTCACCAGGACGAACTCGCAGCCGATCGCCCTTGTGGACCGAATCGAGCGAGACGTCTTCTTCGCCATCGTCTGTGATTCGGTGTGCCGTATCGGGGGCAAGCTTCATGAGTTCGCGAATCGCTCCGCCCGTCTGCTGTCGTGCTCGCAGTTCCAACACTTGCCCAAGCAGCACCAAGGTGATGATCACTGCCGCGGCTTCAAAGTAGAGAGGTGGAACACCGTTCTCGAAGAACGCCTCTGGGATCACACCGGGAAGCAACACGACGACCAAACTGAACAGATAGGCCGCTAACGTTCCCACCGCGATCAACGAGAACATATTCAAGTTCATCGTGCGAAACGACTTGGCTCCGCGAACCAACAATGGCCATCCGCACCAAAACACGACCGGCGTCGCCAGGGCCAACTGCAACCAACCAAACACCATCTGGCTCATCCAATCAGCTACCCGCAATCCCACCATCGGCCCCATCGCGATGATGAGCAATGGCACTGACAACGCAACGCCCACCCAAAAGCGACGTTTCATGTCGGAATACTGTTTGTCCTCACCCTCATCAGTCAACGCGACGACCTTCGGCTCTAAGTCCATCCCGCAAATGGGGCAATCGCCAGGCCCAACCTGCTCGATTTCAGGGTGCATCGGGCATGTGTAAATAGCATCCGGGTCTGCCAGGGGATCGCTCGCCTTGGTCGACGATCCACCATATTTTCCGCTGCAACAGCAAGATGATTCCTTCATCGCAGTGGGTTTCTTCGCTGCATCTTTCTCTGCTCTCGATGCCAACGTGCCAGCGGGATCGGCCTCAAATTTCGTTTGACAAACTGCACTGCAAAAGAAATAGGACTTCCCTTCGTGCTCGCTACGACGCGAATTGCCTGGATCAACGGTCATTCCGCAGACCGGATCAATGGCAGAGATGGAAGTAGTGTTCATCGTTCATTCCTTCATGGTCAGTTTGTCAGCCTACAGTATACCCCATAGAGGTATGCAAGTTGCATTCCAAATTCCTAAAGGGGGCCTCGACGACAATGTCACAGGAGGCTCGCGGGTCAAAAGGCAAATTGACGAATGGTGGAAACAGCGACGCTGGTAGTCAGTGTCGGCGCGGGCTGAAGAAACGCTTCCACTGCTGAAGGGCTGCGGGGCAATGATTGATGCCACGATCATTATGATCGAGAATGCCCACAAATATATTGAGCACGAATTCTGCCGGCGATCTAACAAACGGAAAAGACCAACGACGCAACTAACGTGCCGAAGCGTTCAGGCATTGTACTCGGTCTCAAAATTACTGAGGTACTTGAACGCCATCTGTGGAACAGCCGACCGCTCGTTCGATCTGAGCTAGCGTGCTGGCGAGAACGGCTCGCGTGCGCGCTACCTGAATCTCGTGAGAAAGTAGTTCACGGTAGAGATCAATCACATCGGAGTACTCCGTCTTGTCACCTACGTACTCGACGAATGCAATTTGGAGCGCCTTTTCGGTTCTCGGGATGACTCGTTCGGTGAAGAGATCAAGCTGTTCGTTTGCGGCTTGTGCCGCCGCAACTTGTCGCCGAAGAAGTCCGCGTAGTCGATCCCGCTCGGCCTCACGACGGTTAATCGAGCTATTGCGCTGATGAATCGTTTCATTGATTCCACCGTTGATCTTGTCACGCCAGATCGGCAACGTAACAGCGACAGAGAAACTGATTGCATCGTGTCCATCAGCAACCGGGCTAATGACGCTGCTGTCATTACTAACAATCGAATAGCCGACACCCAACTGGAAGTCTGGATAATTTTGCAGATATGCCAATCGTTGTTTGGCGGCGTCGCGTTGAATTTCAGCAGCGAGTCCCTGGAGCTTAGGATTGCACTGCTCAGCCTGAGCGACTAGTAAATGCAGGTCAGGCATTACTTGACTGACATCCAACTCAGTCATCGCGGTCGGCGTGAGATCGACGGGCTGTCGCACGAGAACTCCGAGATCAGCCCGCGACTGGTCCTTCGATCGCCGCAATGCGATGAGTCGATCTTCCAGTCGGTCTTGCTCCAACTGAGCTCGGATAACATCCTGCTGGCTGCCACCTGTTTTGTAACGAGCTTCGGCCACGTCAATCAGATCATCGACTAGTTCCCGGTTCTCGTCCACAATTTGAATCATGCGACCTGCCAACCACAGCTCGTAGTAGGCGACGCGAACGGATTCGACGACATCTCGTTCGGCCCTGGCTACCTCGGCACGAGCAACTTGCACGTCCCTCGCGGCGACCGCTCCACGAGCGTCCAGTTTTTCCGGCCAAGGAATATTCTGGCTGAGTGCGAGTTGATGGCCGATACGGCCCGCCGCAGTCTGCACGGCCTGATCGTGGATGGGATGGAACGTGTTTCCGAATACTGGATCAGCCAAAGCCGTAGCTTGAGGGATGCGATTTTGCAGTGCAGCAACGCGTTGTCGAGCGGCCATGATCTCTGGATGCAAGGCCAGCGCCTTCTCGATCAAGCTTTGTAAATCGGTGGGCGTATCAATGCGGACTGCGTCTACCAACTCTGGCTTTACTTGCTCCAACAATTCGGAAGTCACGTCAGTGCTCTCCAACGCTTGTGCCGATTCATCCTCCTCTTCAGAAGAGTTCTTATCATCGATGTCGTCGGAAACAGACGGATTGGAGCTATCGTCCTCATTCTTCGACTCCCGCGATGCGAACTCGTCCCGAGCTTCCAACGATGGTCGAATGTCAGTTTTGGCAACGCGACCATTCCGAGGCGTGCTACAACCCGTCAAACAGCAAGCCAAAAGCAATGTTACTGCGAGTGTTGTAATGTATCTGCACCCATCCATTAGCCAACTCCATTTGGCGACTTGCTACTTCCGTACTGGCCTTCCACGACACTCGACACAATCCGATCGATGCTCCCACAAGTCAACAGCCGTCGTCAAAATCCCTGACACGCAACTGCGGATACTCTTTCCCTGAAGCGGACTCAGCATGGCTAACGACAATCACCAAGAATCAACTCGGCTAGGAAATAATTGTGATGATAGAATGCGGCGGCTTTGCGGAAAGCGGTATGCACTTCTCGCGTTGCGGAAGTTAATACTCAAAGCCTTCCTCGTCGCTAAATCGGCGTCTCGTTCCAAGAAGTGAAAAAAGTTCTTGCCACCACGCGACCGAGGGTGCTAGATGCTGAAAACAATGGCCCACCGAATCCTACATCGCCTTCTGGCAATTGCTTCAGCGTTTATCGTCCTCACGGTAGCCTCGTCGCATTTGCTTTGCGGCGATCACGATGCTCATGCGGATGAGTGGCAGACCGCTTCATTCACACACGGGCATGCAATCTGCGAATGTGAATCTTGTCCATGTGCAGATCGTGAAGCAACTCTCGCGGTTCAGTACCAGTCCATCGACGGGGTCGAATTCCAGCCCGTCGCGTTTGCCACCGTCTGGCATTGCGAGCAACCATTGCCAAATTCCATCCGATCCATTCGATCGCTGATGCCACCAGATTACGCGACGTCTCATTCTTGGCGCGTCCAAAGAACAACTGTCATTCTTATCTGATTCAGTCAAAGACATCGCTCTCATGCTTGGGACCTGCGTGTCCCGGTTATTGACTACACTCGATTGTGAATCAGCTAATGAAACCGTATCCGATATTAGGGTTGCTGGCGTCTGGATTGTTTGCGTTGACCCTCGTCAATTCGACTCAGGCCCAGGATCTTTCATCCAACAACAGACTTTTACTTACTGAGAACTCATCAGACGCGATTGCATGTTTCGCACAGGTGAGGAAGCGAGTGCTGACACACAACGCCCGGCTAAAAAGTCAGTCGGCTACGCTTCGTTCGCTACGCGCCCAAACTCAGCAGGCCGCTTTGCTGCCCAATCCTGTTATCACATTTGAGGCTGAGAACTTTGGCGGAGGCCGAACAGAAAACGATTTGGAATACACCGGTGGTGTGTCTCAACGCATCGAAACGGGAGGAAAGCGGCAGGCACGTACTTCGTTCGCAGAAGCCAATGCCGACGCTTTTGAGCTTCAACGAGGCATAGCCACTGCTGAGCTTCTCGCAAACGCTCGCGTGGCTTACGCGGAAGTGGTTGCCGCAAAAAGTCGAGTGAACCTTTCTAAAAAGGAGGTCGCAATTCGCAGAGAAGCTCGTCAACTCATTGAACGCAAATCTTCGCACGGCGGAGCGTTGAGGCTTGAGGTTGAGAAAGCGGAAGTTTCCCTGCAAACCGCTGTAGTTGTTCGAGACCAACGCTTACAGGAGTTTCAGGTTGCCAAACGCGTTCTTGCGTCGTTATGGGGCAGCAATCGACCACACCTGGAAATTGCGGCTCAGGAACTAAGGCTTGATGATCCAGAGGCGGAGCTTTTACGCACGGATGCGCGAGAGATTCCACAGATTGCCTTTGCAAAGGCCAACCGCTATGCAGCAGAACAATTCGCCGACATGCAGCGTGCATTGGCTGTACCCGACGTCACTGTTTCAGCTAGATACCGACGATTCGACGCCACTGATGACCATGCTTTTGTTTCAGAGGTCTCGGTTCCTTTACCTCTCTTTGACCGAAATCAATTCGCATCAGTTGGAGCTGAAGAGCAATTGAAGGCAAGTGAGTTTGATGTTGCGAACACCCAATCCACAGTCAATGCAGAGCTTGAATCTCGTCGAGATCGCCTGCGTTTTTTCCTTCGGGAGCGCAACGTTCTTCAGAAAAACGTCCTTCCACAAACAGAGAGAGTTCTTAAGTCGGCAACCGAAGCCTATCAGCTCGGTCGAATTAGCTATCTCGACTATATCGATGCACAGACTACCTATCTCGGACGTCGTGAGCGTCTTATCGCTGTGACGCTTTCGGCGATACGCAACCAAGTGGATATCCAACGACTCAACGGCACACTTATGGAACGAATTACTCAACTAGATCAGGGGAAGTGTAATGCTCAATAGAATTACGATTATCACGCAGAAGCTTGCGTTCTTGCTCTGCTGTGCCGTGGCCTTTGGAGGAAACGTCGTGGCCGAAGCAGGTTCTGATCACGCGACCGAAAACGAACGCAGCGATGAAGAAACTGAATTTCTTGAGTTTTTGTGGGACAAGGCGAAAGGTGAAGGAATCGAATTCGTCGGCGTCGGGCCAGCGGTGATTGGAGTGAGGCAAAGTTTTTACGGCGAGACAGTAATCAACGGCAATACCCTCGTCCACGTCGTCCCTCGCTTCTCCGGCACGATTAAAGGAGTGTCCAAGATGCTGGGTGACACTGTACGAGCCGGCGATGTGTTGGCAACGGTACAGAGCAACGAAAGCCTCAGCAACTACCAAGTCAAGGCTGAGATTGACGGCGTGATTATTGATCAAGATGCGACCAAGGGTGAATTCGTTTCCACCGATAAAGTGCTTTTCAAGTTGGCGAATCTCGAAACAACCTGGGCCAACATCTCCGTTCCGCCCATGATGCTGAAGTCAGTTAAGATGGGAACACCTGCGACCGCCATCTCTCAATCAACGGATGCGCGACTTGAAACCCAAATCACCTACGTTCGCCCGACACTGTCGGAATCTACGAGGTCGGGCCATGCGCGTTTAGAGTTGCCGAACAAGAACCTTGAATGGCCAGCGGGCATGTTCGTTATGGTCGAGGTCGTTTTGTCAGAGAAGAACGTGCCACTAGCGATTCCCGATACTTCAGTGCTGCTTATCGAAAACAAGCCATCGGTATTTGTCCAGAGCGAAGCGCCAGATGGTGACCAAGGATTCGAGGTTCGACACCTCAAGCTTGGTCGTTCTGACGGACGATGGGTTGAAGTCATTGACGGACTGAAGGCGGACGAAGTTGTCGCCGCAGGGAATACGTTTTTACTCAAGGCGGAGATGGGAAAATCTTCTGCTGAACATAGCCACTAAGAGGCACTGTGCTAACAGCAATCATTCGATTTTCAATCAAGCATCGCATTCTCGTCGTGCTTGCATCTGTCTTTGTTGCAGCTCTTGGAGCCTACAACTTCACACAGCTTCCCATTGATGCTGTCCCTGATATCACCAACGTTCAGGTGCAAATCAATACTTCGGTTCCGGCACTGTCGCCAATCGAGATCGAAAAGCGAGTCACTTTCCCTATCGAAGTTTCGATGAGCGGACTGCCTCATTTGGAAGAGCTCCGCTCCATTTCCAGATACGGGTTGTCGCAGGTCACTGTCGTCTTTGACGACGACACGAACCTGTATCTCGCTCGCCAATTGGTCAGTGAACGTTTGCAGACGGCAAAAGACTCGCTACCAAGAGGGCTGGCAGAACCATCAATGAGTCCCATCAGTACCGGACTCGGCGAAATTTACATGTGGGCGGTTGAAGCGGAACCCGACGCAAGAAAACCAGACGGAACAGCCTATTCCCCCACTGACCTGAGAACCATTCAGGACTGGATCATCCGACCGCAACTGTTGACCGTATCCGGTGTAGCCGAAGTCAACTCCATCGGTGGTTTTTCCAAGCAATACCACGTCACGCCGCACCCGGCACGCTTGCTGTCCCTTGGCTTGACGTTGCAGGACGTAGCGGACGCTTTGGAACGGAATAACGCATTTGCAGGCGGGGGATACATTGAACATCGTGGTGAGCAATACATCGTCAAGATGAGCGGGCTTGTATCGACGCTCGAACAGATCGGCAAGATTCCTGTCGTAACGAGAGACGGCACTCCGATCTTAATAAGAGATGTCGCTGGAGTGGAATTCGGGAAGGAACTGCGAACAGGAGCCGCGACGCTTAACGGAGAAGAATCGGTCGTCGGTACGGCCATGATGCTGGTGGGTGAGAATAGCCGAACAGTTGCGAAGGCTGTTGATCAAGCTATGCAGCAAGTCAACCGAACGCTACCTCCTGGCGTTCATGCAAAAACGGTCTACAACCGGACGCGGCTAGTCGATGCGACAATCGAGACGATCCAAAACAATTTGATGGAAGGTGCAATTCTCGTCATTGCTGTGCTGTTCGCGATTCTTGGCAATTTCAAAGTCGCGTTGTTCGTCGCATTGTCGATTCCGTTGTCGATGCTGTTTGCAGTCACTGGCATGGTTAGCAACAAGATAAGCGGAAACCTGCTGAGTCTGGGAGCCATTGACTTCGGAATCATCATCGACGGCTCCGTCGTCATGGCGGAAAACATCATCCGCCGTTTTTCTGAGAAGCAACAGTCGCTTGGTCGAATACTGAATCGTTCGGAACGCTTGAAGGAGACATTTGAAGCAGCTCGCGAAGTCGCCCCGCCCGTACTTTCCGGTGTTGGGATCATCATGATCGTCTATCTCCCGATTCTCACGCTGACCGGCATCGAAGGAAAGATGTTCGTGCCAATGGCGAAAGTTGTCCTTCTCGCACTTCTTGGTTCACTTTTCCTTTCCTTCACGTTCATTCCCGCAATGGCTGCGCTATTCCTGACGGGCAAAGTCAACGAGGGCGATGGGAGAATCATGTCGTTCTCGAAACATTGGTATCGGCGTGCGTTGCTCGCGTCACTCCGATTCAAAAAGGCATTCATTGGAGTCGCGGTTGCCATGCTATTGCTTTCGGGATGGATCGCTGCGGGGCTAGGAAGTGAGTTTGTGCCATCGCTAGACGAACAGGATTTTGCGATTCAATCGCTACGAATTCCCGCCACATCCCTTAGTCAGTCGATCGAAATGCAGAAGCGTATCGAAAAGCGACTTCTGGAGTTCCCGGAGGTAGAAACCGTTTTTGCTCGCATCGGAACTGCGGAGGTCGCTACCGATCCGATGCCACCGAACATAGCCGATGGCTATGTCATCGTGAAACAGAAGAGTCAGTGGCCCGATCCGAGCAAATCGAAGGCTGAATTGATTGCCGAGGTCGAAGAAGCCATCGAGAAGATTCCGGGAAACGCCTACGAGATTTCGCAACCCATCGAGTTGCGGTTCAACGAATTGATTTCTGGCGTCCGAAGCGATGTTGCTTTCAAAATCTTCGGCGATGATATGGATGTCATGCTTGCCAAGGCCAACGAAGTCAGCGGCCTGCTGAACAAGATCGAAGGAGCGAGCGATGTTAAAGTGGAACAAGTCAGCGGACTACCGACGCTACGGATTGACTTCAAACGTGAAAAACTGGCCCGTTTCGGACTAGATATTGCCGACGTGCAGGAGATCGTGTCGATGGCCATTGGCGGCCGGACGGTTGGCCAAGTTTTTGAGGGCGATAAACGATTCGACATCGTGCTGAGATTGCCCGAGTCGTTACGCGAAGACTTGCGTATGATCGAACAATTGCCCATCCCGCTTCCGGGCGACGCCAACTCTACATCCGAAGACGATGTCCACAATCCGGCGTATGAAGCCCGCGTTGTGGCCCTCAATCAGTTAGCAGATGTTTCGATCGTTGAGGGGCAAAATCAGGTCAGTCGGGAGAATGCTAAACGTCGAATTGTGGTACAGGCCAACGTGCGGGGGCGTGACATGGGTTCGTTTGTTGCCGAGGCATCGGATGTGATTGAACAAAAGGTCGAATTTCCATCCGGTTATTGGTACCGCTGGGGCGGTCAATTTGAAAATCTGGAGAGAGCGACAAATCGCTTAATGATCGTGGTCCCGGTTTCGTTACTGCTGATATTCATTATTCTGTTTTCCACATTCGGTTCCGTGCGAGACGCCTTGCTGATCTTCTCAGGTGTGCCGTTTGCTTTGACAGGCGGCGTTGCGTTTCTGGCATTGCGAGGAATTCCGTTTTCGATTTCCGCTGGCGTGGGATTCATCGCACTTTCTGGTGTAGCCGTACTTAATGGAGTTGTGATGGTCAGCTTTATTCGGCAGTTGCTTGCAGATGGGAAGGAAACTGCCGAAGCGGTTGTCGAGGGAGCGGTAACGCGACTGCGGCCTGTACTGATGACCGCTGTCACTGACGCTATTGGTTTCATACCAATGGCGCTTGCGACGGGTACGGGAGCCGAAGTTCAGCGACCCTTGGCAACAGTCGTGATTGGAGGGATTATCTCGGCAACAATTCTCACACTTCTGTTGCTGCCAACGCTCTACGCCACCTTCCATCATCAGGAATCGGAATCACTGAACTAATTGCCCGGCAAAGAGCGGCGTCCGAAGAACCGACTGACTCGACTGCAATACTCCCGATAGTCGGCCCCGTGAAGTTCTTCCAGCCATGTTTCCTCGGCAAAGGGCGTTAGAACAAACGCAATGATTCCACCGACGCACAAAGGCATTGCCCATAACGATGAGGAGAGAATCGCCCACCCGACGATGATTGCAATGTCACCAAGGTATTGTGGGTTGCGACCGTATTGATAGAGTCCATCGGTTACCAGCGGTCCCTTGCTGCCCGAAGTTGTTTTCATGCTTATCTGACTAACACCAACCCATGCGAGGACGTTTCCTCCAACGATTAGTGCTAAGCCGATCGGCCAACGTACGATGGCAGGCCAACCAAGACTATTCCAATCGAGTAGGCCTACGGCAATGAAGCCGCCAAACGAGAGAAGCGTAAGTAGCCAAGCAAAATAGTACTGCCAAGTTTGCTGTCCTCGCGGCGGCCACAAACGTCTTGACGGTCGCATGATCGAGTATGCGAGCATCGCGATTACTAGAAGCAGCAATGCACCGGTAAGGTAGGCGATAGCTAATCTCAATGTAACAATCCTCCTCTTAGGATGGCTGTTTGTAAGCAAGTAGACGCAGGGCGTTGAAGACGACAATCAAGGTGCTGCCTTCGTGCAAGGCGACGGCAGCACCGATGTTCAGGCCGAGGATCGTGGCGGGGACGAGGAAGGCGACCATGCCGAGACTCATCCAGAGGTTTTGACGGATGATTGATTTCGTCGATCGGCTCAGTCCGATGGCCAGCGGCAAGTGGTCGAGGTTGTCGGCCATCAGGGCGACGTCGGCGGTTTCGAGGGCTACGTCGCTACCGGCGGCTCCCATCGCGATACCGACCGAGGCAGATGCCATCGCCGGGGCGTCGTTGACGCCGTCGCCGACCATTGCGACGCCGCCTTCACTTTGTAGTTTTTTGATTTCGTTGACTTTGTCGTCGGGCATTAAGTCGCCTCTTGCTTCATCGAGGCCGACTTCTTTTGCGACCGCGTCGGCGACTTTTTGGTTGTCGCCTGAGATCATGATCATTCGCTTGATGCCGAGTTTGCGAAGCCGCGAGATCGTTCGCTTGGAAGCTTCGCGGGGTGTATCCATCAAACCGATGACGCCGAGGTAACGATCCCCGCGTCGGACGATCATGGTTGTGCGTCCGTTCTCTTCGAGCGATTCGACAATCTCGCGAACGCTTTCTGGTAGTGGCGGCCCGTCGACTTCGGCGAACAAATCGTCTTTGCCAATATGGACGATGTCTCCTTCGACCGTCGCTTGAATGCCGCGTCCGGTGATACTCTGCAAATCTGTTGCGTCGGGAATCGCTCCCCCACTCCCAGACTCCCCCTCTCCCAATCTTTTCTTCCCGTCACGAACGACTGCTTTGGCGAGCGGATGTTTGCTGAGGTCTTCCACCGCAATGGCGTTTCGTAATATTTCGGCCTCATCGACACCGTCAGCAGTGCGAACGTCGGTGACCTTCGGCTCTCCCTCGGTAAGCGTTCCGGTTTTGTCAAACGCGATCGCGTCGAGACTGCCGAGGCTTTCGAGTGGTCCGCCACCTTTGACGAGGATGCCGCCGCGTGCCGCTCGGGCGACTCCGCTAAGCACCGCACTGGGTGTTGCGATTGCCAACGCACATGGGCTGGCGGCGACCAAAACCGCCATGGCTCGGTAAAACGATTCGCTGAAGGTTTCGTCGATGACGAGCGGTGCGAACACCAACAGTATGACACCGGCAATGACTGACGGCACAAAGTATCGCTCGAACTTCTTGGTGAACTTCTGCGTCGGCGACACCCGCGTTTCAGCTTCGCTGACCATTGCGACGACGCGAGCCAGCGTGTTTTCGGATGCGAGCTTGGTGACTTGGATTTCGAGCGAACCCGATTGATTGATCGTTCCGGCGAATGCACGATGCTCCGGCGGAAGCGACTCGGGATCGGATGCCGCAGCGGCGACATCATCGACGGGGCGTTTGTCGACGGGCACGCTTTCGCCGGTGATCGGGGCTTGGTTGACGCTGGACTCGCCCGCGATCACGAATCCGTCTGCCGGGACTCGCTCGTCGGGTTTGATGATGACGATGTCGCCAACGACCAGCTCTTCGACGGGGATTTCTGATTCGTTGCCATCGCGTCGAACCCGTGCGGTTTTCGGAGCCAGTTCGGACAAGGCTTCAATGGCACGTTTGGCTCGCCCCATCGCGTAGCCTTCCAACGCATGACCGATACTGAAAAGGAACAACAGCAATGCGCCTTCGGCCCAAGCTCCCAACGACGCGGCACCGGCAGCGGCCACGATCATCAGAAAGTCGATCTCGAACTTGCTCGCCCGAATCTTCTCGATCGCTTCGGTGACGGTGTAGTAGCCGCCGAAGAAGTAGGCGGCGATGAAGCAACCGAGCGGAATCCAATCATTCAGTTCAGCAAAGGTCTCGATGAGCCAACCGACCAGTAGAAACGCACCGCACAGGATCGCGAAGATCAACTCCGACTTCGGGCCAAAGATGCCGCCGTGCTCGTGATCATGACCGGAGTGGTCGTGATTGTCTTTATGACCCTCGTCGTGCCGATGGTCCTCATCACCGCCGTGGTCTTGAGGAGTTGAGGATGACCATTCAGCGAGAGCTGTTTCGATTGCCGAAGCGTCAGTTTCTTGACGATCGAATTCGACTCGAACGGCACCGTCCGGAGAGACAACCGATTCCATGATGCCGTCGATGCGAGCCAGACGCGACTCGATAGCGGACGCCCGACGTGCGTGCATCGGCCCAACTCGCTTATGCCAATGCCCATAACGCTGATCAAGTTCTGCGCCAGCACGCCGTGCCAATTCGCGAACCTCGCCCGTCGAAGTCACGCTTGAGTCGAAGTGAACGCAGATTTGGCCTGGGCTTTCGTCACTCGGTTTGAGCGAGTGTGCCGCGTCTATTCCTGCTTTGCTTTGCAACAACTCCGCCAGCCGCCTGATGCACGAATCGTCCGCATTATTTACCGTAGGCAAAACCAGTTTGAGTTCAATTTTTTCTTTTTTCATTCGCATATCGCTCTGACACGGTATATCCGTTTAGTTCGGCTTAGAAAAGGTGATTTCACAGCGGACCACGGTGACGCTCGGAGTGGTCCGGGCGATAGCGACGACCAACGCACGATCGTTGACTTCGTCGAGAATACCGCTGAGAGTTACCTGCCCGGTCTTATCGCTGGAAACATGCACTCCATCAAAGCCGAATCGCTTGATGATGCGTTCGACTCTAGCGCTGAGCGATTTAGGATTCGCAGGAGGGTTTCGGGACTTGTTTGATTTCACTTTGCTGCCTCGTACAAGATTCGCTCGTACTTGAGCCAACGTCGAAGTTGCCGTTTCATCACGCGAGCGATGATGTAGAGAACAAGGCCGCAGCCGAACAGGATGTACCACGAGTTCTCGATGGCGACGTTGCCTTGCTGAGCTTCGTGCATTGCGAATTCCAACGCTGGGAATGTCAAAGCGATGACCGCGACAGCAGCAGATTCGGCTCGAATGACTTTGGGGATGTCTAACGGACGCTCCGCCGACTTCCATTGTCTTAGTCTTGGCAAGAATGCGGGGGTGCGATTAGACCAATCTGTAAACACACTGCCGAACTTTTTACGCAAAAACGCTTCCTCGGTGAACATGATGCGTTCGTAGTACAACGCGAATGCCATCAGGAAGGCCACGACCAACCAGGGGGATGCGGAGTGCAACACGATGCCCAGGGCAATCAAGAAGTTGCCGAGGTACATTGGGTGCCGAGCGACGGAGTAGAAGCCAGAGGTGTTGAGTGTTTCGGCAACTTGCGTTTTCGTGTTGCGCCCCGATGTTCCGTCAGCGGCATGCCCAACCGCGTGAGACCGAACCGCTAGTCCGATTAGCGAGACGCCTAGACTTACGATGCTCCAGACGAAATGCAAATTGGGATGCGATTCAATCACGGGATATCGAAGCACGGCGGTCACGATCAACGGTAGGAACACAAAGGGCAGATAACTGCGCCAGCGGAACAGCCAGGATCCCGTGCGTTCAAATTCTTCAACGAGTGCCATAGAAATTTCTGTATTCGGATTGGGAGACGAAAAACGGTTCCCGGTGCGTCGGCTGGTGAGTGACGCGGTCCGGGAACCTAGCTGACGGCTGAATAGCAGCCGCCAGTTTTCAAGTTGGGAGTTAGGAGACAAGCAGAGAGGGAGACAAGAGGACCATCTCTCGTACTCCCCATCTTTTGCTTACGCCGCCCGCGCCATTGCGATTTCATTCGTAACTCCGGCGACTAAGCGGATGGTGCGGTGCGCAAACGCAGCCGTGTCGGCGTCATGCGTGACCATCACGATCGTGCGTCCGTCCTTGTGAAATTCATTCAGGTAACTCATCACCTGTTGGCGGGTTTCTGAATCGAGGTTTCCTGTCGGTTCGTCCGCCAGGATGATTTGCGGGTCGTTGGCGAGTGTCCGTGCCAACGCGACCCGTTGTTGTTGTCCTTGGCTCATTTCTGAGGGACGGTGATCGGTTCGATCGGACAAGCCGACACGGTCGAGCATCTCCATCGCACGCTCTTCTTGTTGCTTGGCCGTTTTGCCGGACAACATCAGTGGGATCTGCACGTTCTCGCGAGCGGTCAGCCACGAAATCAAGTTGAACGACTGAAAGACGAATCCGATCTTTCGGCCTCGCAACGCCGTGCGTTCTTCCACCGACAGGTCATACAACGATTCGCCATCGAGCATCACGTCGCCGGTTGACGGGGCGAGCATTCCACCGAGGACGGATAGCAACGTGGTCTTGCCACTGCCGCTGGGGCCAACGATTGCAATGAAGTCGTTGTCGGGAATCGTGAGGTCGGCGTTGTCGAGTGCCGTGACGATCTGGCCTCGACGTTCGTAGGTCTGGGTAACGGAACTGAGTTGATACATGTTTTGGTTCGATTTGAAATGTGGTTTTTGATAATGGAGCACGACCTTTCGATCACGCGACGCAGCGATCAGGCGTCGTTGAAGACAAGGCACGGATCGAGACCAGCGGCTCGGCGGGCGGGCAGAAGGCTGGCGAGGACCGCGACGATCGTTGCTGTGGCCATTCCCACGCCCAGCAGTATCGGCATCGGGCGTACATGAATACCCAGCAACTGTGGCCCCAGTACTGCGGCGACAATCGTGCCGACAATGAAACCCGCTGCACCACCGGCGAGTCCCAAGATTGCGGCTTTGCCAAGAAACATCTTTGTTACAAAGTTGCGACTGGCTCCGATTGCCATCAGCGTTCCGATTTCTTTGCGACGCTCGGTCACGTTGGCATACATCACACTGGCGATGCTCGCTCCACCGACCAACAGCAGGATCGACAGAAAGACCCATGACAAACGCGACATCAATCCATTAACGGCTATTTGTGTTTGAACAACTTGTGCGATCGTGACGATTCGCGTTTCGGGAAGTTCAGCGGAAAGGTTCGTGATCAAACCGCCAGCGGCATCTTCACAGCACGCCATGATTTCGATGACGTTCACCACCGGCCCTGCACCCGACAAGTCTTGGACGCTGTGCAAGTGAGCGAACATGCGTCCGTCGTCGATCGTTCCGGTCGAAGGCAACACGGTGAGAACAGTGAAATCTTCACCGAGTAGCGGCAACGTATCGCCAGTTTTCGCACCAAGTTGGCTGGCGAGATCGCGTCCGAGGATCACATCGCGATCGCCCAGTTTGGCGATGGTGCGTGTCGTCGCCAACGAGTTTGGATCGTTGTCGGCTTCGCCGGTGTCAGCGGCGGTCGCACAACAACCGCGATCACTGCCGACCGCATTGCCCAACATACCGAGTCCCTGCCAAGAGGCTTTGGCTTGAAACTCACTCTTGGGCAGGATGCCGGTCAGTGTGACGGGAATCGTGTCCACTTCCGCTTCGACGCATAACTTGGGAGCGAGATTTTCAACGCCGGGCAATCGAGCGAGCGCGAGACGCGTGACGTATTCCTCGGGCATCGTATGCCCGTGCATGTCGGCACCGTAATAGTCTTGCAGCGTGACGCTGGGTGGCAGCACCAACACGTTCGCACCGAGCGACTCCATGTCACCGGCGATCTTGCGTTCTGAAAACACGGTGATGTTCTGAATCGCAACAAGCGCTGTGACGCCAAGCGTGACGGCCAGCAAACTGGTGAGCATCGGCGTCGGCCGTTGCCAGAGTTCTTTCCATATTAAGTGACGAAGTTTCATGGAGTCCGTTCCGTTTAATTGAAGGTTGTTGGGTGGAGATTGCCGACCAGGAGCACTAGCGTCGTGCTGGTTGCGAAGCCTGGGCCGATTTGTGGTGCTTGCAGTTTTCGTCGTCGCAGCATTTGCCGGCGGCGGCTAACTTCTCGGCCAACACATCGAAACTGACGTTAGCATTGAAGGTGCCAACCATGACGCCTGGAGGTGCCATGAATGCAACAACGGGTGTCGGTTGGCCTGGTTTCACTCCGATCTTGGTCAAGAACTCAGCCTCGGCAGGATCGTTCGCCAAAACCGTGACGACTTCGGTTCGAGAGGCGTACAGTGCGTCGGCTTGAAATTGTTGAACACCAACGGGAACCGGGGCACCGGCGGTGGGTTGAGCACACAGCAACACGAGCTTGCGGTCCTGCAGCGCCTTTAGGATTTGCGTCTGTCCAGGCGAAACGATCGCGGCGGCAAGTTGCTGCTCCGTCACACGTCGTGGGAAAACGCTGCACACCGCACCGTTGGGAGCGAGGGTGGCGACCGCTGGCATCGGCATTCGGGTTGCGTCGAATTGTTTGACCAAGGCTTGCTCGGCGACGTTACCAATTTGCACAGGCACGACCACGGCGTCTTGCCGGTTGGCCAGTGTTGACTGCAGCGTGCCGTGCATTGTTTTGGTCGCCGCATCGTTGCCGCGATAGAACATCACGAAAGCAAACTGGTTGTTGGCTTCGGCCGCTTGAATCGCTTGCTGAGCAGGACTTGCCGCGTGAGCGGTTTGGGCCATCGCGACACAAGCGGTTACCAGTGTCATCATCATTGCGATCGTCGTTTGATTGAAAATCCGTTTCATCGTCGTCATTCCCTTGGTAATTGGAGATCGAAAATTGGGGTCGCAGATCGACGAAAGCAGATTGGAGAGTTGGATTTCAATCTCCAATCTACGATCATCATTTTTAAATCACTCGTGGTCGTGACCTTCGTGGTCATGGTCGTGTGCGATCGTTCCTCGGAACGATTTGCCGTTGATCGTTAGGACGAGTTTTGGGTCGGCTCCTTCTTCATCTAGGTGCTCGCCGAGTTCCGCGTCTGTCGAAACAAAACGCGACGACTTGCCTTGTGGGTCATTTGCATCAGGCGAAGCGGCCAGCTTGAACTGCTCCGGCTTGCCGTCATGTTTGACATTGATCGTAATCTCGGTCGATTCGATCGGAATTTGCTCAGTCGCGGCTGCGTTGAGCACATAGATTGTTACCGAGCCAGTGTCTTCGTCGTGAACGAGTTCGGCGTGGTATTCCTCGTTGCCCAATTCGATCAATCCGCCATGATGCGGTCCTTCGCTGGGGTGTGCGTGTTCTGTGTGATCGTCAACGGTCGCCGGAGGTGCCGATGTTTCAACGGTCGTTCCGGTGTTGGTTCCCCCGTCTTTGCAGCCAACAAGACCGAAGGTCATGGAAGCGAGTGCGAGCGTGAAGAGTTTTGTTGAGCGTTTCATTGGATTTTTCCTGAAGGGAGTTGGTTGATCTGAGAGTTTCTAGTGAACGTGTTTCGCCTCGAAGCCCGTTTTTGTGAGCCACTGTTCCCAAGTTGTGGCAACTTGGTGCGAACCGACTTCGATGTGTTTCCATTGCGGACAGCGGAAACTCAAGTCGGCGTGGCCGGAATGCTGTGAGCTTTTCAGCTCGCATCCGAGTCCTTTCAACATCGCGGTAAGTTCGGCGAGCTGTTCTTGGTTTTCAATGTGTATCGTTTTCCAGTCGGTGATGCGGTAGTTGACCTCTTCGACTTGGCCTGCCGCGTGACTATGTCCGGCGTGATCGTGATCGTGTGCTGCATGGTCGTGACCTTCATGCCCAGCATGATCGTCGCCGCCGTGATCTGCCGCGTGACCGTGTAAGGTCTCGAATCCCGCTTTCTTGAGCCAAGATTCCCATTGGTGAGCCAGTTTGTCGTCGGCGACTTCCATGCTCTTCCATTTTGGTGAACGATAAACGACATCGGTGTGCCCACCGTGGTTGTCGATCTTGGCTTCACAGCCCAGTTTCTGTACGGCAGCAAGGTGCTGTTGCGCCTTGGCTGAATCGTCGAAGTGCATCTCTTTCCACTCGGGCAAGCAGAATGCGATCGACTCTTCGGCACTGGCAATACTGCCAACCGATGCGAGTGCGACGAAGCACAGCAGTCTTGATATTCTTTTCAACATAAAACTTTCCTTTTTGGAAAATGATCCGTTCGCTTCCTGTCTTAGGTTGCGGGTTCGGAAAGGGGTTGGGAAGTCTCTGTCGTCCTTGACCGAGAGTGGTTGAGTGGTAGGTGAGATTCCTCGTCTTCGGACTCTTCAAACAAAGGAATGTCGGTCTTCGATTCGTTGACAACTCGTTCAGCCGATTTCAGTCCGATCAGCCAGAACAACGCCGGGTGAACGAAGAAGTCGAGGAGAGTCGAACTCATCAGTCCGCCGAGAATCACGGTCGCGACCGGGTACAAGATTTCCTTACCTGGTTCGCCAGCCGCCATGACCAATGGGACCAAGCCGATGCCGGAGGTCAGAGCCGTCATCAGCACGGGAGCGAGTCGTTCCAGACCCGCCCGAACGATCATTTCTTTTGTCCAGTCTTCGCCTTCGTGCTGGACCAAGTGCAAATAGTGGTTGATCAGCAAGATTCCGTTTCGCGATGCGATTCCGGCAAGCGAGATGAAGCCGACCATTGCGGCAACGGTCAGCGTTTGGCCAGTGACGACCAACGCGATCACCGAACCGATGAACGCCATTGGCAGGGCCATCATCACTTGCAGCGAGAGGTTGACGCTGCGGAACATCGTGTACAGAACCAGGAACACGCCCACTAGCGAGACGGCGAACAGGATGCCGATGACTCGCGATGCCGATTGCTGGCTTTCAAATTGTCCGCTGTACTGAACGAAGTATCCCGGCGGCAACGACTCGACAATGGGTTGGAATTTCTTTTGAATGTCTTCCACCACGTCAACCACGCCTCGCTCGGAGACGTTGCACTGCAACACAATTCGGCGACGAACATCTTCGCGGTTAATTGTGTTTGGGCCGCCTGATTGGTAGATGTTCGCGACCGATTCCAATGGCACTTTCCCACCGTCGGCGAGGTCAATCGTCAGCCGCTTTAGAGTTTGCAGGTTCTCGCGGTAATCTTCATCGAGACGCAGCATCAAATCGAACGTGCGTTGGCCGATCAAGATTTCGGAAACGACTTGTCCGTTGAGGGCCGTTTGGATGAACTCGTTGACTTCGACGGCACTGAGTCCGTAAAGCAATAGCTTGTCGCGGTCGAGTTCGATCCGTAATTGCGGAATGATGACTTGGGGTTCGACCAGCACATCCTTCGTTCCGGACACCGTCTTCATTACCGCTTCCATCTCGCCCGCTTTGCGACGCAACAGATCGAGATCGTCGCCATAGATTTTGATTCCAATTTGAGCCTTCACACCGGAGATCATGTGCGAGATCAAGTGAGCGATTGGTTGCTCGACCGCAGTGACGATGCCGGGAATGTCGGCCATCGCCTCGCGAATTTCTTCGAGCTGTTCTTCGCGGGATCGCGGCGATTTGGGATCGAGTTCCAAGATGAACTCGCTCATATTCACGCCCTCGGCGTGTTCGTCTAACTCGGCGCGGCCGGTACGTCGAATGAATCCTTCGATGTCTTCAATCTCTCGCAATCGAGTTTCGACGCGGCTAGAAATGTCGTTGGAAGTAGCCAGTGAAGTGCCCGGCGGCAACACGACGTTTAGTTGAACCGCACCTTCATTAAATGGCGGCAGGAAGTCGCGTTCGAGACTCATTAGGAACATTCCGGACAAAACGACTAGTACCGCTGTGACGGCTAGATTGAATCGCGGAACCGTCAGGCTGAAGCGGATCACCTTGTCACCGACCCATTTGATACCTCGCAGGATGAAGCCGTCTTTCTCGTGCCCCTTGAGCTTCTGTTTGCCAAGCAACCAATACGACAACACCGGTGTGACAGTTAGCGAAACGAGCAGCGACGACAGGATCGAAACGATGTAGGCAATACCGAGCGGAGCGAACAGGCGTCCCTCCATGCCCGAGAGTGCGAACAGCGGTAGAAACACGAGGATCACGATCATCGTGCCGAACACGATCGAATTGCGAATCTCGATACTGGCACGGAACACAACCAGCAAAGGATGCTTGGGGTTATCGCTGGCCCGGTTTTCCTTTAATCGGCGATAGATGTTTTCCACATCGACGATCGCGTCGTCGACCAGTTCACCGATCGCAACGGCCAAACCACCCAGCGTCATCGTGTTGATCGACAAATCGAAGATTGAAAACACGATCGCGGTCATTACTAGCGACAACGGAATCGCGGTCAGCGTGATGAATGTCGTGCGGACGTTCATCAGGAACAGGAACAAGATAATGACGACCAAGATGCCGCCGTCACGAAGTGCCTCGGCAACATTTTCAATGGCACGGTCGATGAATGACTTTTGTGTGTAGAGCGGTTCGATGCGTAGGTCACCCGGCAAAGAAGGCCGCAACTCATCAATTGCCGCCATCACATCGTCGGTCACTCGCCGCGTGTCGGCTCCCGGTTGCTTGTTGATCGTAAGAATGACCGCAGGGCCACCGCTGTAATTTCTGTCCTCATCGCGTACCCAGGCTGAACTGTCGCCGCGTTTGACTTGCGCACCTTCGACGACGCGAGCGATCTGGCCCAGCGAAATGGGGCGGCCTTCCTTCATCGTGACGACGACCTTTTGCAGGTCTTCAATGCTCTGAACACGGCCCAGACCACGAACTAGCAATTCGTTCGGGCCTTGTTCATCCAAGTAGCCGCCCGTGGCGTTGTCATTGCTGTTCTGAACGGCTTGCTTAACCTCGTGTAACGCAATTCCGAATCGCAACATCGCATCGGGGTCGACCAACACTTGAAACTGCTTGCGTCCGCCGCCCATCGTGAATACTTGCGAAACGCCAGGGATAGTCAGCAATCGCTGCCGCACGACCCAATCACCGAGCGTTCGCAGTTCAAGCGGTTCGGTTGCACCGTCGTCGCTCCACATTCCCAACATCAGGATTTGACCCATGATGGAAGAGATCGGTGCGAGCGTTGGCTTTACGCCTTTCGGCATCCGTTCTTGAACGAGTTGCAACCGCTCGGCAACGATTTGACGGTCGTTGTAAATGTCCGTGTTCCAATCGAACTCGACATAGACGACCGAGATACCAACGCCCGATGAACTTCGGACCGCTTGAACGCCGTTCGCGCCATTGACCGCCGTTTCAATCGGAAACGTAATCAGTGTCTCGACTTCCTCCGGTGCCAACCCCGGTGCCTCGGTCATGATGACTACGCGTGGCCGGTTCAGGTCGGGGAAGACGTCGATCGGAGCCTGCATCGCCTGCCAAGTCCCGAATCCCACCAGGAACAGGGCAACGGCGATGACAAGCATGCGTTGCTTCAACGCAAAACGAATGATTGAATTAAGCATGATGTGGCTCCTTAGTGGTTGTGCCCTGCGTGTGGATCAACTCCACCGCCAGACTTGTTTTTGAGAGCCATTTGCATTTGATGAGCGCCACGCATGGCGATGACGTCACCAGGGAACAGCGAACCGTCGTTGTCGATCACGGCGGAATACTGATCGCGATACTTCACATGAACCGGCACGCGGTCGAAGTGACTGCCGTTCTGCTGGAACACGAAAGTTTCCGCTCCTTCGCTCGCCACCGCCTCGACAGGAACCACGATTTGTTCCGGCATTTCTTGGACTGGTACTCGCAACTGCATCCGTTGACCGGGGACGTAACGCCATTCGACGTAGCGATTGCCGTCGGCGCGATGATCCTTGGCGACTTCGTTAGGAAGGCGAACATAGAAATTCAGCGTTCGCGTCTTGGCATCAACTTGATTGGCGAGATACGCCATTTTCAAGCCCTCGATCACACGGGATTCGGAGCCTGGTTCTTCCAAGATCGCGTCAACTGCCCAGCCATTCTGGGACGCTTTCCGAAGCTGCTTAATGTCTTGCTCGAATGCGAGCCCTTCGATGAACAGTTCGTCGTAGTCGGTTAAGATGCAAAGTGTTTCGCCCGCGTTGATGGACTGGCCTTTGTGAACAGCCAAGTCTTGCAGGATCAATGGGCCAGTGTGTTTGGGTTGCTCGTCTTTGACATAACCCGCTTGAATGACTCGTTGGGTCAAACGCAATTCTTCCTCACCGTGGCTATCGACACTCGGAGCGAAGACTTGTAGCTCACGGAGCAATCGTCGCTCCCGTTCAATTTGCTCTACTTGGTTGTCTGACAATCCGTGCAGCCGAAGCGATTCACGCATGGCACTCAAGTTGGCGTTCAGCTTGTCGCGAGCGTACTGTCGTTCCAGCAAAACCTTGCCGGCGATCGCACCACTACTGGTGACCTGTTGCAAGCGAGCGACCTCGCGTTGTTCAACATCGAGTTCCCCGAGCGTGCGAAGGAAATCGGTTTGTGCGTTGACAAGGTCTTCGTGTGTCAAGCGGATCTGAAACAGTAGACTTCCCGGCTCGACCGCTTCGCCTTGCACCGCGTGAACATGCGTGACGACGCCGGTCATCGGCGTGGCAACTTGGACTCGTGAACGACCAGGCCGTTCGACGACGACGGCGGGAACCGTGATGGATCGACGGAAGGTTTCCAACTTGATCGGGCGGATCGTCTCGTCGGACAATCCGATGTTGCGGATCGCCTGCTTTGACAGTTCCAACGAAGTCGCCTCGTCGTGACCCGCATGCGCTGCGTGATCGTGACCGGCATGAGGATCAGCCTCGCCGGCCGCCTCACCCTCGTGCGATTCGCCTCCGCCATTGCGGAAAGAAACAGCGGTTTGATCGACCCACGCCTTGGTGGCCGGGAACCAACGCTGCCAAGTAAAACCACCGACGATCACAACGATCAGCGTGGCGATTAGCCAAACCCACTTCATGGGCACTTTGGGCATACGGATTTTCATGGTAACGAAACCAACGGAACAACTGCCGGAGAAACCGACCCACGATTCAATGTGTGTGGGTCAGAGTAAGGTCAACGCGAAGAAGCGTCCGTGGCAGATGATCGGCGAATGCCAGCAGCACAAATCAGTGCTAGCGGAACTCGCCAAAAGTGTTGGAGCTGATGCCCGAGGATCGAAAGTCTTGACGACTTCCGCTACGGCATAGAGGCACGCACACTCTCATCCAATCACGGACGAGAGCGGACCATTACAGACGCCAGACTTGCGTCTTGATGCGGAGAGGTGACTGCACGTCGTGCGGATCGGGCGGCGAACCGTACTCCGTCCGTAGTGCGAGTAGGTCTTGCGACGAAACCGACAAAGAGTGCGTCAGCAAGGGCGACCAATCAAGGGTCAAGATCAACGAAACGTCGTTGTCTCGTTGATCGGCAACGATGTTGCAGTCAGCTTCGTCACAGGATTCATGGGGGCCATGGGAACCTGAGCATGGCTGACTGGACTCGTCATCAAAGCACTCGCAAGTGATCGAGCCATCTGCGTCGTGCTGATGTTGGCAGGAAGCCTTGTGACCTTCGTGGGAATGTCCGTCGTGATCGTGGCCAGAGTCGGTAAGACCAACCACGTGCGGAACGTCCACCATCACCTGGTCAACGTCGTGACTGTGCGTGTGACCCGCGTGAGCGTGATGCACACAACAACCCAGCAGTGCGTGAAGCACTACGGCGGTCATCGTTGAGTAGGTGAGGAGCTTGTGAAACATGGTCGCTTTGTTGGGACACGGACAATCGGCGTATTGCGCCTAATCGTCGCAGTAGTTCTATCGGCTTGGCCGGGTCGGGGCTATACCGAAATCTTTAGCAGTCAGGTATCGCACAAGTCGTACCAATCACAAGAGGACTGCGAATCGTTGGGAATTATCGCAAAAGGGACGTCTGACAAATCTTGAAAATGTTGTCAATCTGACCTCGACACTGTCCTATCTTGAGACAATATCCAGCGGAATAGGCATCCAGCCTACTGTTGGCTGAGCGTCAAACCTCGCAGGCTATCGTCGCCACTGTTGTCCACCACGGCATCCAAAGCACCCGTCAAGACAAAGCCATCAACTCGGGCGCGGGCTTGAGCGAGTTGCTGCTGCGAAACGATGTACTGCAAGTTCGTGTCAAAGTAAGTTCGGCGGGCCACCAGGACTTGAACAAAGCTTGTCTCGCCAGCTTTGTAGGCAAGCTCGGCGAGCTTCAAACCGTCTTCTGAGTTGGGCAGGATGTCCCTGGAATACTGCTCGACGGCGACCAGTGATGAATCGTAGTCTCGCGAAACCTGGGCCAAGCGTGCCTTGATCGAGTTTTCGATTCGTTCGAGTTCGCGTGACGCACGCACATACTCAGCGCGGGCCGCCGAGATGTTGCCTTGGTTTTTGTTGAAGACGGGGATCGGTGCTCCGACTTGAAAGTTAATCATGCCGTTGTCCGTTCCGTTGTCATAACCCGAGGCGAGTTGCAAATCTAAGTTCGGAATCGGCTGAACCTGTTGGCGGCAAAGATTGGCTCTGGCTTGATTGATTCTCGCCTGCGCCGACTGTACTTCGGGGCTGGATGCAATCATCGTGGATGCAACGATCGACCAGTCCAAGGTGGTTTCCGTGTTGGGCAGTGTCCCTTGGAGTGGAACGGGCATCATGTCAGGGTTGCCAGCCAAGGCGGCCATCTCTCGCCACGCGGCGTCGAAACGAATCTGGGCTTGCCGGAGGGCCAAGTCAATCTCGTTCTTTTGAACCCTTGCTTGGACGATTTCCAGTTGCGAGCCTTCTTGTGCCTCTTTGAGTTGCTCGGCTATATCGACTCCCTTGTCAGCGACCGATTGGAAATCGCGGATCAAATTCACTCGTTGCTGTGCCGCCAAGGCATCGTAGAACGTGATACGAATGTCAGTCGCGATGCGATATTTCTGGGCTTCGAGCTGCATGAGTTGAGCACGCAAGGCTTCATTGAGCACGGCGCGGTTCAATGCCAATTTATCGCCGGTAATGATTGTTTGTGAGATGAACACCGAGTGCTGATCGGTACCTTGGTCGGCGAGTTGGACAGCGCTGTAGCCGAGTACAGGGTTGGCACGCAGCCCGACTTGGCATTTGAAACCCGCGGCTTTTTGCGTTGTCGCGACCAATTCAGCGATGGTCGGATTGTTCGCCAAAGCCATCGACTCGATCGCTTCGAGCGTCAATCCGGCGGGCTGTTCGCTGAGGTAGTACTCATTGCCGGTTGAAAATGGCACAACGGCGACTTCGCTGAGCGACTGTTCGGGCGAATCCAGCGCCATGATGTCTCGCAAGGAACCGGCGGACTCCTTATCGGAATCATCCTCTTCCGTTGCAACGGGTTTGTCGTCATCCGACTTGTCGTTGTACGCGACCGTGATCACGGGTGCCGCAACGATGGCCGTCGCCGGTGTCGAGGCGACGTTCGCTTCACTCGATTGAAGCATTGTGGGATTGTGAGCTGATGTCGCAACGTGATTGCCAACACTCTGGCAACCCGCCGTGAAACTCATCGCTGAACCCAGCGTCAATGTCATACTCAAGACCGCACGCAATCGCCGACGTCGCGATTGACGAAAACGATTGCTGGTCGGTTGGGATGCGATCACCGCATTTTCCTCCGTGAAAAAATAGACCAGCCGCTGTTTTCCATCGGTTTGGTACAAGCGAAACATCGAATCGAATCGCTGTAGTCCGTCTCATCCCACCTGATCCGAGTCCGGTGGTAACGGTTGTGCGGAAGAAGCCCGCAGAAGATGCTAAAACTCAGCCATCAAGCGTCGGATTCCATTCCGACGGAGGCAATTGGTTGCTGACGCTTCTCGGCCGATCTCAGTGGTGACCGTAATGAATATTCGTGGTCGTATGAGGAACCGCGTCAATGTGCGTCGTGGTGTGGGGAACGGCGTGCAAGTGATTGCCATGCCGTTGGTAGTCGATATGCGTTTGCGTGTGGGGAACGTAATCCGTGTGAGTTTGCGTGTGGAGGTGGCCGCTGGACTGATAGCTGGGACGGTACGATTGGTACGGTTGAACGTATCCGCTTTGCTGAATGCCATTTTGATAGATCACCCGCCCCTGTTGCGGATAGGTCTGACCCTGAATGTATTGTCCTTGAATCACTGGACGGGACGAGCGATAGGGTTGATTGTAAATCGGTTGGCTGCCGTAGGGCGAGACATTGTCAAAATGCGTCGTCGTGTGGGGAACGCGATCAATGTGAGTCGTCGTGTGAGGCACCGCATCGACGTGATTGCCATGCTGGACGTAATCAGTGTGTGTCGTCGTGTGCGGCACATTGTGGTGATGCGTGGTGGTGTGTGGCACGACCCACTGGGCTTGAGCGGTAGTCGCCAACGCCATGACGGCAACGGCTGCTGAGAGAAGAATCTTCATCGAACCAAACTCCTTGCGGGGGGATTTTTGCGGGGCAATCACAATCCGTCGGATTATTCACATCACCCACAAGGTTAATCGTATCCATCCACACGAGGGGCGGCAACTAAGTAAATTTACCGATCGAGTCTCGCTTTGTCATCAGAATGGAGTCACTGAGCAGTCATTTCGATGACATAGGATTGGTGAAGCCTCATGAATCGTTGGTTTTTCGGTTTGGCACACGCAATGCGTTAGAAGGCTAGCCAGCGGCACTTGCCGTGAACCTCCCCTCGAATGTCAGGACTGAACCTTATGAATCGTGCCTTCGCAATTGCCGCTCTCGCAGCAGGATTGTTCGCCTTTGCCGGAAATACCGGTGCCACCGCTAGCGACTACTTTCATGGTGGTCACGGTGGACACCACGTCTACTCCGGCGGCCATCACGGTGGCGGTCACCATGGCGGCTACGCTCAAGCACCCGTTCAAACCTATGGCAATTACGGCTATTCATCGAACTACGGCGGTTATGGATACGGCCAAACGTACCAACCGAGCTATCAACCGCAATACCAGCAACAGTACTCTCCTACCTACCGATCACAACCTTATCGTCAACGCGGTGGATTGCACCTTGATATCGGACGCTTCCATGTTCTAGGTGCTGGCGGCCATCACTAATCAAGCGTTGTTCGCTTGCGAATGTTACCGACCGTTCTGAATCAACTGGATGGGCGAGCAAGTCTCGTCCGTCCTTCTTGTTTCAGTCTTCTTGTCTCTGTGCAAAACTTACAACGAAATGAAAAACATGCCGAAACACGCCGTTGTTGCGCTCGCCGCATTCGCTTTCGCTGCCTTTTCGCAAATACAACCAGCAGCTGCTCAGCACTGGCATGGACATGGTCATGGAGCTCATCACCATACCGACCACGGACATTTTTACGGGCACTACCAGGGCGGTCATCACTATGCGCACGACTCGTACCACTACCAAGACAGCCATCACGGTCACGCCCCGATCGCTCTCGGATACGTCGACATGCCGCTGAACCAATATCACAGCAACAACAGCGTGTACTGCCCCGACGATGTCGGTTGCCCGTTGCAGTACAACCAGCCCGCACTAGGTGGATTGTCCCAACAGATTCCACCCCATCAGGATGCACCCTACCTCGACGCACCCCGTCAGTATGAAATTCCAAACGGCGCGACGGGTTCCTATAATGACCACGGCCACCATGCCAACGATGGCCATGATCATGGCGACCATTCACACGATGGTCACGCACACGGCCCTGTGAATCCAAGTCCCCGAAACCCCGCCGTCACTTTCGGCACGCCCGATCGTCAGCCGATGACTGCACCAACGCTTCCCAACCGCAATGCAGTTCCCGAGCTTCCACGCTACGAAGCTCCTCGCGACCGTCCAGCACAGCCAAGCAGTCCACCCACGAACAACGGCCCAATCAGAATGGACGGACCACCACCAAGCCTAACAGCTTTGGGAAGTCCATCTCTTACCGTCAGTTGACGCAGCGAAGGAACCTACCGTCACCGCTTAACTCGCTTCTTCGCCGGAACCGGCCATCCTGAGAATCTTGATGCCACCTCGCACAACGACGCTGGTGATCAGGATTCCGATGACCAGGTCGGGGATTTGCGAGCCGGAGAGTTTGACGATGAGGCCCGAGACGATGACGCCAATGTTGGCGATCACGTCGTTCGCCGAGAAGATGTAAGATGCTCGAAAGTTGACATCACCACTTTTGTGTTTGGCGATCAGCCACAGGCAAAAAGAATTGGCGATCAAAGCAATGAAGCCCATCGCCATCATCGCAACGCCGATCGGTTCCCCGCCACCGATAAAGCGGCGAACCGCTTCGATCAAAACACCAAAGCCGAGTGCCAGTTGCAACACGCCGCTGGCAGTCGCGGCGTTACGGCGGATGTTGGCGGCACGACCAACGGCGTACAGGCTGATTGCGTAGACGCTGGCGTCGGCCAGCATGTCGAGTGAGTCCGCGATCAGACCCGTCGAACTGGCAAGCACGCCAGCGATAATCTCGACGACAAACATTGCAGCGTTGATTGCCAGCACCACGCGCAGCGTCCTTCGCTGTGCGTCGCCTTCTGCTTCCAATTCGCATCCGCAGTCAGTCATGCTTATCCCTGGGGCTCGTGTCGTCGTCTGCTTCGATTGACGAACTGAGAAACGGCGAAAGAGCTTCTATTAGCTCGCCTTCAGTTTTTTCACCACTCAAACGATCGACTTCTTCGCCATTCCGAAAGATCAGCAGCGTCGGATAGCGGTCGATACCATACTTTTCTTTGATGAATGGGTTCTCGTCGATATTGAGTTCCGCAACCTTGGCTTGACCAGTCAGTTCTTCCGTGACCAGTCGCAACGTGGGTTTCATTTCGATGCACGGCCCGCACCATGGAGCCCACATATCGACCAATACCGGCAGATCCGACTCGATCACCTCCGTTTGGAAATTCGCATCGGTCAACTGGACAGGTTTGATGCCATCCGCTTGTGAATTATCCAATGGTTTCTCTGCAACGCGAGAGCCGCATCCAATTTGGAGAACCGCAACAACGGTTAGCAGCGCTATTGAGAGCTTGGCAGACCAGATCATTTAAGTCGTTCCCGCATTGATAGTTTGGCGTAACGCTAAGGCGGCGTTATCTGACCGCTTGGTCAGAAACAGACGACGCCTCAGCCACTACGCTGGGCAGTTCTACTCCTCCGGTTGCGGTGGCTTCTGGCCCGTTTTGGCTTCGTATCGCATTGCGAATTTGTCGAATCGTGCAGGGCTGCAAATGAAACATTGCGATTCTGGTCGATCGTGCTCGTCGCACCAATCTCCATCCTCCTTGAACTTCGACACCAGCGACTTGTCGCAGAGCGCACATTCTTCCTCAGGCACGCCATGTTCGACGCACCACCAACCACCGTGGCTGTGATCGACGTTGGTTGCCGCGACGGGATCTGCTGCACCGTCGCTTGTGACTTGGTCTTTATTGCATCCACTCAATCCGATCGCCATGGCGGCGATGGTTGCGAGCGAGATGCCTTTGAAGCTAGTCATCCAATTCATCATCGTCATCGTAAAATTCTCCTTCGGCATGGCCGAACTAAAGTTAGACCGATGCCGTTTCAGACGCGCGCCTGATATCCGGGTCAATCGGTTCATGGGGTTCAAGACGATGACCGTCATCGTCTCCGTCGTCGTCATCACCTGCATCAGCATCACTGCGCAGTTTTTCCATCGGCGTGTTGAACACGACGTAGAGCACTCGAAGCACGAGCAAACTCATCACCATCGCGCTGCACACGCCGCCAATGACCACCGTTGCCAGTGGTCGTTGCACTTCGGCGCCCATCCCGGTGCTGAATGCCATCGGGACGAATCCAAGGCTCGCCACGAGCGTCGTCATCAAGATTGGACGCAATCGTGTCATCGCGGCCTCTTCGACCGCTTCGTCAAGTGATCGCCCTTTTCGTCGCAGTTGCCGAATCGTTGACACAAGCAGCATGTCATCGAGCACCGCGACTCCGGACAATGCGATGAATCCAACCGCTGCCGAAATCGAAAACGGCATGTCGCGAATCCACAACGCCAGAATCCCGCCAATCCACGCGAATGGAACGCCTGTAAAGACTCGGAACGAGTCAACCCAGTTGCGATAGGTCATGTAAAGCAGCGAGAGAATCATTAGGAGTGCAATTGGCACCACGATCATCAGGCGGGTTTGAGCACGCTGTAGATTCTCGAATTGCCCACCCCATTCGATGCGGTAGCGTCCGGCGGGCAATTGCACCTTTTCAGCAACCACACGTTGAGCTTCGGCAACGAAGCTGCCCAAGTCGCGACCACGGACATTCGATTCAATTGTGATTCGTCGTTGATACCAATCTCGCTTGATCGTGTTCCAACCTTCCACGGTTTCGATCGTGGCCAGTCGGGAAAGCGGGATACGTTCGCCAGATGGCGTGGCAACCAAGATTTGCTTGATGGCCTCCGGATTAGCGCGAGCTTCTTCGGGCAGTCGGATGATCAGTGGAAACCGCAATTGGCCTTCGTAGACTTCGCCGACGTTATGCGTGCCCAAAGAGCGGACAAGATTCATGACCGTGCTGGCGGGGACTCCGTAGCGAGCGATCTGGTCTTGGTTGATGCGAATTTGCAGAACCGGCTGGCCAGAAACCTGTTCGACTTTCACGTCTTCCGAACCGGGAATCGAGTTGAGTGCCCGCTCAATTTCTTCGGCTTTCTCCACCATCACGTCCAAGTCATCGCCGTAAAGAATCGCGGCGACATCCGAGCGTACACCGGAGATCATTTCGTTCATTCGCATTTCAATCGGCTGCGACATCGCCAATCGCGGACCGGGTAGATCACGCAGCTCTTCCTGCACCTTGATCACCAATTCATCCTGCGTCTCGGCGCGCGTCCATTTCTCACGTGGATGCAGCGTCAGAAACAAGTCGGTCAACTCCGTACCCATTGGGTCGGTCGCCACCTCCGCCGTTCCGATGCGACTCCAGACCTGTGCGACTTCATCCGGAAACTTTTCCAGAATGACCTGTTCCATTTTCGTATTGTAACGCATGGATTCTTCCAACGTCGTCCCCGCCAGTCGCACCACGTTGATTGTGATAGCACCTTCAGAAAGTCGTGGGACGAACTCGCTGCCGAGATTCGGAGCGACGAGGCCAAACACGGTTACGAGTAACAACAGGGCCGATCCGATAATGAACGTCTTGTGGTGCATCGTGAACCGCAACACCGGCGCGTAGAGGCGTTTTAACACGCGAATCAGTAGCGGCTCGGTTTCCTTGATGTTCTTGGGAAGGAACAGACTCGCCAACACGGGCATCAGTGTCAGTGAAAGAACCATCGACCCGGCAAGAGCCATAATCACGGTCATTGCCATCGGTCGGAACAGCTTGCCCTCGATGCCTTCGAGCGTCAGGATCGGCAAGTAGACGATCATGATGATCAGTTCGCCAAACATGGTCGGCTTGCGAACCTCAACCGCCGCATCGCGAATGATCTGCAAGCGACTGCGACCGTCCGACTTGTGCGCCAAGCAACGAACGCAGTTCTCGATCATCACGACTGAACTATCGACGACCAATCCAAAGTCGATGGCACCGAGGCTAAGCAAACTGGCAGCAATGCCGAACTTCAGCATTCCTGAGAACGCGAACAGCATCGACAGCGGAATTGCGAGCGCCACAATGATTCCTGCTCGCAGATTTCCCAGGAAAATGAACAACACTGCAACGACCAGCAAACCGCCCTCGAACAGATTCTTCTGAACCGTGTGAATGACATGGTCAATTAGCTCGGTACGGTCATAGACTGTTTGAATCTTGACGCCAGCAGGGAGCGATTCCTGAATACCTTCGATCTTTTCTTTGATGGCCCAAGTGACGTCGTGGCTGTTTTCGCCCATCAGCATGAAGCCCAACCCCAATACCGCTTCACCGCGACCGTTTGCCGTGACCGCGCCCCGCCGAATCTCATGCCCAATCATCACATCGGCGACGTCGCGAATGCGAACTGGCACGCCATCCTTGGAAGTGATGACGATGTCTTCGATCTCCTTGATATTGACCGTTCGGCCAATTCCATGCACCAGCAGCATTTCGCTGCCGTCAGTGACCGTACCGCCGCCGACATTCTCGTTGTTCGTTTCAATTGCATCAGATACCTGCTCGAAGGTCAGGCCGTACTTGAACAGCCCTTCGGGATCGAGACGAATCTGATATTGCTTCTCGTACCCGCCCCAACTGTTCACTTCGGCCACACCTCGAACCGATCGCAATTGTGGCTTGACCACCCAGTCATGAATTGTTCGCAATTCGGTCATGCGTTTGACACGCTCGGCCTGAGAGGCTTCCGAGAAGTCAACACCGTCGTAAACCAGAACGTAGTGAAAAACTTCGCCCAAACCGGTCGAGACCGGACCCATCTGCGGTCGGCTGATACCGTCGGGTAGCTCGACTGTGGACAACCGTTCGTTAATCAACTGACGAGCAAAATAGATGTCGATGCCATCATCAAAAATGACCACGACCTGTGACAGACCGAACTTGGAGATCGAACGTAATTCGTGGAGTCCCGGCAATCCGCTGATTGCCTGCTCGACGGGAAAGGTGATCTGCCGTTCGATTTCTTCAGACGCCAGCGACGGGGCGACCGTGTTGATCTGAATTTGAACCGGTGTGGTGTCCGGGAATGCGTCGATATCGAGCTGTTGGAGTGAGAACACGCCTACAACCGCGAACAACGCCGCCGTTAGAATCACGAGCGCACGATGGCGCAGTGATACGTCGATTAGCCAATTTAGCATCCGTGCTCTCCTTTATTCTGCGACGCAGTCGCAGCCTGCACCAAGATTGTTTTTTAGTAACTGCGCTCGCAGCACGTCACTGCCCGCTGCGGCGATCACTTCACCGGGAAGCACACCAGAAATGACTTCCGTGAATTTCCCGTTCGTTGCACCCAAGCGTACCGAACGGACGTGAAAGACTTTGAAACTGTCGGGACTGTCGAAGTAATGTTTGTCACGCACGAAAACAACTTGGCAGCAACCTTCCCAGTGCGACGATCCTTTGGGAATCACGATGGCGTCTGACTCTTCCCTCAAAATGATTTGGCCCGTACCGAACGTTTCGCTTCGTAACTTGCCGTCAACGTTCGGCAGCATTGCTCGCACCTGCACCATCCGCGTTTGCGAGTCCGCCGCCGTGCTGATCCAGTCCAACTTGCCTTCCACTTCATAGCGACTGCCATCGGCTTGAAAGCGAATGGGTTGCCCGACAGCAAGCTGATCCATGTTCTCTAGTGGAACATTGAGTGTGAGCCACATCTGGCTGGTGTTCGCGACTTCAAACAGAATGCGAGTCGGGTCAACGACTTCACCCGGAGCAACATGCCGTTGCGTCACGAAGCCTTCGATCGGCGAAACGATCGGGATTAAGTTCGACGTGATTGTCTTGCTGTTAAGTTGGGCGCGAATCTCATCGGGAATTCCGAGCAAGCGCAGATTGTCGAGGACTTGTCGCTCAGACAGTCCTCGCAGCGATTCGGTGTCGATCGGAAATCCAAGATTTCGCAACGACTGTTCAGAGGACAGCACATCCGCTTGAGCTTTGGACAGGGCAGCTTCAGCATCGAGAATCCGCGACCCCGCAATTGCACTTCGAGCTTGATTAAGCCGCGAGACGTTTTGTCGTTGCAGGTTTTCTTCGGCCAACGCCCGCAGTAGATTCGTTTTTAGATCACCGACTTGTGCCGCATCCACGACGGCGAGAACTTCCCCCTTGGTGACCAAATCACCAACGCCCTTGGTTACCAACCAAACGCTGCCGGGAACTCGCGATGCCAAGCTCGCTTGCTTCGTGGGGTCGTAAACAATCTCCCCGCTGCCAGTGATCGCTTCGACAATCGGAGCACGTTCAATCAATTCCACATCAACGCCAGCCTGCTTCACTGACTCAATAGAAGCGAACTGAATCCGGGTCTGGTAAATCTTGCAGGCACTGTTGTTCTCTTTTCGCGGAGCCACGGCCAAAGCGCGAGCGGCTCGCTCAAGATCGCTTGGCAATATCGACGGCGTCTCCTTTATCTGTGCTACATCGGGATGATCAAGCACGCAGTTGTGAACGCCATGTACCTCGCACCAACCGTAGTCGGGGCCTTTGGGCATCAGGGTGGGATCACACTCGACACAAATGGATTCAGGCACGGCGTGTTCTTCACACCAATCGTCGGCGACCGTCTCGACACTCCCAGTCAAAGCGGCGAACTTAGGAATTCGCCAATCGTTGTGGTGCCCGTAGTAGAAGACGGCAGCAAAGCCGATCAGGACCAACGTCGGCCCGATGCTGCTCAGTACAAGTGACAGCCCTCGCCGGAGCGGTCTGCCTTGCTCTGTTTTCTTTGCCTTCTCAGGCTCGGCTGTATCGACCTGATGACCTTTGACGGACGGCTCCGCCGGATGACACGACGCGTTCTGTTTCGGCGCATCAACAATGGAATGACTCATGGAACGACTCCTGCTGGCAAAAGATTGGACAAGCTCGAATCGCAACCGTTGCGATCCCAAGCACGAACCGTGGGTGCAGGCCAACCAGACAAGTCAAATCAAACCGCGCAGCGACGAACCAAATTTGGTAACAGCAACGCAGTTCGCTGGTTAGCGAGCGACGGCCAGCAGCGACCTAGATTAAAAGAGAAGCGTGCGCAATACGCACCGATCGACCCGTAGGCAGATCAAGTCGGCGAGGTTGTTCCTCGAACCGAACCACGAGAGCTTCCGGCAGATCAAGCGTGTCCAAACAAAGCGGCGCAAAGTCCAGCATCGACTGAACGTCGATCGCTACCCGATGCCCCATCTCTGGTGTGATCTGGCACTCACATCCGGATTCACACGGACAAGGCGAATCCATGGGCGGCATTTCGCTCTCTCCACACGGTTCGTCCTGGTTCTTGGAGCAAGAGCACGAATGCGTGACCGCAGCCTCAACGCCATCCGCATGACATCCCTCCATTGCACAACACACGGGACAAGCAATTACCCGCAGCGCGATGAACGATAGAAGAAGCAGACGAAACATCAGGGAAATCGCAAATCCAAGAAGTAGGCTAGCGTGGCGATACAGTGTAGTCCGTGACACGCTGCGGGGCAATATCATCCGTCCGGCCAAATTCGCTCGAGCGCACCTCGCGTTTGGCGCCTGTCACAAGCAGCGGATTAGCTTCACTACCAAAAATGCGACTGCAAAATACGCGAACTCTTTTGGATGGGCCAGAATGAGGCATCCACCTGTCAGGAAATAGAAAACAAAGGCTGGTGCAAACATTACTTTGCACTCGTGTTCTTCTCTCTACGGTGCTCGAACGGCCGAACAACCCGTCGACGAAGCGGTAGAACATCAATTGGCACAGTTTGCTTTCCCGCAAGCTTTCGGATGCGGTTCACCTCGCGATGAATCGTCAACAGTTGACGTCGCACCGGTGCGTATGGAGCAATCGGCAATTCATAAAAGGCAAGCGCGAGCTTCGCGACAGACTCCACTCTTGCTCGCTCAGTGAACGTTGCTTTCAGATTAAGGTAGAGATCACGAGTCATCGCAACGTGCGCATGCCACTTATCATCGCGACTGCCGTCCTTCTTGCGACCACCCGGTTTGTAGCTGACACTATATCCTGCGTACTGAAGTGGCCTGCGCCGGATATCTTGAATCGCATTTGCCTCTTCTTTGTAGAATTGATGAATCCCCTTTGTCGCCAAAATGACAAAAACGTGTTGATGACGGATTAGCTGTAGATTTGCTCGTCCTGACTTCTTGCGGCGCGCTCGCGTCGATTCGCTCACGTCAATTTTGTACTTTGTAAGCAATTTGGCGTCGATGATCGACGGATCCTTGTCGAGTGGAATAAACCCTCGCACGTAAAACCAGTACCCGTGACGAAGATATGAACAGGCGATTTGCTGAACGAATCCCTGGATTGAAGTTGCTTCGACGCGATATTTCATGTGCCTCCTTGCCGAACTGGGAAAGACCAAATGGGAAGGATTGTTTAAGGCACAATCCCTCCAGAAAGCCGCGAACCGAAATGACAACACGAGTCGTGCAGTTTGAGCAAACGTCAGGCTTCGACGCAGACAGATGCGTTTCGCCAAGCGTAAAGCTCCGCACACGGCAGCAATTTCAAATTGCGCGGAACCATATTCTTGAATTGGCCCACGCTAATTCATACTGCCCGTCACCCAAAAAAACCGGCCGGCGGACAAGTTGAGTGCAGACGCACTCCTCTTGTCCGCCGTCGATCCGCCGCCTCAGAAGGCCCGTACGTCAATACAGGTCTTCTGAGGCCGCTCGCGCCCTTTCAAGGATCGTTGACTGAAAACTCAGTCATCAACACAAAACTTTGACAGCTAGATACTGCCCGTCAGTCCTTTCGTCGTGCTATGGCCGTCAGCACCATCTGTTACGACAGCAACGAGTTCCGACTGCCTTGCCGGATACATCGCCCAAACAAAAAATCGAGCTTCCGCCCGATTCTCGTTCGACTCTCTACTTGGACCACACTCCCATTCAACGGCGTTTGAAACACCCGGATGACTCGCGAGCTTGCACTCGCTCCGGGCACCGGTAACCACACCGGCTGCCGCTGAACTTCCTGCGTTAGTCAATTCCTTCACCTTGCGAATCACGTCGCTATCCCGTTTTAGCGGGAGGGACGTTGGCCGTATGCATGGCTCGTCAGAGCTAGCATCGTTTAGCGACTCAAGTTCAATTGAACCGTCTCGCATTTCTGGGGACCGAACATGGAAGCATCCCCTTACCCATCGACCAAGGTCTTTCGCTGCTCGGCAGCGTCTTTCGCAAAGTTCACCGACAAGCCCTCGCGGGCCTTTCATGGTTGAGCTATTCGCAGCCGCTGGATTTGCCAGCGGTCCCCGAGTCAAGTCACGCTCGGTTCGGCCTGTCGCCAGGCTCGAAGCTCCCCACGTCGGACACGTTGAACGAAGTCGATGACCCCGAACCCCGTGTGCAGGATTACTCATCATTCTCATGATTAAACCTCACCTGCTTTGGAGATTGACGGCCTCGGATCGCGTTCGACAAGAACGCGGCGAGGTTTTTCCGCATCGCCCCCGATCTGGAATACAGTCCCCAGCGGGATCAATCTCATCGGATCGAATCGTTGTATTACTCGGTGAGATTTCTCGGACATACGAGGCCCGATAGTCAAAACCGGATTACTCAACGAAGCCTCCGTCGAACTGGACAAGCACCTCTCGATGCATCCAGCTCTACGGGCCAATCGCGTCACGGGAGGTTAACTCCATGCCCTTAGCCTTGGTGGTAAGCCAAGGTTTACCGGGTGCGATTGGCTATCAAAGTTTGTCGTGCGTGCCACCACTGGCATGCCGAAGTTGCGGCACACTCGCAGCAGCGCGTTTAACGAAAGCGACAGCCGAAGCCGGGAATCCGAGCCCAGCCTCTACATTTTCCATAGCGCAACCCGAGAGTTAAGCAAGGATAATGAGCATAGCGTCGTTTTTATCCCTGCACTAAGGCGATCCAAACTTCATTTTACTTGTACGTCTTGCGTTTCATGGACAATCAAGCCGGGAAATGGTACCTGCGTTGTATGGAGCCAAAAACAGTTGATCAGCGGTTAGTCTTCTTCGATCTCATCGTAGCGGGAAATGAACTGACTCATCCAATCATCCAGTTTGCGGCGATCGCCGTCGACGAGCACTTTGGCGAAATAGATCGCTTTGAAACGAAGATCCGCTTCCGGCAAAAAGATGTGGAACAAAAGTCGTTGTTCGGCGGAATATATGACCGACGGACGTGGCGCCATTTCGCATTACCTGAACTCGATGCTCTACAACGCGCGCAAAGCTTCTTGCGCAGGCATTCAGCCATGGGTCAGTTCGCGGACGACGAAACCGACTCACCGTTTGCTCAGTTAGTTGCCTACGATGCAACCATGAAATCAGCGTTTCTAGATGCCTGGTTCGCACGTCATCACGCGTTCTTCCCTGCCTCAATGCGTCCCCTATGTACGATGCAGCGAGCGACTTGGCTTCTTTACGAAGACAGACAAATGACACCTATTAGCGATTTCAGATTTGCAACACTTGCGGACTATTTTGGCGTTGAGCTGCGACAAACGGTTCGACACGATTTGCTCGCCTGCGTTGAAGCAAACATCGGAATTTTTCGGGCCATGCAACGTTGGATGCCCAAGAGATCCGAAACGAATCTGTCATCACGTTCAGCGACCGTCTTGATGGCCACGAACTCCAACTGATTTATCACGATCATTGCTCATCGGCAGTTCGAGAGGCATTCCCCCGAACGGTCCATCCGTCTTTGGCCGACGCCGAACATGACAGGCGCACGGCGTGGGCCAACGGCGATTCCGCGACGGATCAAAGTTGGTGCCAGCAAAATCGTCTTTTGCGATTAGGTAAACCGCTTGTTCGGCGACACAGGGTAATGACCTGAAGTATTCATATTGCGGATCAAACTCTGATTCTCTCGCTTCGACCAGATTCGGAAGTTTCGCCGCGTTGCCGTCAATCACTTCCCTGTAGTCTGGATGCGCGAATCCCTGATTGTGTACGACTTCGTGCAGCACAATTCCTGCAACTTCCCACGCCAACCGCTCGCGACCGATTGGCTCATTCGGGAATACAACGTTATTCTCTTCAGCTTCTTCAAGAAAGTAACGCCAGTTCATTTCGATGTTGTTGTCATTCAGCCAAGCTGAGCCGACGGCAAAGTCACAATGTTCGTGCCGCATTGACCAAATGCAAAGTCGATTCTCATCCCCGTCATAGCGAAACTTGCCAAGCTTAAACAAATCCGTCAGATCAGCCGATTTGTAGCCGTTCAGAGGATCGGTGAGTTCAATCGGCGGATATTCGCTCAGGATGCGTTTGGTGTGCTCTAGGATCGTTCCCTTGCGGAGGTGACGATGCAGCAGTTCCATCGACCGCTCGAAGACGTCGAGCATGTAGAAATCGCCGAAGGTAGCAGCAACCAACTCATCGCGTAGAAACGGATGGATCTGCCAGTCGGTTGAGTCGAGAAAAGCCATGAAATTTGGTCCAAGATTTGGGGTTCCCCACCAGTCTAGTTGCCGAAATCCAGAAAGCCGGAGGCTGTGGATAACTTCAGTGACGGGTGTCGGTCCCGTCACGCGAATCACGCGAAAAGGCGTGTCGCTCCCGTCTCAGATCGACGAAAATGCGTGTCGCTCACGTCACAGAATATGCCCCATTCGCGTAACGCAATCTCATCTAAGTCGCCGAATTTACAGCCAAAATAGGGAAGTCTGAGCACAGGTGAGGGGAGGCCCCAAAGTACTTGTACAAAGTAAGTACTTGAAAACAAATGATCTTGCCTTTGAATCTATCCAACTGATCTCAAGATATCACTCGCTGAAGAGACGGAAGTGGGGGAGGAATCCTGGATCTTCGAGGTAACTTGGTCTCGGAAAATTTCTGCTCGGACTTTTTGAAATACTTCATTGCTTTGCGGAGTCATCTCATGAAGCTTGGCTTCTTTTCGCTTCAGATCCGCCCACCAGTCCGGAGGCGTTCGATTGCCTTTTGAAGCTTTGTCGAGTGAGTCCACCAAAAACGCCATTGGGCTTTTATGGAAGAATGACATTCCGTGCCGTTCAATGGCGGCTTGGGTAATGTCACACCATTCGTTGAGTAGGCGAGGGGAGAAACGCTGAATCATACGAATCGCTGGCCCGTCCTCAAAACCAATCTCGCGAAGTGTATCCAGAGTAGGGGAGTCGACCGGAGAATGTCGGTAGCTACCCTGCTTGGCCATCTGAAAGTAGGGGCCGCGATGCAGTCGTACAAACTGATTGCCGCAATTGGTCTTGAACACTTCCGCATCCGCAAGCACGTGAAGGTCCATTAGCCGCTTAAGACAGCGCTTCACCTTCGCCTTCATCTCACGCGGCGCCAACGTGGGGCTGAAGCCAAGCAAGTCCGTGGCGAGTTGCTCCAACCCGATCGCTCGCAAATGCGTTCGCCTCGACAGCACCTTGCTGACAAAGAGAAACAAACGTCGACTAGCCGCGTCGAGTTCACGGTAGACCGCAAGG